>JANOPS010000617.1:0-3786 GCA_031421995.1 Gemmatimonadaceae bacterium
GACAAGCCGGCACCAATAGCGAGCGCCAAGGGCACGTGCAGATGTACCAGATATCGCTCGGGGAAGTATTCCAACGTGAGCCATGGCACGAGCCAGCCGGCCAACCACGCGAGGGACGACCGCAACAGCATCCCCGCATCCGTGTCAGGAATCCCTCGAACCCACACGGCTATCGTGAGCGGCCACAGCAGCGCCAGCTGCAGCATCACGTTGGATGCGTCCCCGGAGTGGAAGAGTTTCCACACCGCGCCAAATGGAGATGCCGCTTGGACAAAGCGGAGAATCACAAGCACGCCGCCGTCGGCCGATACGAGGTTGCTGAGCTTGCCGGTTACAAGTAGGAACGGGAAGAGCACCAGCGCTGGCGCGGCGAGTCCACCAAGAAATCCGCCGAGGCGGGCTATCCGCGACGCCGGGTCATCCGTGCGGTGCATGAACCACACGATGGCCGCAAAAGGAAGGACGATGGGGAGAGTGGTTGCCTTGGTCGCGAGCGCGATAGCCGTGACGAGACCGGCGAGCGCGGCGCGCCGCACGTTCCGCGGTCCTCCCGTCAACAGGAAGAATGCGAACGTCGCGATGCAAAGCGCCGCCATCTCGGGGATAGCTACGCGGCTGGCATACACCAGTTCGGGATTGAGCGCGGTGATGACCAACACCACGCACCACGCGGGCCGAACCAACGAGCGACGCAGACTGAACGCCATGAGCGCGATAACCACGATGCCAGCCACTCGACTCACGAGCCGTGCGCTGCCTGGCCCCACACCAAACAGCTCGAAGCTCATCGCTGTGAGCAACTGGTAAACCGGCGCAATAAGCACGTGTATCGTGGAAACGCCAGTGTCGAAATCCGGCGCGCGGAAGAGGGACCATTCTCTGGCAAGCTCCGTCCAGCGGCCCTCGTCCAGCATCCAACCGGACCACGTCGCGTGCAGAGGATCGGCCGTTGGAAAGATGCATCGAAGCACGATGCCATACCCGATGATGGCGAGCGTCGCCCAGCGAAGGAGCCTCTCCACGCCCGACTCGGGTGTTCGCGTGCTTTCGCTGCCGTGAGCGCTTCTCATTGGCGTAAGTCTGAAAAATTGCAAGACGAAAAAAATGCCTCAGAGGAGTGGCACCAAGATGAAGCTATCCTTCTCTCTTAAAGGACGCACCATGGCCCCGTGCAAAAAGCGCGCCTAGAGAGCCTTGAGCGCCGGCGAGCGAGCAAACGTGTACACCGCAAAGGCCAGCGTGACCAGCGCCGACGCACCAACGGCCCATTGCACACCAACCGCGCCTGCGGCCGCGCCCAACGCAAACGCGCCGACCGTTTGCGAGAGCCCAACAAACACGAGCGAATAGAAGGCCATCAGTCGGCCGCGATACGCCTCTGGCACGCGCAACTGCAAGATGCCATTGGTGAGCGCATTGAACATGATCATCACCACGCCGATCGCGAACAGCAACAGCTCAGCGACTCTGATGTTTGTGGTGACGGCTAACCCGAGCACCAGCATTGGGAAGAGCAGCGCCGTGCGGGTGAGCAGTCTGCCGCGATGCCAGTGTATGGCCGGGCCCGCGATGGTGAGCGCACCCAGAAGACCGCCGAGCCCCAGCGAGGCTAACAGCACCCCATAGCCCCCAGCGTCAAGCCCGAGTCGATCGCGGGCCACCACGGGCATGAGGGTGATGAACGGCGCGCCGAAAATTGCCCCGACGGTCACGAGCCCGAGCAGATCGCGCACCACGCCGGGCTGGTCGAGAAAACGCAGGCCCGCGACCGCATCCCGGGTGCTCGTTTTCAGCACCTCGCGGATACTGGTGCCATCGAACGGGAACGGCGTTTTGGGCAACCGTATCAGAAACAGTCCCCAGAGCACGCACACAAAACTCAAGGCGTTGAGTCCGAAGCACCAGGCGATGCCAAATCGATGGATAACCAAGCCGCCGATCGCCGGCCCAACAATCCTCGCCAGGTTGAACCCCGAGGAGTTGAGCGCGATCGCTGGCTGCAGGTCTTCGCGTCCAACGAGCTGGATAATCATCGACTGGCGGGCCGGGACCTCAATGGCACTGGCAAGGCCTTGCACGAAGGCCAGTCCAATCAGCCATGGGATAGTGGCGTGCCCGGACGCCGTGATGGCCCAGAGCACAATCGCCTGGACCAGGAATACCGCTTGCGTGGTGCGAACGACCCGCAGCCGATCCATGCGATCGACCAGCGCGCCGGCGTGGAGCGAGAAAAGCACGACCGGTAGCGCTCCGATACTGGCCACAAGCCCCACGATAAAGGCACTGTTGGATAGCTGGAGCGACAGCCAGCCGAGTGCCATGGTTTGCATCCACGAGCCGATCAGCGACAACGTCTGCCCCGTCCAGAAGAGGCGAAAATTCCGGTGGGTGGCCAGAACTCGGAACGGATTTGTGGATCGGGACGGGGCGCTCATGCGTACACCAAGTATAGACACGTGGTAGATATCGGTCTGGACGATCTGCGAGCCCCTCACCGGGACGACTGATTATTCGAACCGCCCTGCCCCTCAGCGAGCCTTTCCAAACCCATCGAGTCGCGCCCAAATGCGTTTTCACACGTACACCAAGTTCAATCCGCAGATGGCCGACGCGGTGGACATGCAGGCGCTGCTCGACCAGCTGGCCGACTTCCTATTGCAGTCAGGGTTTGCTGGTGGGGGGCAGAATTTCTGGGGCGACCCTGGCGAGGAGGGCGGCGATCGATCGCTTGACGCGCTCAAGCAGGCCATCCTTAACGCCCTCATCGAGTCGGGCCAGATTACACCCGAGATGCTGAAGGCGCTGCGTGGCGACGGCGATGAGGTGTCGGAAGAAAAGCTCGCGCATCTGCTGGACGACCTTGTGCAGCGACTGGTGGCCGACGGCATGTTGACCCTCGACGCGCCCGGCAAGGTGCCGGTGGGCCATCAGCCAGCCACCGGCAAAGGCTCTGTGGAGCAGGCGGCAGCGCGCGACGTGCAGTTCAACCTCACCGATCGTGGCGTCGACTTTCTGGGCTTCAAGACACTCCGCCATCTCCTCGGCTCGTTGGGCAAGTCCAGCATTGGCAGTCATGACACGCCGCAACTGGCCACCGGAGTAGAGTCGGATTCGTGGAGCAAGCCGTACGAGTTTGGCGACGTCATGAACCTCGATGTGTCGGGCACGTTGGCCAATGCGCTCGCGCGTACCGGATCACTGTCGGTGCCGATTGATCTGGACTACGGCGACCTGATGGTGCGGCAGTCGGAGTATCGGTCCAGCTGCGCCACGGTGCTCATGCTCGACACGTCGCACAGCATGATTCTGTACGGGGAAGATCGCTTTACGCCGGCCAAGAAAGTCGCGCTGGCGCTGACGCATTTGATTCGCACGCAGTTTCCCGGCGACACGATCAACGTGGTGCTGTTTCATGACAGCGCCGAGGAGATCCCGATTTCCACGTTGGCGCGCGCGCAGGTGGGGCCGTATCACACCAACACCGCCGAAGGGCTCAAGCTCGCGCGTCGCATCCTGATGGCGCAGAAGAAAGACATGCGCCAGATCATCATGATCACCGACGGCAAGCCGTCGGCGTTAACGATGCCGGACGGGCAGATCTACAAAAACTCGATGGGGCTGGACGGCTACGTGATCGCCGAGACGCTGCGCGAGGTGGCCGCCTGCCGGAAGAGCAACATCATGATCAACACGTTTATGTTGGCGCGTGATCGGGCGCTGGTGGAGTTTGTGAAGCGGATGTGCGAGATCAGCCGGGGCAAGGCGTATTTTACGAATACGATGAGC
>JANOPS010000618.1:0-5013 GCA_031421995.1 Gemmatimonadaceae bacterium
TCGGCATTGAGACGCGCGCCGTGGCGTTGGAAGACGCCGACGCGATCGCTGAGGCGTGTGCGAACGCGCACGCCGTTGTGCACGCCGCGGCGCTGTCCAGCCCATGGGGAAATGCCATCGACTTCCATCGCGCGAACGTCACCGGGACGCAACACGTCCTGCGCGCGGCACAGCGTCGCGGCGCGCCGGGGGCGCGGGTGGTCCACATCTCCTCGCCAAGCGTGTACTTCCGATTTGCTGATCAGTTTGACGTGAAGGAAGACGCGCCGTTTCCGCGTACCACACCGTCTCCATACATCGCGACCAAACGTGCGGCTGAGCTGCTGGTGAGCGCGGCCGCGCGCGATGGGCTGGATGTTATTGGCCTGCGACCGCGCGCCATCTTTGGCCCCGGTGATTCGTCGCTGTTGCCGCGATTGTTGCGCGCCGCCGCGACGGGTCGATTGCGCGTGATTGGTGATGGCCGCACGATTGCTGATCTGACGTATATCGACAACGTGGTTGACGCGGTGTTGTTGGCGCTTGACGCACCAAAGGATTTCGCTGGGCGCTTCTACAACATTACCAACGGCGAGCCCGTGCGCTTATGGGACGTGATCGGTGAATTGTGCGCCGCGCATAACACGCCTGTGCAGTTGGGCACGCTGCCGCGCGCGCTGGCCATGACGATTGCCCAGCTCATGGAGGTCGCCGCCCGCTTGCGACGGGGCGCCGCTGAGCCGTTGCTGACGCGCTATTCGGTGGCCGTGCTGAGCTACAGCCAGACGCTGTCCATCGAGGCGGCAGCGAAGGACTTACGATACGAACCACGCGTGGGGATGCGCGAGGCGATTGCGCGGACCCTGCCACCTCAACGGTCATAATGTTCACCGCAAGGCCAACCGTGCGGGTTGAGTTGCTTCGCGTCGGATCGTGTGCTGTTCCAAAGGCCGCGCTCTCGCCGGTCTCGGCGCACGGCCACCGACCACCACTCAGGGAGTGGTTTGCAGTGGCGCACATTCCGGCATTGGTACTGCTGGTGCATCACGACGTGCACGGACCGGTGTTGATCGACACCGGCTATGCGCCACGGTTCCGAGACGCCACAAGGCAATGGCCAGAGCGGGGCTATGCCCTCACCACGCCGATGCGCTTGCCCGACCACGAGCAGTTGCTCGTGCAGCTTGCCGCGCGCGGGATCGCCCCACGCGACGTGCGCCACGTGGTGCTCACACATTTACACGCCGATCACGTCGGGGGGCTGCGCGATTTCCCCGATGCCACGATCCACGTCCGTGCGGCGGCTGTGGATCCGCTGCTGGCCTTTGGGACGTCGCGGTTGGGGCGGCTTCGTGGCACCCGCGCGGCGTTTCTGCGTTCGCTGTTACCGGAGGACTTTACCGAGCGCGTACAGCTGTTGGAGGAGCGCGTGTTTCTCGCCGAGCAGACACCGGACGCGTTGCACACGCTGGTGGGTGTCTCGGCGCACGAGGCGGCGCCGCGCGCGGCGTATGATGTCTTTGGCGATGGGACAGTGCTGGCGGTTGACCTCCCCGGCCACGCACCCGGCATGGTTGGTATCCTGCTCCCCACGGTTGCACGTCCCCTCCTTCTCGTGGCCGATGCCGTCTGGCTCCTTGCGACGCTGGAGCCGGGCGCACGCTTCCGCCTTGCGGAACGACGCATCGCATGGGACGCGCGCGTAGCGGCTGAGTCGCTTCGGCGATTGCAGGCCTTCGTCACCTCCGAGTTGCAAACCTTGGCACCCTACGCACTGGTGTCGTCGCACGACGCGGCGGGCATCGCCGCGTACTTGGCCCAAGAGCAGGCACAGGATCCGTGAGCTTTCTTCGGGGGCTGATCGGCGGCTTTGTACGAGCGAAACGGCATCAGCGCGCGGGATACTGGGCCGACCGGGCGGCGCTTGAGCGCTGGCAACACGAGCGCGTGTTGCAGCATCTGTCTTGGGTGGTGGCGCGCGCGCCGTTTTATCGCAGCCTGCTCGGTGACACGCCCACGATTGCGTCATGGCGCGCCATGGCACCGGTCAACAAGGCACAGCTGATCGAACACTTCGATCGGGCCGTGACGGTACCGCTCACGCGTGCACGCGCGTACGAGGTGGCGCAGGCGGCGTATCGGACTCGGGATTTCGATGAAACCGTAGGAAATCTCACCGTGGGGCTTTCCTCAGGGACGTCTGGGACCGCCGGGCTCTTTGTCGCCAATCCGTGGGAGCGTGGCCGTTGGGCGGGCACAGCGTTGGCTCGTGCGCTGCCGTTTCCGCGAACCCTTCCGCTGCGCATTGCGCTAGCGCTGCGCGCCAACAGTCGGCTATATGAGAGTCTTAACGTCGGCCTTGTGCAGTTCACCTATTTGGACCTGCATGCACCACGGTCCACACACGTGGCGACGCTGACCAAGTCGCCGCCAGATCTTCTGGTGGGCCCGCCAAGTGTGCTCGCCGACCTCGTGCACGGAGGGCTGCGCATCCGTCCGCAGCGTGTGGTGAGCGTCGCTGAGCCGCTGACGCCCGACGTGGAGGCGCTGTTGCGCAGCGCGTTCGCGTGCGAGGTCGTGCAGATCTATCAGGCAACGGAAGGGTTTATCGCCGCGCCGTGCCGCGCAGGGCAACTGCACGTGAACGAAGATGTGATGGTGATGGATCGCGAGTATATCGAGGGCGATGCCCAGCGATTTGTCCCGGTCATCACAGACTTCACGCGCAAAAGCCAGCCGATCATTCGCTACCGCCTGACCGACGTACTACACGAAGAGACCACGCCGTGTGCCTGTGGTTCGCCATTCCTCGCGTTGCGGCGCATCGAGGGGCGCTTGGATGACGTGTGGCAGCTGTCGGGCGGGCGAGGCGAAACGGTGACCGTATACCCCGACCAAGTGTCCCATGCCATCGTGGGCACGGCCGGGTTGGCGATCCGGGAGTTTGTGGCCACCTGCACCTCTCGAACTACGGCGCACGTGCTCGCGGAGTGGGCCGATGGCGTGGACCCCGCCGTTCACCTCACGGAGATTGGCCACGCCATTGAAGCGCTCGCGCACACGCGTGGTGCGGCGTCGCTGACGGTGACTGTTGAATCCGGCCTGATCGAGCGGAGCGATCGGAAGCATCGCCGCGTTCGCAATGCGAGCGACCTGACGCCCGTCGCGCGGCCGCGCGACGGCGACGGCCAATAGCGCTCGCGTCCATGCGTATTGGCCTCACAGGCGCTCGTGCACCAGCTACGTTCGAGCTTGCTCACCTGCTGCGTGGCGCTGGGCATGAGGTGGATCTCGTCGACAGTGTACCGTGGACGGTCAGCCGATGGTCGCGGGTTCTTGGCCCGGTGTGGCGCGTTCCCTCGCCACGGTTTGCACAGCAAGCATGCGCATCGGCGCTGCGCCTGTTGGCCGAGCAACGACGGTGGGACGCAATCCTGCCGACGTGCGAAGAGATATTTCATCTGGCGCGCCTTGCAGAACACGATCCGCGAGCGCTTGGTGCGCCGCTCTGGGCTCCCCCGGCCAGCGTGCTGCTGCAGTTGCATCACAAAGGCGAGTTCATTCGGTGCGCTCGCGCGCTGTCGCTGCCTGTTCCTGAGACGCACGTCATCGCGCAAGTGCCACACGGGTCACGATGGGAGCCGATCGCAGGGCATGGCGAGTGGGTACTCAAGCCGGCGTGGTCGCGCTTTGGCGTGCGCGTGCACATGCTGCGAGCGGGCGACGCGTGGCCCAATGGCGTGGTGCCGACGTCAGCGCACCCGTGGGTGTTGCAGCAGCGACTGCGAGGGCCGGCGTGGTGCACATGGAGTGTGGCGCGCGAAGGCACGTTGCTTCTCCATTCGGCCTATCGCGTGGAGGCCAGTGCGGGCGCTCTAGGTGCGGCCATCGCCTTCACTATGGCGCCGCACCCCGGCATCCTGGACTGGGTGCAGCGATTCGTGGGCGGGCTGCAGCTTACCGGACAGTTCGCGTTTGACTTCATTGACACCGCCGCAGGGCCGTTGCCGTTGGAGTGCAACCCTCGACTAACAAGCGGTGTGCATGGATTTCGCGGAGACAGCGACGCGGCGGTGCGTGTCGTGCAGGCGTTCAGCGGGCGTGCCACGGCGAGGGAAGGGCCAAGTGCTTCAGCGTCACTGCTGCAAGCACCGAATGGCAGGCGGTTCACGAGTGCGCTGGCCCTTCGCAGCTACGGGCAGCGCATACCGCGTGGTGAGGAGCTGTTGGACGTACCTGGTGACCGTTGGCCACATCGACTACAACTGCTGAGCTATAGCTGGCTCATGGCATTGGCGGTGCTGCACGGCACGGACCCGCGGGCCTTCAGCACACGTGACATCGAGTTCAACGGACTGGGAGACGCGACGTGAGTGCGCTGATTGACGAACAGTCAGCGGGTGCCGCGAGGCAGATTCAGGCGGGAACGCTTCCGGCGATTTGGCAGTCGGTTATGCAGCAAGGTCTGGCGAGTTGGATACACACGCCTGCCGCGACGGCGGTGTGGTGGCAGCATGGGGCACGCGGGCTCCCGCTCACGGTGAGTGTTCCCGGTCCACACGGCCCGTGGACAACATCGGCTGGAACGATGTTTGGGGCGATGACGGTAGAGGAAGCGTCGCGGCTTCCATCTCGGCTTACGCGCGCATCCGCCCGCGCGGCGGGCCCCGCGCTTTCGCGGATAGCACGCGCCCTCGACCCGGTCGTGAATATCGGGACGTACGCGACCAGCACGTACCTGCACGAATCCGACGATCCCGACCTGATTCGCGAAGCCGCCGCCGCGTCGCGAGCGGCTTGGCCGCAGCATGTGGCGGTTGTGCGCTCTTTGGACGCGGTGCGCACGCCGTCCACGCTTCGCGCGCTGGCGCAAGACGGATGGGTGATGGTGCCGTCGCGTCAGGTGTGGTACTACACGCCGGATGATCCGCGATTGCGACAGAAACGTGAACTGCGGCACGATCAGCGCCTGCTTGATCGCACGACGCTTGTGCGACGCGCGCTGGTGCCGGCTGACGCGAACGACGTGGTGCC
>JANOPS010000619.1:0-2489 GCA_031421995.1 Gemmatimonadaceae bacterium
AGGCGCGCCGTCCACTGTGCTCCGACCGGGGTGATTGACGGATCGGGATCGATCGATGCACTGGTGACGTCGAATCCTGGCACCGAAACCACCTTGCCCGTGGGGACGCGCGCATGCCAGGCACCATCGATGTGCGGCACGTCGTCGGTGAATCGACCATTCGCCGCGCGACCATACACGCGCATCGGCGCCAGACGAACACTTGCGCCGCTCGCAAACCGATCGACATCGATGACCGTGAGCCACGGGCGCCCGGCCCACTCCGTTTCGATGGCCAACTGCAAGTGCCGGGTACGCTCGGTAGACGCCAGCAGGCTGCTAAAGAAGTTGGTCGGCATTTTGCGGCGTCGATCCGCGAGCGCGAACGTCTCGAGGAGATGGCAGGTCCCGTCGTCGGCGGTGACCCGCCGATGCCCAACATCGGGCGCTTGCCAGTTATCTGGTGCGCCGAGCACGAGCCGTACCGGCACGCCGACAGCGGGACTGCGATCCGCATCGCGGACGGTCAGCAGTACATCGATGGTCACCTGTCGGATGACCGGGGCCTGCGCCATAGCGTCGCCTGGAAAGATCAGAGGCCCGCGATCGACGCCGAGCAAGAAGATCCCTGTAATCTAGTCGGTGGACCGAACTACCCACCGAAGTACCCACCGAACTACCCGATGAGTGGCCGATAGAGCTCGGTGCGCCACTGCGCAGGGTCCTCACTGGACTCCGGTCCGACGGCATAGACCTCCCACAGGTCCTCCGTTGGCCGAAGGCCCTGCGCCGCTATCCACGTCCCGAATCGCTCCCACGCGGCGCCTAAGCCCTCGTAACCGCCGCCGTGCACCATGCGCACCACCCGGAACGGCCGACGGGTGCCACGCCGCACGCGTCCGACCGGCGTGATTGGCGTGGCTACCGGGACGCCGATCTCAAAATCGAAGGTATCGGGATACATCGCGAAATGGTGCGAATACCAAGGACCGGTGCTCGCGATGCCCTGCACCTCGAGCGACGCCATCAGTTCGTCAAACGCTGGGCCCATCATCTGCTGGATATGATCGCGAGGGATCGCCAGCGGGATCGTGGCGACCGGCACCTCCTGAAATCGCGTCACCACCGGGGCGTCAAGCCGCGTGGCCAACCGATCAAAGCTGTCTCGCATGCCTTCCGCAAATCCCGACTCCAACGCCAAATCACGCGCCATCTGCGTGGCGAAGGTGACCGAATACCACATCGACGTCCCTTTCGCCTGCTCGGCGAGATCCACCACGGAACGCGTTTCGCCTGGATACCACGCATTGTCAAACCGCTCTGTCGTCACCACCCGCGTCGGCGCATCGACTTCCTGATACACCCCGCGCACGCTCATCATCGTGCCGTCGGGACCCTCCCACACATAGCGATAGGCCTCGCCCACGTCGAGAAAGCTCTCACACAGGCTCATGCTCCATCCCGGTGGGCCACTGCGCCACTGTCGCACGTGCTCCGGTTGCGTGAAGACATCGAACACCACATCACGTGGCGCGAAAAAATCCCGCGTGAAAAGCGCTTCCGTTCCCGTCGGCAGCGAAAGCGTGGTCAATCCATACTGCTTCATAGGGTGCGGCTCCGGTGACGGTCGGCCGTGATCTGATAGACGACACTGGCTCGGCCCAGACTATTGATCCGATCAGCAATCTGCAGCGCGCCAATACGTTCCACCGCGCGCCGAGACCGAATATTATCGTGTCCGATCAGAAACACCACGGCGGTCGCGAAGGTGAAGGCGTGGTCCAGCATGAGCCGCTTCATTTCACCGTTGTACTGACCGCCCCAATGCGAGCGCGCCAGAAACGACCAGCCTATCTCGATCTCCGAGCGATCAGCGGCCCACCCGAAGTACCGCGACGAGCCGATGGCGGCGCCGGTCGCGCGATCATGCACAATGAACGCGCCGCCAGAGGCGAGCGCATCGGCGAAAAAGGCGCGGAATACCGGCTCCTGATATCGGTCGGACGCCGGGTGCTGTTCCCAAATCAGCGGATCGGCGGCCACCGCATACAACGCGTCCCAATCGGACGCGACAAGCGGCCGCAACGCGACGCGTTGGCCGATCAGCGTCGGCTGCAAATCCGGGTATCCACTCATCGGCGTTTCCTCCATCCTTCCCACACATTGGCGACCAACAGTCCCGCAAGCAAGAAGTACGCGGCGCCAATGAACTGGAAGACCGCGTACCCGACCAGCGCCACGATTGCCCCGTAGATCAACTGCTCACGGTGTTTTGGTGGAGACGTTGGCGGATCGGTGACCATGAAGAATGCAAAATACAGCGTCGCGTGGAGGTCCGGTGCGCGATAGAGTTCCGCGACTTTGGATGGATCCCCCGCGTACGCCGAGAGCGTGGCACACAGAAAGAACACCCCGAGAAACGAGAGCAGTACGGGCACTTTGTTCAGGCGTATCATCATGAACATCCCGGTGGTCAGGAGCACCAGCATCCAGCCGAGTGAGAGCTCCGG
>JANOPS010000620.1:0-3640 GCA_031421995.1 Gemmatimonadaceae bacterium
TGCAACGGGATGGACGATGCTGCCACGGCAGCCTGCGCCTGCCGCACACTTTGAACGTCACTCTCAAAGCCGTCCGCAAACCCATTCCCAAACACCAGCAGCACGAAGCGCCCACCCACATGCTGCAGCAGCCAAGTCTCACGACCCTGGTGCAATACCGGCGCATCGGCCAGCGGCGCACCCGGCTGCATGGCACTGGCAAAGAAATCCACGTCGGCCGTGTTCAGCGGTGATGCGTGCAGATGCGTCGGCACCGACAAGCGCCCCCAGATGCTGTATCGCTTGCCCGACGTGGCGCGCGCGATCCTCGAGCAGAGCCCCGTCGTCATCGTCGAGGGCGAGAAGGACGTTGACCGCTTGGCGACCCTCGGGATCGTCGCCTCGTGCAACCGAGACGGCGCCGCGAAAGACAGCCAACGCCCGAAGTGGAAACCGAGCGACTCCGCGCAACTGGCGGGCGTGACCGCGGTGGTCGTCATTCCGGACAATGACGACGCCGGCCGAGCGCATGCGCGATTCGTCGCGAAATCGTTGTCGACGCTGACGCCGACGCCCGTGGTCCGAATCCTCGCGTTGCCCGGACTCCCACCGAAGGGCGATGTTAGCGACTGGCTCGCCGCAGGCGGCACGCCCGCTGAGCTGCTGGCGCTGATGGCGTCGGCGCCAACGGCGTCCGAATGGGTCGCACCACCAGCGGCCGACGATGAGGAACCCGACGAGACTCGCGCGGCGGGCCCGGACATCACCGAGGACGGGCTCGCGGTGCTCTTCACCGAGCGACATGGCTCGACACTGAAGTATTGCGGCGGCCTTGGCGGGTGGCTTCGGCATGACGGAATCCGGTGGCATCGGGACAGCACCCTGCTCCCCTTCGATTTGGCGCGTGCGATCTGTCGCGAGGTAGCGCAGCAAACCGCGCTCTCGGCCAAGCAGTACGCACGGATTAAGTCCGCCACGACCGTCAGCGCCGTTGAGCGTCTGGCCCGGGCTGACCGTGCGCATGCCCGCGAGAGCGGCCAATTCGACGCGGATCCGTGGTTACTGAATACGCCAGGCGGTGCTGTCGATCTTCGCACGGGACAGGTGCGCCCGAACAGCGCGGCCGATATGTGCACGAAAGCGACTTCGGTAGCGCCGATGGGCGACGCCCCTCGATTCCGGCAGTTCCTGCACGAAATCACCGGAGGCGACGCCGACATGATCGCCTACCTGCAGCGTCTCTCCGCGTACATGCTGACAGGCGAGACGCGCGAGCATGCGCTTGTGTTCTTCCACGGCACCGGCGGTAACGGGAAGTCCGTGCTGCTGAATCTGTGGCTGTGGATTATGGGCGAATACGGGACCAGCGCGCCGATGTCGCTGTTTACCGAACAGAAGAACGAGAGTCACCCCACTGAGTTGGCCGGTTTGCGCGGCGCGCGCTTGGTCGTGGCGAATGAAACCGAAGAGGGGCGACGCTGGGCGGAATCGCGCATCAAGTCTATGACGGGCGGTGATCCGATCACAGCGCGCTTCATGCGCGGCGATTTCTTCACCTACACGCCGCAGTTCAAAGTGATCATCGCTGGCAATCACCGGCCGCGCTTTCGGAATCCGGACGAGGCCATCCGGCGGCGCCTCCACCTTGTGCCGTTCCTGCAGCAGTTCCCGAATCCCGATCGCGAGCTCCCCGAGAAACTGCGTGCCGAAGCGCCTGGTATCCTCGCGTGGGCGATTGACGGCTGTCGGCAATGGCAGGAGATGGGTCTGCAGCCGCCCGCGTCCGTACGCGTCGCCACCAGCGACTACCTCGAAGCCGAGGACGTCCTCGGCGCGTGGCTGGATGAATGCACCGTTGGCGACGCGAACGCGTGGGCGTCGAGCAACGAACTGTTCGCCTCGTGGTCGGCGTGGGCCGAGCGACACGGCGAGTACATCGGCTCACAGAAGCGCCTGAGCGAGCAGCTGCTGTCCCGTGGCTTCGAAGACCGGCGGACCCGCACCAGCCGCGGGTTCATCGGCCTTCGGGTGGTGCCTGTGACGGATGTGACGAACCCTCTGCTTATCGACGTCCCACGCGCGCACACACACGCGCACACGCGCGCACCCGGGCAACGGGCATATGCGGAAGCCGTGACACATCCGTCACCGCAGGATTGCGCGACCTGCGAGGACATGAGGGTCCGGTACAAACGACCCGAGATACAGTGCGCCGCGTGTCGCTCATCGAGTGCTGTCGCATGACTCACCTCCCCCCCTCTGCCGGTGCGCATACGCCGAAGGTCAGCCGGCGCGGCGGGCACACGCCGGATGCGCAACCCACCGATTCGAATGCAGTTGCGCGCCGCACGTCGCGCTGCGCCCCCTCACTCACGCACAAACCCTTCTCGACGATGCCTAAACATCGCCGCACCGGTAAGAGTACGACGACGGTCCGCCCGATCACGCGGGCCGATGCGGAACACAACGCTGCGGCGGCCATGGCGGCCGCGCTCGCCGCCGTGGGGGATCTGTACCGCGCGGTCGACAGCGCCGATCGCGTGCACGCCCCGGAGCTCGCGAACGGCCTGCGCGTCGCGGCCGATCGCATCGACGCCGGCATCAACCTCGCGCTGGACGCGCTGGAGGATGTCCTACCACCACACGCCAACACCGCACCTGGAGTAACACCATGAGCAGAATTGCTCAGCGCCTGCGCGCGCTCGAGAGTCGGGTTGACCTTTCCGGCGACGTGCAGTTCGTGCGCGTGACGCAACGGATTGAGCCCGCGGAGAAGGGCACGGATCCCGCCACGTGGCCCGCGGTCACCCGCGTGCACGTCTCGCGCCATGGCGTGGAGCTCACCGATGACGAGCTCGAAGACTTGGCCGGCGGCGCGACCCCTGAGGTAAGCGCGTGGATCGACGGACTGTCGGATGACGATCTGGTGCGCGTCTGCATGGGCGAGCTGACGATGCCGATCGATCCCGCGTCCGAGGACCACGATGGCCACGTGTAAGGCAACGACGGTGAGCGGGGCGGCCTGTCGCGCCAACGCGCGCGGCGCCACTGGCTGGTGTCGCTGGCATGATCCCGACCCGGCCGTGCGCGTCGAACACCGTGCGCAGTCGCGCGCCGGGGGCATTGCCAAGGCTGCGGCCGTCGTCACGGAAACGGCCGCGCCGCTTGCCACCGATCCGGCGGTGCGCGCGCTCGACCTCGCGACGGCGCATGGCGTACGCGGGGTCTTGGCCGCGATGCTGCGAGCCCTAACAACCCTGTCGGTCGATGTCCGTCTCGCGAACGCGCTCGGCAATCTCGCGACGGCACAGCGCGGCACGATTGAGCAGGCGGACATCATCGCGCGCCTCGACGCGCTGGAAGCCGCCGAACGCCAGCGCACCCCTCGTTTCCCCCTTTCGAGAGCCCGATGACCGCCATGCTTCGTATGTCGCCCTTTGTGCAGGGTGCGTTCGTCCACGTCGATCCAGACGATGCGCGCCTGCTGCCCTGCTGTCCGCCCGCCCTGCGCGCGGTCGTTGCCGCGTTCGAAGCCGTCGACGCGGCCGGCGCCCTCGAACATCGCACGCGGTGCGAGGCGTCCGATCCCATCGATGGCGTGCTCGCCTGCCCTGGCGACTGGCTGGCCGTCATGGGCGACATCGCCACCGCCCTTGCCGCC
>JANOPS010000621.1:0-15311 GCA_031421995.1 Gemmatimonadaceae bacterium
AGATCGAGCGAGTGGCCGAACGCCAGCGAAACACACCCAAGGGGCTCACCGAGGCGTAAGACGCCGCGCAGCTTAGTCGGACCGCAGCGTGATCGCCGGATCCACGGCCGCCGCACGACGCGCAGGGATGAACGTGGCGGCCGCCGACGCGGCGATCAACACCAGCGGCACCACCGCGAATGCCGCCGGGTGAATGGCGTTGCTGCCATACAAAATGCCCGACAGTAACCTGGACGCCATCATGGCACCCACCAGCCCGATGGCGCTGCCAACAAGCACCAGCGAGAGCCCCTGCCGCATGATCATGCGGACCACCGCACCACCAGAGGCTCCGATCGCCATCCGCACGCCAATCTCGCGCGTGCGCTGTGCCACGGAGTATGCCATCACGCCATAGATGCCCACCGAGGCGAGCAACACGCCGAGCACACCGAAGATGCCAAGCGTCACGGCGGCCAACCGCGCTGGCATCAGCGCGACACCCAAGTGCTGGTCCATCGTACGCAGGTTGCTGAGTGGCAAGTTGGGATCCAACGCGGCCACCTCACGACGCAGCGTCTCAAGGAACGCACTCGGCTCGCCCTTCGTGCGCACCACGACAGCCATCCCAAACGTGGACCGCTGCGTGTGCGAGAACCACATATGCGCGAGTGGCTCTTCGCCCAGACTCTTGTACTTCCCCGTTGGCACCACGCCGACAACGGTATACTCGTATCGGCCAGACTTCACCCGCTTACCCAGCGCCTCCTGACCTGGCCAAAACCGATCCACGAAGCGTTGATTGACCACCAGCACACGCATCGTGTTGGCATTGTCCTGCGCAGCGAATTCGCGTCCGCGTACCAGCCGCACTCCCATCGTGCTGAAGTACTCAGGGCTGGCAATCGCGTACTGAATAGACATGCCTTCATTCTCCGCCGGTACATACCCGGGAATCTCAACGCCGTTGTCGCTGCCATTCAGGTTGAGCGGCAGTTGATCGACAAATCCGACCGACTGCACAGCCGGTTGCGCTTCAAGCCGCTCACGAAGCCGCCGGAAGAGATCGTCGGTTGCCGCGGCCGTGTAACCTTGGAGCGTGGGATCGATCTCCCCGATGGCGAGATGCTCGCTGGCAAACCCTTTGTCGATGGTGGTCACACTCCGCAGGTTGAGCGCGAACAGGCCAGCACCAACCAACAGGACCATGGAGAGCGCCACTTGCGCGACAACAAGGACGCGACTGGCGCGCGCCCGCGAACGACCGGCAGGCACCGCACCTTTGAGTGCCGGGAGCAACGACGGTCGCGTCGCTTGCAGCGCGGGAACAAGTCCAAACAGCATGCCCGTGAGGATCGTAATTCCGAGCGAGAACCACAACACCAGTGGGCTCAATCGGAGTTCGGGTCGGATATCGAGATCGATCGGGAGCGTGATCTGATTCGCGAGCCGGATAGCAACGATGGCCACCAATACGCCAGCGGCTCCGGCCAACACCGAAAAGAGCAGACTCTCCACCATGAGTTGGCGCAGAAGCGTGCCGTGTCGTGCGCCCAATGCGAGACGAATGGCCATCTCGCGCGCTCGGTCGCTTGCGCGCGCGAGGAACAGGTTCGCAACGTTCACACAAGCGACCAACAGCAAGAGCCCGACGACGCACATGACGACCGTTGTCAATCCGATCTGCGCCTGCCGCATGGACGGATGGATGCCGGCTTTGCCCTGCGGCACAAGGTTCATGCCGAGGTCCTTGTAGTCACCGGGGTACTCGGCGAGCAACTCGCGGCTCACGGCTTCGATGCGCGCAGTAGCTTGTTGGAGCGACACGCCTGAACGCAGGCGCGCCACGATGTTCATGATGTTGTTTCCGCGATTCTCAAAGTCGCTGTCTGAACCCGGACGTAGCTGCCCAAGCTGCATGAGCGGCATGTACATCGCCGCGTTTACGATGGGCATCGCACCATGAAAGTCCGGTGCCGTGACACCAATCACCTCGACGCGGCGTCCATTCACCAGCAACGTGCGCCCAACCACGTGGGCATCCGCACCAAATAGCGTTTCCCATGCTCCGTCGCTGAGTACGACGACAGGATGCGCGCCGCGTCCCTCGTCCTCGGCCTGGACAAACGTCCGCCCCAGTGCGGCTGTTGCGCCGAGGACGGAGAAGTAGTTCGCGGACACCATACTGCCGAAGACACGCACGGGGCGATCGCCCGTTGAGACGCTCATGGAAACGAAGGACCACGCCGCGACGCCAGAGAATACTTCCGTGGATCGCTGACGCACGTCGAGGTAGTGCGGAATGGAGCTGGAATTGAAGCGCTCGTTGCCGGGTGACGTCCGATAGATCTGTACGATCTCCTGCGGAGCGCGCACGCCAGGCAGTGGGCGCAGCAACATGGCGTCGACCACCGAGAACACCGCCGTATTGAGGCCTATGCCGAGGGCGAGGGTGATCACGACAATGCCGGTAAACAGCGGGCTCTTCACGACCATACGCCCCGCGAAGCGCAGATCCTGACGAAGGTCTTCAAGCCAGCGTAGACCGCGCGTGTCGCGTGCTTCTTCCTTGTACCGCTGGACGGCGCCGAACTCCACGCGTGCCGCACGACGGGCGGCGATCGGCGTCATGCCGCGTTGGATGTTGGCGCTCGTCTGACGGTCGAGATGGTCCGCCAGTTCTGCATCCAGCTCCGCATCCAGCGCGTCGCGATCGAAGAGCGTTCTCCAGCGAAACCGGAGTTGGGCCGCGAGGCTCATGTGGCCTCAAGCACGAGCTGCACGGCGCGCATGAATCGCTCCCAGTCGGCCAGTTCCGTTTTCAGGATGCGCTTGCCGGCCGGCTGCAGCGAGTAGTACTTGGCGCGACGATTGTCGTCGCTCTGGCGCCACTCCGCCGCCACCAACCCGCGGGCCTCAAGGCGATGCAACGCGGGATACAGAGACCCCTGCGGCACGGCCAATACCTCGCGCGACAGCTGCTGAATACGCTCCGCGATGCCCCACCCGTGCATCGGCTGGAGCGACAGCGCCTTGAGAATGAGCATGTCGAGCGTACCCTGACGGATCGCTGCTTGGTCGGCGGCCATCTCCCTGCCTGTGTAGAAGGTCGAGGGAAAGATTATGGCGCCTAGTGTAGAAGGTCAAGGGGAGAGGGTGGGGGTTCGCTGTACCCGACGCATCCGCATCTCGTCGAAGCGCACGGCACTGGCAGGACCACGCTCCGGAAATTCGAAGTGGACCACATATCCGGAGCCGGAGAGCTCAATCCGCATCGAATTCTGAGTGGCATCAAATACTTCGGCAACGCCGCGTAGCACGCCCCAGTGCCAGTGCAGTTGCGCGTTGTGCGTTCGGAACGTGATGTCTCCCAGCCCATCGTGGTGATAGGTGCCCGCGAAGTCGGTCAACGGACGGCTCACCGGCTGCTGCCGCGCGATACGCACGGAATCGGCGCGCGCCCGTTGACCGGGTGCGCGCACAAGTTGTGCGCGCAGTGAATCGAGACGCACGTTGGCGCGGTCAAGCGCGTCCGCACGACCGGCTTCAAGATCGTAGGCATACGCGGCCACCACGTCAGTGGCTTGCGACGCCATCCGTCCGGTCGTCATCGCCACCACCCCAATGCGTCGCCCCGGAAGCATCGACAGATGCGAGCGTGTCGTCGAGTAGCTGCCGAAGCGGCTGACCATGCGTTCGCCCTCATACGTGCCGATGTCCCACCCCGCGCTCCATCCAGTGCGATCAAAGAACGCAAACCGTTTCGCCTGCGCACGCGTCTGCGCGGCAAGCTGGGTCTGTGATCGCACGATCGCGGCTTTCGGAAATACTTGACGACCCTCAATCGCTCCACTGTCGAGCTGCACCAACACCCAGCGCGCAAGGTCATCGAGCGTGGCGAGATGTCCGCCAGCACTGTTCATCGTCGCGTCCGTTTTGAGGAACGGTAAGGTGGGCTGTGAGCCATCAGCGCGCAGGTCGTGCGGCATGGCCATGCGATCGCGATTGAGTCCGCTGACGCGCGTGAACGTGTGTCGCATGCCGAGTGGCGCGTAGAGGTGTTGCGCCATGTATCGCCGCCACCCCTCAGGACGCACGGCATCAATTGCCATGGCAGCGACATTGTACCCAAGATTTGAGTAGACGAGATCGGCGTGGACTTCGGGCGCCGAATAGCGGAGCAGCCCGGGCCAGTTCGACTCAAGGATCGCGCCGGTGAACGCGGCTGACGTCACCAACACGCCGTCGTTCAGATGATGCGTGTGCGACAGAAACTGCGTCATCGTGAGCGCCTCCGCTCGCACGTCGGGGTGCCATCTCGCTTTCGGGATCAGGCGGGTGATCGGAGCGTCGAAGTCCAGCGCGCCTTCGGTCGCCAGCAGTGCGACGGCAAAGCCGGTGAACGACTTGCTCGTCGATGCGACGTACCAGAGTGTGTTCGGCCGCACGGAAATCCCTCGTGTGCGGTCCGCGAGTCCGTATCCCCTGGAGAGGACGGTTCGTCCGTCCATGACGATGGCTACGCCGAGTGCTGGTGCGACGTCGCTGGCGACAATGCGCAACGCAAGCGCATCGACAGCGCGCGCGAGCTCCGTGCCTGAGGGACGTGGGGTTTGCGCCGACAGCCGCGTGGTCGCGAACAGCGTCAGCAGGAGCACCCAGGATTGGGTGCGGGGGGTGTGAGGTGACATCGCAGCAGTGGAGTGTGGGTGGTCAATTCCGGACACCGTCTCACCAGAATCGCAGCCTACAGGCGACCAGACTTGAATCCGCGCAACCGCTTGTTGCACCCCGACGTCCAATCTTGGAAGTCAACATTGCCAAGCAGGCGTCGAAATCGACCCGGTGCGACGCCACACATGTTCCGAAACTCCCGATTCAGATGCGCCTCGTCGGCATATCCAGCGGCGTGGGCCACTGCGCTCAGGGTGTGTTGGCCGGCAACGATCGCGTCGGTTGCGGCGCGTTGACGGAGCATGCGAAGCTCATCGCTCACACTGTGGCCATACCAACGCCGAAAGCAGCGCGCCAGATACACGGGGTGCACGCCAATGCGCGTGGCCACGTCGCTGACGCGCGTGCCGGCCCTCCACGTCTCCCGGAGATCGTCGCGTGCATCGCAGAGCCATCGCGGTGGTGCACCGCGCGTAGCCGTCTGTGGACGCGAGGTGATCGCTGCCAGCACGTCGACGACGTCCGTGTCGTCGCTAGCGAACATCGTTGCCCCGCAAGCGGCCCGCGTGACAAGTCGCATGAAGGGGCTCGCCACACTCACATGATGACTCCAGTGCCAGACGGGCGTGCGATCGCCGGTCCCCATGAGGTCCCGAAGACTCCCGCCGGGAAGTGACAGCTGAGCGACCGCGACGCGGCCGGGACCAAACTCGTCCTCATGCATCACGCCCGTGTCCTTCACCACGACCGAGAGCGAGCCGGCCAGCACGTCAGTGCCGCGAACAGACTCGCGTAGGCGCCCGCTGAGCACGAGGCTGATCTGCGGGTGATCGTGCGCATGCGGTGGTTGTCGCAGCTGGCCCTCGTACACCGAGGCGCGAAAGCGGAGCGTTTGGGTCACCTCCGGTTCTACGTGACCACGGCGGCAGGGTTTCGTACCGCTCCGACGAACACGAGCGAGTTCGCGGTCATCCCTCTGACGGTCATCCCTCTGAGCGATGGGTATGCCTCGCACCCCAGCGTAGGTTCATGAATGCACCCTCTCAAAATTGTACTCGTCGCGCTCACCCTCGCCGCGTTTCCTATCGCCGGCGCGCAGCGCGTCTCTCTCAAAGGCGGTCTGTCCTACGGCACGGCGTCAAACACCGGACTGGCACCAGGCGCGAAGCAGCGATCTGGATTTGTCCTTGGCGCTGGGCTCGAGAGCAGTGGACCCATTGGCTTCGGCATCGAGGGACTGTATGCGCAGCGCGGGTTCACCAGCACCAATCCCGGCGACTCGCGACGCCTCGACTACATCGACGTGCCGTTATATGTGCGCCTCTCTGTTCCAAGTCCTGTCGTCACCCCATTTGCCTACGCGGGACCGCAAGCGTCGTTTGAAATACAGTGCAGCGCGGGCGGAGGGGATTGCCCTGATTCCGGACATCGCACCATCACGTACTCCGGCCTCATTGGCGTCGGTGCGCGCTTTACCGTCCTTGGCGGCGTTACGGCCGAAGCGCGCTACGTGTACGGCCTCAGCGGCCTCACGCTCAATACGGTGGGATCATCGTCGAGCTACAAGCCGCGATCGCTCTTGTTGTTATTCGGTCTTGGACTGTAGCCGTGCGTCCTTCCATGCAGAGGTGGCGCTGCGGCGCGCGACGCACGTGGCTGGGACTGCTGCCCATCGCGTGGTCCTGTGCCATTTCGCAGAAGCAGGAAATCCAACTGGGAGGCGAGTACGCCTCGCAGATCAACACCCAGTTGCCAATTGTTCGTGACGCGGAGGTCGTGCGTGCGATCGCCACGCTTGGTAATTCTCTGGCGGCAGTCGCCGACATGCGCGGACTGACGTGGCACTTTGCCGTGGTCGATAGCAAGGAGGTCAACGCGTTTGCGGTACCCGGCGGTTGGGTGTACGTCAACCGCGGGCTCATTGCGCGCGCCCAGAGTATGGACGAGCTGGCTGGAGTCCTCGGCCACGAGATCGGGCATGTGACGAGACGCCACTCGGTACAGCAAATGCAGAAGTCCCAACAAGTCGGTGGTGGGCTGCTGGCCCTTTGCACCCTCACGAAAGTGTGCAACACGGGCGCGGCGCAGGCGACGATCGATCTGGGTGGTACAGCGCTCTTCGCCCGGTTCAGTCGGCAGGATGAAGCCGAGGCGGATGAAGACGGTGTGCGAACAAGTGTCCGGGCGGGCGTGAATCCAGAGGGCATCCCGAGGATGTTCCGTCATCTGCTAGCCGAACGCCGGTCTGATCCCGGAGCCGTCGACGCGTTCTTTGCCACGCATCCGCTCGAGGAGGATCGCATCACCGCCACATCACGTCAGATTGCAGCCTACGCGCCGTCGCAACTGAAGGGTTTGCGTAGGGACTCTGATGCGTTTCAGCAATTGAAGCGACGGCTCGCGTCGTTGCCGCCATCGCCGACGCCGCGGACGACCAAGTAGCTGCTCCGCGTTGTCCGACTACTCTTTCGTGACGGCGACGCTCACGCGCCAGACCGTGTTCCCCACGTCATCGGCGACCAACAGCGCGCCGCGGCGATCCACCACGACTCCGACCGGTCGCCCCATCGCGTTGCCCTTCGCGTTGAGAAAGCCGGTGAGCACGTCGATGGGTGCGCCCACTGGCTTGCCCTCGGCAAAGGCAACGAAAATCACCCTGTAACCGCTGGCTGGCTTGCGATTCCACGAGCCGTGTTGGCCAATGAACATACCGTGGGCAAACTTTGGCCCCAAGGTCGAGCCATATGATGACGTGAGCCCCAACGATGCGGTATGAGCGCCCAATGCATAGTCTGGCACGATAGCATTGGCCACGAGATCAGGACGCTGCGGCTTCACACGCTTGTCGAGGTGCTGACCGAAGTAGCTGTAGGGCCACCCGTAAAATCCGCCCTCGCGCACGGCCGTCATGTAGTCGGGCACCAGATCGCCACCCAACTCGTCGCGCTCGTTGACCGCGGCCCACACCGCACCGGTCGATGGTTCAATCGCGAGTCCTGCTGCGTTCCGCAGGCCCGTGGCATACACGCGATACGATCCCGACGCGACGTTCACTGCCCAGATCGACGCCCGCTCCGCCTCGACGCCAATGCCCTTCTCGGCCACATTGCTGTTGCTACCGACGCTGACGTAGAGCGTCGACCCGTCGGGTGACGCGACCAGCGTCTTTGTCCAATGGTGATTGATGGGTCCGGCGGGCAACGCCACGAGTGTGGCACCGGCCGCGACGATCACCGTATCACCGTCAGCATATGGGTAGCGCACAATGGCGTCCGTGTTGGCGACGTACAAGGAGCCACCGATCACCGCCATACCAAAGGGCGAATGCAGGTCCTTCAACAGCACAAACCGGCGCTCGGCGATCCCATCGCCGTTCGCATCCCGCAGCAAGACGATGCGATTCGCACTTGGCACACCCGAGCCACCCTTCTTTTGATACCGTTTGAAGAACCAGCCTTTGATGCCGGTATTGTTGTCCGGTGATGGCGGCGCATTCGTCTCCGCCACGAGCACATCCCCGTTTGGGAGGACCAGCAGTGAGCGCGGATGTTGCAGCAAGCGCGCATACGCATTGACCGCGGCGCCGTCCATTGCCCGCGGCGTTTGTTCGCCTGACCAGCCAATAGCTTTTGCAACGTTCACTGTTGGGATCAGTGAACGCTGAGGCGCAGGAAGCGAGGGCGTCGGCCCTTCTCCTGCTGACACGGGGAGACGCGCACTCCCGCCGCACGCGCAGATCACGAGTACCACGACGCCAACCACGAGGGACTGTGCTGTCATTCCTCACAGTAGAGGCGTGTGTCCACTCGTGCCATCGCTCAATTGGGTGATGCACGCGCACGGCATTCCACCACGCATCGCAGTTCTACGTCGAATCACTCGTGGTTTAAAAGCTTATCACTCGTCGAGCGGCGGACACCGGACCAACAACGACCGCGGCAGCGGTGATTCAATGGCAGGCAAGCGACGCCACCGCATGAACGCCACGAACGAGGAAATCGCCAGCAGCAGCGTGGTAGTGGCAGCCGAGCTGTACTCGCCGCGCATCAGATGCCAGATCGTTGCCGACACGGCCACGATCATGATGCCAACGGCCGCCGCTGGTACCAGTCCAGGTTGGATGCGCGTCGCACCCGGCACCGTCAGCCCAATGCCAACGTGTTCATCGTAAGTCCTCAGTGAGTGATCAGCCGTTGATTGCCGTCGGATCCATCCAGAACACTTCCCAGTGGTGGCCGTCGAGATCATAGAAGTCCTGACCATACATGAAGCCATGGTCCTGCGGCGTTCCCGCTGGCGTTCCGCCTGCCGCCAGCGCCGCCGAGAGGAGCGCATCCACGTCGGCACGACTGTCTGCCGAGATCGCGAACAGCGCCCCAGTGGTGGTCTGCGCGTCAGCCGTCGGCCGGGAAGCAAATCCCGCAAACCGATCGGTTGTCAGCAGCATGAAGTACGCATCCGCACCCAGCAGCATACAGGTCCCACTGGAATCGGTGAATTGTGTATTGAACACAAAGCCGAGCGATTCGAAGAATACGATGGATCGCTGCAGATCCGAGACTGGGATATTGACGAACAGTTTGCGCGCCTGACGTGGCGCCGTGCCCGCGTTGGTGATGATCGGGGCGGAGGGTTGCGCAGTGTCCATCTGGACGTTCCTTGGTGAGTGTGTGTGGATCTGGTGATGTGGAGAACGAGTCAGCGAATTCGAACAAGCAACGCACGCACGCGTGCGTCGCGCAGGTGCAGTCCGCCCCAGAGGAGGACCGCGATATACACAGGAAACAGCACGTGCGTGAATACCGGATTGCCGAGCCGAACATGGGTGGCCACGGCACCGCCGAGGTATGCGGTCAGCAGCGTTGCACCAAACGGTGCAGTGCGCGGAATGACGTACAGGATGAGGCAGGCGAGCTGGATCAGACCGAGTGGCAAGACGATGTCGGGGGAAAACCCGAGTTGTGCGGTGCCCTCGATCGCTTGCTTGACGCGCGCGAGCTTCATGGTCACATCAAGGGTCATGAACGCGAGGGCGAGCCCGCTAATGACGCGTCCGGCAATCACTGATCGTGCGAGGCGGACTGAAGCGTGGGACGGCGAGGCGGATTGCAGCAGTGCAGTGCTCATGGGGTTCTCCGATAAAGGGGTTACCCGATAGACTGACCTAGCGGGCAAAACTCATCGGTGCCCGTGCCTCGACGCTCGGCACCGGCTCGGCATCGCCATCCGACCCCTCAGGCTACCCACTGCATCGGCAGCCCGAATCGCGGGAACAGCGTCGCCACGTCGAGATAGGACGTCATCCCCACGATCTGCGCACCGTCCAGCTCCAGCATCACGATCGCCCACGGCGTCGCTCCGCCGTCGCGGTATTGCGCAAACGCCGGTGTACCGCCCGATGCATGTACGGGGATGAGCAGTGAGCCCTTGCAGCCGATCCCGAATCCCGACAGCCAGGTCGCGATGCTCTCCCGCCCCCGCAGCCACATGTCGTACGGCGGCATGGAGAGCGTCCCTTCCTCATGGAGCAGCGCAACCAGCGCTGGCACATCGTAGGCTTCGAACGCGGCAACGTACCGCGCCACGAGCGTCGTCTGCTCTGCTGACAGCGCACTCGGCATGACGGCTGGGTTCCGTGCGTCCATCGTGGCGCGCGCGCGCTGCAGCGCGCTGTTCACCGACGCGACTGACGTTTCCAAGCACTCCGCCGTCTCGGCCGCTGACCAGTTCAACACTTGTGTCAGCAGCAACACAGCGCGTTGCTTTGGTGGCAAGTACTGCAAGGCGGCGACGAACGCGAGGCGAATACTCTCGCGCAGCAGCGTGCGCTCAAACGGATCGCTGTCACTGTCAGCCGGCAGCGCCATCGCATCGGGGATCGGCTCGACCCAGTTCTCGCGATCACGTTGTGGCAACGTCATGTCGTCCCGCACGTCCACCGGCGACGGGGTCGTGTCCAGCGGTCGCACGCGCCGGCGCTCGGACGACGAGAGTGTGTCGAGACAGACGTTGGTTGCGATCCGGTACAGCCACGTCTTCATTGATGCCTGTTCGTTGAAGCGGTCCAGCCCCTTCCAAGCACGCAGCATCGACTCCTGCACCGCGTCTTCCGCGTCCAGCACGGAGCCGAGCATGCGGTAGCAGTGGCCGGTGAGCGCGGGGCGGTACTGTTCAAGCAATGCGGCGGAAGACATGACTGAAGCGCGCGTGTGCGTGAGGACTCATGTTCGGCGCGTCGCGCGGCAGGCGACTCGCAGAGTAGGGCAACGTCGGGATGTGAAATCCGACCGAGGTTGGTCGAGTATACGACGCGATCGCCGACCGCGCGAGGACCGACCGACGACGGTGCCGATCGCGATCATATCGGCCGTCTACGTCACGTGACGTATGGGCCGGCGCTCGGCGCCATGCCACCATACGAGTGAGAGTCGTACACGCACACCGTGCGTGACAGCGAACCTCAGCACGACCCGAACGTGTGGCCTCGGAGCGCCCGTGCAACGACGACAATTCCTGCAAACGCTGGGTTCGGCTGGGCTGGCAACGGCGGTAGCTGGCTGCGCGCGCACGTTGCAACTGCCACGCGCCGGCATGGCGGGGCCACCGGACGGACAGGCACCCGACGTGCGCGACCCGGACGGTGTCTGGCGCGAAGCGGCCGCCTACGCCCGATGGACCGCATCGCCGCACAACATTCAACCGTGGCGTCTGCGCTTGATCTCGGGTCGCGTGGCCGAACTCTATGTCGACCCGCGTCGACGATTGCCGACGACGGATCCCACTTCGGCCTTCACCATCATGAGCCTCGCGATGTTCGTCGAAGCGCTGTCACTGGCCGTTGCGCCTCGTGGTCTGCAGCTCAACGCACACTACGATACACGCGCGCTCGACTATGCCAGCAATCGGCCGCAGTTGTTCGCCACGCTGCAGCTCTCCGAACTCACCGACATCACCCACGGCGACGCGGCGCGTACGCGTGAACGACTGCTGGATCGCCAAACGTCGCGCTTGCCCTACGACGGCACACCAGCGCCGACGGAGTCAATGACCGCGCTTGCTGCTCTTGCCGAACAGTCGGAACATCGACTGCAGTGGTCCAGCGACGAGACCTTCGTACAGGACTGCTTGCGTCTCAATAAGCGGGCCTTGTTCGACGATCTCGGCGACGCGCCGGCGCGCACTGAACTGCGCGGGTGGATACGCACGACCGATACCGAAGCCGAAACCCACAGAGACGGCCTGTGGTCGCACTGTCTGCGTTTCCCCGGATGGCTGCTCCGCGATTTCTTTGACCATCACGAGCGATGGGCCCGGGGCAAACGCGCCGACCTGTGCGGACGACTGTTGATGCGCGGCATGCGCGGCACCAAGACCATTGCCTGGTGGTCCGGCCCATTTGCCACACCGACCGACTGGATTCGCTGCGGACAGGTCTTGAGCCACACCTGGCAAGACCTCACGAAACGTGGACTCGCCATGCACCCGTTCGGGTCGGTTGTCACGAACGCGCGCACACACGGCGACTTCGTGCAACGACTGGGCGCCGACGCACCGACCGACAGCGTCTGGCTTATTGCGCGCATTGGCAAGAGCGCGCGCCCGCCACGCAGCTATCGCGTGGAGACCCCTTCTCTCTTCCTCTCTGAACAGGAGCTATTGTGATCGCGACATCTGTACCTCTCACACGCACTCCCGCGACGACCGCTCACCCCAACGTCGCCACGCCGTCGCGTTCGTGGATCTTGCCGGGCCTGGCGTGGCTGCTTGAGCCGGTCTGGCGGCTCATGCACGCGAGCGGGCTGTGCTCACAGCTGTTCATGTTGCGTGGCTTTGAGGCGATCCGTTGGCATGTGGGTCGCATCGGTGCGCGACTGCGCCATCATACCACGATGCGCAAGGTTCCAGCCTATCGCGCGTTTGTGCTCGCGCAGCCGCCCCTTGCCGGTGCGTGGCCCTCGACCGACAAGGCCACGTACGTCAACGCCTACCCGATGGCGGCGCGCTGCGTGGGCGGCACGATTCCCGCGCGCGGCGTGTTGATCGATGAATCGTCGGGCAGCAGCGGTACGCCCACCAACTGGATTCGTGGTACGGTTGAACGCGAAGCCAACGCACGGACAATCATTCGCGGCTTGGAGCACCGCTTCGGACGTGAGCCGCTCTTCGTCATCAATGCGTTCGCGCTCGGCCCGTGGGCTACCGGCATCAACCTCACACTCGCCCTGTCGTCGTGGTGCCGCATGAAATCCCTCGGCCCCGACATCGCGAAAATCATCAACACGCTCACGCACTTTGGCTTGTCGCATCACTACGTCATCATGGGTTATCCGCCGTTCCTCAAGCAACTGATCGATAACGAGCAGATCGACTGGAGCGCACACACGGTCTCGTTTGTGTACGGTGGAGAAGGCATGAGCGAGTCGATGCGCCGGTACATGCACCAGCGCGGCGTCACGCGCGTGTACGGATCGTACGGGGCGTCCGATCTGGAACTCAATATCGCTGCCGAGACCGATCTCACGATTGCGCTGCGCCAACTCATGGACGTGCGGCCTGAGCTTGCTGCGCGGCTCCTACCGCAGACGGGCGCGTCGTACGGCGGCACGTTGCCGATGATCTTTCAGTTCAACCCGGCAGACTTCTTTCTTGAAACCACCAACAAGGGCGAGTTGCTGGTTACTGTCTGCCGACCAGGCTATCTGGCACCCAAGGTGCGCTACAATATCCACGATCTCGGTCAGGTTGTGCGATACCCGGCTCTTCGCGATGCACTCGCTGCGGTCGGCGTGAACATTGAGACGCTTGCGCCGCGCTCACTCGATCTTCCACTACTCTTCCTATATGGGCGATCCGACTTGAGCGTGTCGTGGTACGGCTGCAAGATTCCGCCCGCCGATGTCCAAGATGCACTCTTTCGCACAACAGCGTTGTCGCAGATCGCCGATGGGTTCCAGCTTCGGGCGTTCGACGATAGTGCCGGTGACAAACAGCTGGTGGTGGCCGTCGAGACGCGTGTACCCGTGACGTCGCAGGACACTGAGGTGTGGTCGCGTGGATTTTTCGATGCACTCGCCACGGTCAATCAGGACTTCCGTGAGTCGCGCCGCCTTGCCCCGGTGCGCAGCAGCCCCCGATTGGAGTTGCACGTGCAGGGTACAGGCCCGTTCGAGGGTGCAGATAATCGCATCAAGCGCCAGTACCTGACCGCGTCGTCGTCGATATCATCTCAGGCCAACCTGCCATGATGGCTTGACATCGAGATCCCACGGGGCATCTTCGGAGAACGCGTGAGACCCTTTCACCATGATGCCGAGATGCCCAAGTGAGTGATACGAATTTACGTGTTCGGAGTGTGTCGGAAATCGTCGACGCCGCCTTTTCGCTCTACCGCCGCAACGGCATGCAGTATATAACGCTTGCCGCCCTGGCGACCGCGCCGTCGATCATCGCGAGTTTGTTGTTGAATGGAGGCGTGCAACCCGCCACCGCGGGCGACCTGGGGAAAACGATTCCGGTCTTGATCATTGGGTTTATCACGTACGGTCTCACCAGTGCGGTGATCGTCCGGATGGGCTCCGATGTCTACTTAGGCGAAACCCCCGACGTCGCGGCAACCGTCCGCAGCGTGCTGCCCACGGTGCCAGCCATTGTCGGCGCGACCTTCGTAACGGGCTTTCTGCTCTTTCTCTCGGCGCTGTTGTTGTTGTTCCCGTTCTTCTACGTGCTGCCGATGCTGTTCGCAACGGTCCCAATCATCGTATTGGAGCGACGCGGCGTCATGGCGGCTGTGTCGCGATCCGCCAAGCTCTCCGACGGGATCAAGCTGCACATTCTTGGCACGCTGGCCCTGGTGTACGGAATATTCTTCATCCTGAGCATTGGGATTCCGCTGCTGATGTTGGCCGTGGACAATCCGGTCGTTCAGCTGGTTGTCCAATCGCTCTTCTCGGTGGTCGCCGCGCCGATCGTCAACTTGGTCGTCATGGTGCTGTATTACGATGCGCGCATTCGCGCTGAGGGATTCGACGTCGAGCACATGGCCCAGTCGCTCGGCACCAGTCCCGCCGCCGCGTAGCGGGCGTCATCGACGCGGCCACCCATGCTTGCGCAGCTTCGCGACTCCATCGAGTCGCCGCCGTTCAGCGATCTGGCGATTCGCGACACGATCGCCGCCATCGCCAAAGACCCGGCGTACACCCGTGCCGTCGGGCAGTCGCTCTGGGACCGATTCCAGCGATTCGTCGTCGACCAGTTTGCGCGTTTGTTTGAAGCCGTCAGCGAGGTGCCGTTCGGGCGAACGGTCGTGATCGTCCTCGTCATCCTCGCGGTCGCGCTCGTTCTGGCGCGCCTCCTGATGGGCATCGTGGCAGAGCGAAAGGCTGGGGATTCAGACAACAGGGCAGCTGCATCAACTCGACGAACTGCCCAGCTCGCGGACGCCGAGCGTCTAGCCTCGAACGGGGAGTATACTGCGGCCGCGCATGTGTTGTTTGCCGTGGTGCTTGCCGCCGGCGGCACGCGCGGAGAGTTCCGCGTACATCCGTGCACGTGCTTGGGCGACTACGCACGGGATAGACGGCGACGCGCAGCCGGATGGCGGCGGCCGTTTGCCGCGTGTCGCCGGGGCTGTGTCCGTGGGGGGGCGGGCGACGCCGGGG
>JANOPS010000622.1:0-4720 GCA_031421995.1 Gemmatimonadaceae bacterium
CGGTCAGGTGAGAGCTCCAGCCTGAGGCCTCAGCCCTGAGAAGGGCTCACCGCTCGCTCCTCACCCCTCAAGCAGGCGCTCTCCCCTGACCAGCTGAGAGCTCACAGCCCACGCCTGTGGTGACCTCACCCCTTCTTTTCCTCAGGCCTCAGCGCTCTGGCCTGCTCCCATGCTGTCGCTCACCCCTCACAGCGATTCACGGCGTTTCAGGATCGACACGAGCTTTCGTCTAGCCTTCCCGAATCGCCTGCATTGGCGTGGCCCGATAGACGTCCCGGCTGGTCAGAAACCCGATCGTCATGGTGAGCAACAGCATGCCCACGGCGATCGCCATGGTCGGGAGCACGGCGGGATCGAACGGATCCTTGAACAGGAATCGCGTCAGCCCCCACGCGCCGACGAAGGCCAGAAGCATACCGGTTGTCGCGCCAAGTGCCCCAAGCGCCCCGTACTCGGCAAGCAGAATCCTGGCGACCTGCGCGCGCGACGCGCCCAGCGTGCGCAGAAGCACGCCTTCACGAAGGCGAGCCCTGCGTGTTGCGGCGACGGCGCTGAACAGCACCGGAATGCCCATGGCCAGCGAGAAGAGTCCGAGAAAGCGAATGGCCAGCACCACGCGATTCACAATCGCGCCAACGGTTTCGCGCACGAGCGTGAGATCGAGACTCGAAATATTCGGGAAGCGACGCACGACGTCTCGCTGCACCGACGCCAGCGGATCGCCGCCCGGCACATTGGCCACCAACACGAACTGTTGCGGCGCGCGACGGATCGCTTCGGGCGCAAATACCACAAAGAAGTTCGCTTCAAAACGCGCGAAGTTGACGGTTCGCGTACTCGTCACCACCGTGCGAACCGGTACGCCTTGCACGTTCCACGTGACCGTATCGCCGAGCGAGACACCAAGGTCAGCGGCCACATCGCGCTCAATGGAGACCGGGAACGGCGCGTCCGGATTCTTCGCGCGCTCGCGTGCGCGTGTGGCACTATCGGGAAACCACGTGCCGCTCACGATCGTTTCCGAGGCCACGATATTGTCGCGATACGTCGATCGATACTCCCGCCGAAGCGCCCAGCCCGCGCGGCGGACGGTCGTATCTGCCATAATCGTCGCGACGCTTCGCCCGTTGATCGCATCAACGCGCATCGTGACAATAGGCGTTCGCTGCACCACGTCATGCTTGCGCGCTTTCAGAATGGAGTCGAGCGGTGCAACCTGATCGTCCTGCACATCGAAAAACAGGAGGTTGCCCGCGCTCGCGTCGGCCGACGATTGCACGCGACCGAGCAGGTTGGCCTGCACGAGATAGACGGTGCTGAGCAGAAACGCTCCGAAGCCCAGCGCGAGGGTGACCGCGCGCGTCTGATTAGCGGGTCGATGCAAATTGGCGATCCCTTGACGCAGCGTAAACGGCCAGGACGGGCGCGTGCTGCGGCGCGCAAGCGCGATCAGCAGCGCTGCGGCGACCCAGAGAATGGCCACGGCACCCGTGATCGAGGCGCTGACAATCAGGCCATCGCGCCATGAACCCAACCGCACCACGATGATAGCGATCAGGCTGCCGACAAGCAGTCCGTCAACCAGCAGCCGAGCGCCGTCGCGCCATTCGCGCGGAAGTGCTGCGGCGTCGGCATCGCGGCGGATGGCCTGTAATGGAGACACACGTCGCAGCGCGAGCAGCGGTCGCATGGCAAACACCAGCGCCACCCACACGCCCGTCGCCAGACCGAGGAGCAACGGCGCGGGCTCAAGCGCGATGGTCACATCGAGCGGAAGAAAGTCTGAAATCACCATGGGCAACAGAAACTGGATCGCGACCCCCAGCAGCGCACCCGCAAAGGCTCCCACAAACCCCATGGCTCCTGCCTGCACAACATAGAGTGCCAACACCTGCCGGCTCGTGGCTCCCAAGCATCGCAACACCGCGACGGTATCAATTTTGGCCGACACAAAGGCGTTCACGCCGCTGGCCACGCCGATCCCGCCAAGGAGCAGGGCGATCAGTCCGATGATGCTGAGGAAGTCGGCGAGCTGCGCCACAGCTTGGGTGAAGTCGCGCTCGGTGTCGGCGACCGTGCGCACCCGAACCCGAGTGCGAGGTGTTGGTGTGGTCAGCGCGGTGTTGGTTGTCGTGTTGGCGGCACTGGTTGCGGCGTTGGTTGCGGCGTTGGTGGTGGTCTGCGGACTGGCGTTCGCCGAAGCGGAATCCGCGGGAACGGCAACGCGCGACGCGCTATCGGCGAGTGGCGCCCCGCGTCGCTCAGCATCGGGCGGTGCGTCCTCACCGGCGCCGTTATCACGGTTGTTTCTCGCGTCGTTCGCTTCCTGGATCGCCGCAGCACGCGGATCGATACGCCGCCGCAGTGCGCGCGCAAACTGCGCGGCCTGGCGCTTTGACGCCAGCGATGCGGGCAGCTGGAGAATCGCTTCGTACTCGGCGCGGCTGCCGAACTTGAGCAGTCCCGTGGATGCAATCCACTTATCCGACACGTACACGCGCGGTCCAATGATCGACGCGATGCCTGCGTCGCCAGGCACCTTGCCGAGCGTGCCCCCGATTTGAAAGCGCATCGTACCGAGCCGGAGCGAGTCGCCGATGGCAGCATTGAGGGCAATCAGTAACGATGCGTCGACAAACACGACTTGGCGATCGTGCACCGTTGCCCACCCACTCGACGGCACCGTTTCTATCGCGCCGTAGAACGGGTAGCCGGCCGAGACGGCGCGCACCTGCACGAGGCGGGTGGCGCCTGAGGGTTCGGCCAGCGCCATGGAGGCGAAGGTCGTGAGCTTCGCGTTGGTAATGCCAGCGGCGCGCAGCGAATCGAGCAAGGTATCGACGACCGTTGGGAAGTCCGCCCGCGCCTGGAGAGCGATGTCACCCCCAAGCAGCGTGCGCGACTGATCGCGAATCGAGCCCGTGACGTTGCCGGCGAACGAATCGATCGCGACCAGTGCCGCGACACCAAAGGCAATGGAGGACATGTACAACGCCAGGCGTCGACGCGCGGTGCGACTCTCGCGCCACGCCATGCGCAGCAGCGCCGCAGCGGTCACGGCGTCACCACGTGTCCGAGCGAGCCATCGACCGCGGGAGCCTCGCGATGGCGGATGTCCTCTACCACCAAGCCGTCACGGAGGCGAATCGTGCGCTGCGTGCGCGCGGCGAGCGCCGCATCGTGGGTGACCAGCACGATGGTGCACCCGCGTTCGCGGTTGAGTTCTTCCAGCAGCTCGACAATGCGTTCTCCCGTCGCCCCATCCAGATTGCCGGTGGGTTCATCGGCAAACAGGATCCGCGGCTGATTGACGAAGGCACGGGCCAGCGCGACCCGCTGTTGCTCGCCACCGGAAAGCTGCTGCGGGAAATGGTGCGTCCGGTCGCCCAATCCCACGCGCGTGAGCAGGTCTGTGGCGCGCGTACTGGCCTCGCGGGCCGTGACCAGCCCTGCCAGTTCGAGCGGGACCTGCACGTTTTCCAGGGCGGTGAGCGTCGGGATGAGCTGGAAGCTCTGGAACACAAATCCCACCTTGGCCCCGCGAAGGGCGGCTCGCTGGTCTTCGTTCAGGCTGCCAATATCGGTATTGTCCAAGGTTACCGTTCCACGCGTTGGCGTATCCAATCCGGCGAGCAGTCCGAGCAACGTGGTCTTCCCGCTGCCCGATGGCCCGACGATGGACACGAATGCGCCCTGTGGCACTTCGAACGATACGTCCTGCAGCACCGTGAGCAGGTGCGTTCCACTGTTGTACGATTTGGTCAACCCGCGAGCGACAAGCATGCGATTCGAGCAGAAAGAGAAGCGTCAGCCGAGAGGCCACATGGCGGCAATGGTGGCCCTGTCGATACTGATCGGATGTGGGACAAGCGAAAAAGCGACGTCAGCGCGAACCCCGCCCAAGGAATCAATCGGAGCGGGTACGGATTCGGCAACGCGCGATGGCAATGTCGGCGGTGCTATACCCCCCGCAGGGACGCGGCGGCGCGTGGTGTTGCTGGGAACGAGCCTGACCGCCGGCCTCGGACTGAACCCCGATCGCGCGTACCCGGCTCTTTTACAACGCAAGGCCGATTCCGCTGGGTTCAGGATTACGCTGATCAACGCCGGGTTGAGCGGCGAGACGTCGGCCGGAGCGTTGCGTCGCGCCGGATGGGTGCTTGATCAGCCTGCCGCCGCGGTGATCCTGGAGGTCGGGGCCAACGACGGCCTGCGCGGTGTCGATCCCGACTCCACGCAGGCGAACATCGTCGCGCTGATCAACACGATCCGCCGCACCCAGCCATCCGCCAAGGTCTTGCTGGTGCAGATGGAAGCACCCACCAATCTCGGGCGCAGTTATACCGAGCGGTTTCATCGCGCGTACACGAGCGCCGCGCAGTCAACCGGCGTCCCCTTGCTGCCCTTCTTGCTTGATGGAGTGGCCGGTGAGGTCAAGCTCAATCAGGCCGACGGGATTCATCCGAACGAGGAAGGGTCGCGCCGTGTGGCCAACACGATGTGGCGCGCACTTGCGCCGGTGTTTGCGGACCTCTCCCGCTAGCCGACCGCTAGCCGTTCGCTAGCCGTTCGCTAGCCGCAATACTGTCCAGTTAGCGCCAGAATGGTGCGCGTCTCCGAGAAAACGGCCTGTCGACCGACCGCCGGCTGAAGGCGGTGGCGACCACGGTGGTGCAATGCATCGTTTTCTGTTGCACCACAAAGGACACGGAGTCCACGG
>JANOPS010000623.1:0-22628 GCA_031421995.1 Gemmatimonadaceae bacterium
GCTAGGGTAAGCCGCACCCGCGGGCGTGATGTGACGGGATTCGCACCGACCGCGTGCACACCACGCACTCGCGTATGACGCGCGGCGCAGGCGTTACGGAAAGATCGCGCGTCTGCCGTCAACGGATGCGAACATGGCGCTGTTCGAATGCCCCACGCCGGGCACGGTCACCAGCCGGTGGCCGTTGCCCGGCGTTTGTGCGTTCATGTAGTTCATGAGCGTCAGCCCTCGCTGATAGCGCCGCGCGCCCTGTAGGTCTGCACCACAACTCACGTCGAGATCTGCGGTGAGTGTGTCGGCCGTGCCGAGCATCACGATCACGTCCCGAGTGACCAGATTTTGCCGTACGAGCGAGACCGGCAGCGCGTTGGCGTACGTGTTGCGGTTTTGCAATCCGTAGTGCCAATCATCGTAGTCGGCGCAGCTGGCCGCTGAAGCGGGGATGGTGAAGGTGTTCCCCGCAGCGCGTTCGGGCCCGAGGTACAGCCACGTGGATGGATTCGCCGCGATGTAGCGAATGGGAATGTCGGGGATGTTTTGTGCAACACGACTCGTGGCCGCATAGCGGTGGAGCAGTTGTCCACCGGCAGAGTGTCCCACCACCACGATGCGTGAGAGTCGCGCAAACCTGGCGCGATTGCTCACGCGTACAAGGATCGTGTCGAGCGCCGCATACGAACTGATGCGCGGCAACGGGCCGGTGCTGCTCGACAGATCACCGGCCCGCCATCCACTGCTGGTCCAGAAGGGCTCGTCGGTAGCCGGTACGTCATCCGTTGTTTGGAACTGTGGCGCGATAATAATGGTCGATGACGCGCGGCCGGCCAGCGTGGCGGCCTCGTTCATGTTGCTGAAGTAGTCGTTGGCGTTGCGTTCGACGCCGTGCACCACGATCACCGCTTGTGTGACCAGTGAATCACCGGTGAGCAGCGAGAAACTCTGATAGCTCTTGAGAAACCGGCCGGGCATGATCTCGATGCGCGCCGCGCACCGCGTCGCGCCCTGTGTGCACGGTTGCCGCGTGGCCACCGGCGGCGCGACGGTGTCGGCACCGCCGCCACAGCCAAGCGCGCCAATGCACAGTGTCAGAGCACGTCGCGCGCACCGCGTCATTGAGAACGGCTGCGCCGCGCCTCGTGACGCAGGGTTTCAAGCTCCCGCCGCAGCGGCGCCCAATACTCCCGGTCACGGGCCATCTCGAGCGCCATGAGCTCGACACTCACGTCCGCGGACCGCTGGTCGTCGCGCAGCGTGATCGTGGTGCGGCGCGCCCAAAGCTCATCGAAGCGCGCGACCCGGTCGCCAGCACCGCGAGATCCAGGTCGCGGCTATACTCGGCCGCGCCGTACAACACGCAGGCCTGTCCCCCCATCAACAGGGCGGGCACGTCGAACTCAGCCGCATCCAGCTGGCGGTCTCCTCGCCGTACCGATCGTCGAGCGACACTCGGGGAGCCGTCGGAGCGGGTGGAGTCATAACGCGAAATATAGTGCTGCCTGGAGGTGGCGTGCGACGGCCGTTCGTGATGTCGCCGCAGGTGCGACATCACCAAGCGTCGCGAGAGATGCGGGACGACGGACCGGAATCGGGCGCTTTGGGCCTCCGGGTTGGTGAGATCTCGCGATGCCTATCCCAGCGTGGTGCCGCTCCCGCATCCGAGTCCGCGCAACAACATGTGGCTGAAGCGCAATCCGTGGTTCGCGGCCGAGGTCGTGCCGGCGCTGCGCGCGCGACCTAACAGGTCAGCTTTCACTGCCGTCTTGCAGGCCGGACAGCCTTTCGACATGCGCGCGAGGTGTTTCATGCGTTGGCGCCGCATTGTACGCGGCTGTGCCGCCGGGCGGAATGCTCAAGTACGTCCACGTCGCGCCGCGGTGCGCATGTGCGACATACACGATCTGTCCCACGTGATAGCTCACATGCGCCAATGAGCGGTGCAACGCATCGTGCACGTGCAGCCCTTGGGCGCGAATCGTGACGGTGCGCTGGAGGTCGTCATCGGTCAGCGGTTCGAGAGCGTCGTACAGGGCTGTCCACCCGGCAAGCCAATGTGCGTGCAGCTCGTCGCGCGACACCGCACGAGGCGCGAGCTCATCCTCGCGATCTCGCCACGGCTTCTCGCCGTCTTCCGTCAAGAACGCGGTGAACCGTGAGCGCAGATTGCCGGCAACATGCCACGCAATGGTGGTAAGCGAGTTGCCTCCGCCCACCCCGGGGGTAGAGAGCAGCGCGTCGGGCACCTGATCGAGCGCACGTTCGGCCAACACCTGGTAGCGCTGGTACTCCGCGCGAATCGAATCGAGAACCGCTGACATGGAAATCTCCGGGTCTGGTGAGGGACTCATAGCAAGATGCGCGTGCGCGGGGTGCACAACTAGGGCAGCCTTCGCGTACTTTTAGGATGCACGCCCTCCTGTCTACCTCTCTCCGGTCTGTCGCTATGCGTCGCGTCTTCCTCGCACTCGCATGATTGCCGTTCGCCACGACACTCCGCGCGCAAACCCCACTCACCGTGGGACGCGCGGTGCGGGCCTCGATTGCTCGCGGCGACACGGCGCGCTACCAAATAGAGGCCGACTCAGGTGCGATCATCCGTCTCGCCGTCAATCAGCTGTCGACGAACGTCGGCGTGCGCGTGATAGGCCCCACGCGCGTCGTGCTTGGCGGTGTAAACGCAGCGCCGCGAGGCATCGAGCGCTTGCAAGTTGAGACGCGCACAAAGGGCGTGCAGCAGGTGCAGTTGATCATGGCCGACTCCGCACCGGGCGAATACGCGATCACGCTCGTGGCGCGAGAGGCCCTTTCGGCGGACCCGAGGAAGCTCGTGGACCAACTCCTTGCGCCGTGGGATCGCCCTGATGGCCCAGGCGCGGCCGCGGCGGTGTGGCGCGGCGGACGCACGCTCTTCGCCAAAGGCTACGGGATGGCCAATCTCACCTACGACATCCCGTTCACCGCGACGACACCAACGAACATTGGCTCCACGTCCAAGCAGTTCACGGCGTTTGCCGTCATGCTGTTGGTCGACGACCACCTGCTCGCACTCGACGACGATGTCCGGAAGTACATGCCGGAACTTCCCGACCTCGGCAAGCCGGTGACGGTGCGCAACCTGCTCACGCACACCTCAGGGTACCGCGAGATCTACAACGCGCTATCAATCGCCGCGAGAGTCATTGGCGAAGGGGACTTCGTGCGCCGTAGCGAGATGATCGAGCTTATCCAGCGACAACCGTCGTTGCAAAATGCGCCCGGGGCCGAGTTCAACTACAACAACACGGCCTTCGCGCTGCTCTCGATGTTGGTGGAGCGCGTGGCAAAGATGCCCTTTCCACAATTCATGTCGCAGCGCGTGTTTGGTCCGATTGGGATGACGCACACGAGTGTTCGTGCCGATCGCCATGCCCCCGTCCATGGGGCAACCGCTGGGTATGCACGCGCCGCCACCGGCGAGTGGCGCGACCTCGGCGACCTCGCCTCCGCAATGGGCGCAGGCGGCATCTACACCACACTCGACGACTTACAGAAGTGGGCCGAGAACTATGCGCACCCGCGCGTGGGGAGCGCCAACGGGATCGCGCAGATGATGACGCCGTTCACGCTGACGAACGGTAAATCAACGGGATATGGGTTTGGCTTGTTTCTCGACACACAGGGGCCGCTCAAGCGTATTCACCATGGCGGGGCGGACATGTCGCACCGATCGATGCTGGCGTACTATCCCGACATCGATGCGGGCGTGACCGTGCAGAGTAACGACGCAGGATTCGACGCCAACATCGCGTTCCGGATCGCGCAGGCGTTCTTCCCGGAGCTCACTCCACCGAAGGCGGTCGCGTCCAAAGCGTTTGACGCAAACGCGTACGACGTGAAAGGCTTCGACCAGTTTGTTGGGCGCTATGCACTGGATCTGGCACCGCAGGTTGTCCTGACCTTTACGCGGCTGGGAGATTCGGTCATGGGGCAGGTGTCTGGGCAGCCCGCCTTTCGCATGTATCCCACGTCAGACTCGACCTTCGCGCTTCGGGTGGTGCAGGCCGCCGTCACGTTCCACCGCAACGCCGAAAGGAAAGTCACGGGACTCACAATGCATCAGAATGGCGATCAGAAGGCGACACGACTCGTTGGCGGACCAGAGAAGCCGTGGGTGCCAACGGTCGCGGAACTCACGTCGTACGCGGGTCGGTACTTCAGTGAGGAGCTGGAGACGTTCTACGACATTTCCCTGAAGGACGGGAAGTTGGTGTTGGCGAATCGTCGGACGGAGCCAGCCCCGCTGATGTCCGGCGCCAAGGAGACCTTTAGCGTAAGCGACGGGGCAGGTCTCACGATCGTCTTCGAGCGTGATCGGAACGGGCAAGTGGTCGCGTTCTATGCCGGGAATGGTCGGGCACGGGACATTCGGTTCGCGCGCGTACGCTAGCGCACTTCTGGATGCTTCGTGAAATGGGGACATGCGTTGACATCAACCTGCTGCGATCGTTTCTGGACGAACACGCGGCCACGATGCCGCGCACGATGCTCCGCTACGCGCTGGAGAACATAGCCGCCAGAGAGAAGGCCCGATACATGGCTGCCGCGCGGAAGACGCAGGCCTAACACTTTGCAGGCGCGCCCACCCACTTCTCCGACCCGTGCCGCCGGTCATCCTTCAAGCCGTACGCCGGCGGATACTGACGGGTGATGCGCGCCGTACCGAACAGCACGTTCCACAGGAAAAGCATGGTCCCGTAGTTGCCGATAGGCGGCCGAATGATGAGCCCGATGCAACGGCCACATGCGCCGCCGCAAACACCGCGACGACCGAAAGCAGTTGGACCGCTTGGAGGGACATGCAAGGTGAATCTACCTGCGGAACACTCCCTCGTCGAGAAGGACTGCTGCGAGCGAAGCCATTCGCGTGACCCGCGGCGGCCGGCAGACCCCGTTATGATACCACGTATGCGTGTCTCCCACTTCGCTGCACTGACCCTGATCATGCTCGCCGGCTGTCGCGGCGACCCAGTGGTCCCGGACGAACCCTTTACCTCGCTGCCGCCGGTGGTGCTGCAAGCCGTCACCGGAAAATTGCCGGTCTTGAAAATTGCGACGAATAGCGGCGCCGACATCGTCTCGAAGACGACCTATGTGCCGGGCTCGATCACGCTCACCGACACGGCCGGTGTCGTGCTGGTACAAGGCGGGATGGAGGTCCGTGGACGCGGCAATACCACGTGGGACTTCCCGAAAAAGCCCTACCGACTCAAGCTGACCACCAGTACGTCGCTGCTCGGCATGCCTGCCAACCGGCACTGGGTGCTGCTCGCGAATTACTCCGACAAGACCATGCTGCGCACCGATCTTGCATTCGCACTCAGCCGCATGTTGGGTATGGCATGGACAGCGCGTTCGGCCTTTGTGGAGCTGCAACTGAACGGGCGGTATCAGGGCGTCTATCAACTGGTAGAACACGTCCGGATCGGCGCGGATCGCGTCAACATCCAGGAGATGAGCGCGTCGGATACAACCGCCACGAACATCACCGGCGGCTACCTGCTCGAGATTGACGAGCGGCGCGGTGAAGATTTCTGTTTCAATTCGACAATGACACCGATGGTGTTCTGCGCTGGCAATCCGGAAACGCTGCTGCTTCCCGCATGGGCCAAGCAACGCGCTTATTTGCAGAACTACATCGCGCGTACGGACTCGGCGATTTTCGGGAGCCGTTTCGCGGACCCGACCGTCGGATATGCCGCCTTCCTCGACGTCGAGTCCGTCGTCAACTACTACGTGCTGCAGGAGACACTGAAGAATGTCGACGGAGGGCTTCGGTTCGGCCCGTACATGTACAAGCCACGCAACGGCAAGCTGTTCTTCGGACCGGTCTGGGACTTCGACTTGGCGATCGGCAACGTGAACTACGATGGCGCGGATCGCACTGATGGCTGGCACGCGCGAAAGTCGGCGTGGTTTGTGCGGCTCTTTCAGGATCCGGCGTTTTCCGCGAGGGTGGCAGAACGCTGGAGAGAACTCCGGCGCGCCGGCGTGACAGATTCGCTGCAGCGCCTCGTTCCCTCGCGCGCGAACTACCTGAGCGTGGTGCAGGTGCGGAACTTCGAGCGATGGCCGATCCTCGGCAGCTATGTGTGGCCGAATCGCGTCGTCACCGGCTCGTACGGCGGAGAGATCAGTGCGCTCAGTCTGTGGCTCGTGAACCGTATTGAGTGGGTGAATTCGGAGATTACCAGATAACCACACGGCGCGGGGAGCGCCGGTCTGCAGTCAACCCTCCGAACGACGCTCCGGTGAGTGCGCGAGTCGAGACGCGTGTCGCACGGACTATGCGACATGGCACACCGACCGCCACCCTACTTCGGCGACGCCTTCGCCCGCACCTTCTCGATCGCCGCCTCCACATCCTCCCACCGGTAGTAGTGAAAGGCCCCCCGATTCGACATCATCACCAGCATGCCGCGCGGAAACGCAGGACCCAGCGACTTCGACGTCACCTCAAGTCCATCGGTTTCCTGCGCACGTACCGGTAACACCGCGATGACCGGATGCGCGTGCGGATTCGCCGCGGTTCCTTCGCGCGGAAATACCTGCACGCGATGCCCCTGCTGATCGGAGAGCACGATGTATCCCGTGGAGTCGTCGCGCGCATAGATCGCTAATCCTTCATGATCACTCACCACGCCGCTGGTGGCAAACAACGCCAATTCGCGCGTTGACGAGTCGGGATCGACGTAATACTTGCGCACCCCCACGGTTTCGTCAGAGTAATACACGTAGCCTTTGGCGGCATCGACCAGAATCGCCTCGATCTCCTTCTTGCCGCTGTACGCGCCAAACGCGCGCACTTTCGTCGCCTGCACTTGGCCACTGGAATACTGCAGCCGGTATTGTATCAAGTATCCCGCGGTCGGACCGCTCTTCCCGCCAACAATCGCGAACAACGCCCCGTCGCGCGGGCGACGGTACAGGGCCACGCCCATCGGCGCGCGCGTCGAATCCCCGTCCATCACCGCCAGTCCGCCGCCATCAATTGCCTTCATGGATGGCAACGCAAACACCCGAATCGCCATGCGGTTGCGCTCGGTAGCAACCGCTACATCCGTGGGCTTCCCATCAACATCAAGTCCATACGCGATATCCACGTTGTTCATCCGCCGCAACGGCGACACGCTCCGCGTACGATCAATGTGTCCTGCCAAATCAAAGACGTATACACCGCCGGTCGAGTCGCCTTTGTCGGTGCCCACCACGATGCTGCGCGCAGGGTCGACGGGATTGATCCAGATCGCCGGATCATCACTGTCACCCGGCACCGTGTCAGTCACGATAGTGGGCTGAAGGGTATCGGAGCTAAGTGGAAGCGCGGCCGTCGGGCTCACCGCCGCACTGTCGACCGGACCAGCAGCGGTCCGACGTTCGCCCGTGTTACACGCGGCAACCGACAGCACCAGCGATGAAGCGAGGATCAATGAAGCGCGATGAGTCAGATGAGTCATAAGACGGACATGGAGAGTGGGTTGCAGCGCAACAATGAACAAAATTACCCGACGACTATCGCGATGGAAGCACGATCGCTGGCGGCCCCCCACTCGACGGCCGAGTGAATAGCGCGCCGCTGGTCGTGAAGCCTGAAACGCGTGCGTCAGGGGACGGGTCGCGTTCGGATCGCGAACCGATTTTGTCACGCGGTGAGCAGAGTCACCGTTCCCGCGCTACTTTGTGCCAGATGCCTGCCGACAGAGCCACTCGTCTCACACCCCACATGCCGCGGGTCATGCGTTGACTCGGGGGAATACCGCGAGCGAGCACTCGCACGAGACAACACTGCCCGAGTTGATCGACGCGGAACTCAGCCTGCTGGCCTTTCAGCGGCGCGTCTTGGCGCTGGCCGAAGACCCGACCGTTCCGTTGCTGGAACGCGTGCGCTTTCTGGGCATCGTGACCAGCAACCTCGACGAGCTCTACATGATTCGCATGGTGGAGCTACGCCGCGATGCCGTCGATGAACCAGTTGGGCGGTTGAGTGCGAAGTCGCGACTGCATGCGGTCGAAGCGGAGATCGCGGATATTTTGGCAGCACAGGCACGTTGCGCCGAAGAGTGCGTGCGCGAAGCCGCTGCGCGCGGAACCCACATCGTCTCGTGGAATGCCCTCACGCACGGAGAGCGTGCACAGCTGCAGCATCGCTACGAAGAGGAGATCCACAGGGACTTGGTGTCGCACGCCATTACCATGAGTCCGGGATTCCCGTTGCCGCACTTGCCGCACCTCGGGCTTTTCGTGGCCGTCGTCTTTCGCGCGGCGCCCGGCGAACGGGCGCGACTGGCCGAGCATGAGCTGCCGCGAGACGTCCCGCGCCTGTTGGAGATTCCGGGCCGTCGCGGCAGCGTCATCGCCATCGAAGAGGTGCTGCGCGCCAACGCGCACACGCTGTATCCTGATGCGCACGTCGAGGGGGCCTATCTCTTTCGCGTCACGCGCGGTGGTGATCTCACGTTGTCAGAGGACGACGCGAATGATCTGCTCGATGCCGTTGCCGACGCCACTGCTCGACGGCCGCACAATCCGGCCGTCCGTGTGGAAGTCGAGCGCAGCATGCCATCGCACGTGGGTACGTTGATTCTGGATATGCTGCGTCGCGAGGCCATCGGTCGCGATATGGAGCTGACGGTCACGTCGGTACAAGTCGTCGACGGGCTCCTGGATCTCCGGTGCCTGGCAGCGCTTCCACTTGAGGGGCCGCCCGACTCGGCGTCGCGCGCGCAGACACCGGTGTCCTACCCGACACTTGCGGCCCGCGACCCCTTTGCCGGCGCGGCATCTGTATTTGCCCTGCTTGGCGTGAGGGACATCCTTCTGCATCACCCGTTCGATGCGTTTGAGGACAGTGTGGTCCGCTTCTTTCGCGAGGCTGCCGCAGACGACAACGTCACAGCCATTCATGCCACGCTGTATCGGGTCGGCAATCCATCGCCGATCGTCGAAGCGCTGCTGAGCGCCGCCCGTCAGGGAAAACAGGTGTTCGTGCTGGTGGAACTTCAGGCACGCTTTGACGAAGAGCACAACGTGCACTGGGCGCGCGCGCTCGAACGGGCCGGTGGTCACGTCGTGTATGGGTTGCCTGGGCTCAAGGTGCATGCGAAGGCAGCGCTCGTGACCCGGAAGGAGGGCGATCGCCTACGACACTATGGACATATCGGGACCGGCAACTACAACACGCGGTCCGGGAAGCAGTACACCGATCTCAGTCTGTTCACCACGCGTGACGATTTGACTGGCGATCTGTGCGTGCTGTTTGAGGCGCTCGCCAACCGCTCATCACTTCCCGAGGGACTGCCGTTCGGCGGACTGGTAGCACCCCATCAACTACTTCCGGCTTTGCTCCAGCGTATTGAGCGTGAAATCCAGCATGCGGAGGCCGGTCGTGTGGCGTCTATCACGATCAAAGTGAATGGACTGGCCGACACGGAGGTGGTGCGCGCACTCTCGCGCGCATCGCAAGCCGGTGTGCGGGTGGACTTGGTCGTGCGAGGCATTTGCACCCTGCGACCTGATGTGCCAGATCGGTCAACGGGCGTTCGCGTCCTGTCAATCGTCGGGCGATTTCTTGAGCACTCGCGCATCTACCGTTTCGGCAACGGTGGAGCGCCTGAGTACCTGATCGGCTCGGCTGACCTGCGACCGCGCAACTTACGACGCCGCGTCGAGCTGTTGATACCGGTGCTCGATCCAGCGCAGCAAGCACAACTGGATCAGATCCTGCAACGCTATTTGGAGGACGAGACGGCGTGGAAGTTACGACGCGACGGCCGGTACACGCAGCGTACGGTCGAGCACGGCGACAAGCGCGGCAGTGCGCAGGCGCAGAGTGTCGCAGACCTGGCAAGCCGAAGGTAGCGTACCATACAAAAACTCTTCGCCTGGACGCATCGTCACCGCCGAGATACAGCACTGTCCACGATTCGGGATTCCGCACTGTCCCTCAATTCTTAACGTGTTGCTGAACAACGCTTTACGAACACAGTCGTCAAGGTACGAAATATGCGGTAGATATAAGTATCCCGGATCCGTGGTTACTCGCATGTCGGAGCGCCCCATGCCTCGTTCGCCGTTTGTCGCGCGCTATGCACGCTCGATGGTCTACCCTCTCGCCCTCTCGGTGATGGCGTCGGCGGCGGTGTCTCTGAGTAGCGGCGCACAGGTCGCAGCGCGCGCGTCGGCCATCGTCGATGAGCTTCCGCGATACTCCGCCGAGCAGCTGGACAACCTGCTCGGGCCCGTCGCCCTCTACCCCGACGCCCTGCTGGCGCAGGTGTTGGTGGCGGCTACGTTCCCCGACCAGGTCGAAGAGGCCGCACGATATGTGCGCGCCAATGGCACCGGCGGCATCGACGATCAGTCGTGGGATGTCAGCGTCAAAGCGGTGGCCCACTATGCCTCCGCGCTCAACATGATGGCCGACAAGTCCGATTGGACCACCACCCTCGGCACCGCCTACGCCAATCAGTCCAGCGAGGTAATGGCCTCCGTCCAGCGGCTGCGCAACATGGCCGCGCAGCAAGGCAATCTGGAGTCTACGTCGCAGCAGCAGGTGATCACGACCGGCAACAGCTACGTCATCACGCCCACGCAATCGCGCGTGATCTATGTGCCAGTCTATGATCCGGTCGTGATCTACACACGGCCAGTCTTCCGGACCAACTTCGTAAGTCGCTACTGGTCGTTCGGAGTGGGCTTCCCAATTGGTGGCTGGCTCTCGTACGACTGCGACTGGGGCCTCCAACGCGTCTACTATAACGGCTGGAACTCAGCCTACTACGAATACGGTGGCGGCTGGCGTGCGCGCTCCCGACCGTTTGTGCAAATCACCAACGTGTATGTGAATCCGCGCTACCGTACCGTGTACGTGAATCGTGACGTAGGCCGACGACCCATCAACTACCGCAATGTTGATCGCTACGTGGGTGTGCATCGCGATACGTACTTCGACAGCCGGCGTGACGGGTACCGAGACGGCTATCGCGACGCGCGCGGTGGCGATTCGCGCGACGGGCGTAACGACGGGCGTAACGACAGGCGCGGCGACGATCGGAATGGGGCGCGCGGCGCTGATGATACCGACGGCCGCACCGCCCAGCCTCGCGACGACCGCGCCGTGCTCACCCCCGACGGATATCGACGCGCTGGCGAGAACCGTGAACGCAACGGGGCGAGCACGCCACCGGAACGTCGCAACGAGCCGCAGGCCACCGAGATGACGATTGCACGACCGAACGACGGACGTGGTGGCACGCGTCGTGATGGCGCGGGCCGAGATGAAGCCGACCGAGAGGAGGCAAACCGTGAGGCTGAGCGCGACGCGCGCGGTGATCGCCCGCGCGTCGCGATGCCACAGATTCCACGAGTCATTGCGCCGCCGCCAGCAGACTACCCGCGTGCACGTCCCCGCGAAGACTACGGCAACAACCTGCCACGACAGTCCGCGCCGCGCGACGTCCAACGCACACCAGCACCGCGCGAGGCGCCTCAGCCACGCCAGGCAGAACCGCGGCAAGCTCAGCCCCGTGGCGCGGCACCGCGCGAATCGGCACCACGCGAATCGGCACCACGAGGCGGTAGCACGAGCGGCGGAGAGCGCTCGGCGGCCCCTCGAACGGATTCGCGCACCGCGCGGGGCCGGATCGGCGGATAATTGCGCGGCCGCGCCGCTCAGCGGCGGCGCGGCGGTGGTTTCATTGTGGTCTCCCCATGGATTCACATCTGCCTGAAGGACGACCTCGTCCCTCGGGCAGGCGGAGATGTGCGAGGCATGACATCTTTAGGCGTGCTCTCTCTACCGATCTCCTCGAAGCCAGCAGTAATGCGCTCTGTATGCGCGACCTTGACGGCCTGTGCGCTGTCAGCGAGCGGCCTGTCATCGCTCGCCGCGCAGACGCCCCCGGCATCGCCCTCCGCACCGCGCAGCGCAGCCGTGGCGGCCAGCGTGGTAGGCGTCGTCTTTGACAGCATCGCGCTCCGGCCGCTCGCTGGAGCCATCGTGCAGCTGGTCAACACCAGCGACCCCTCGCGTGTGCGAAGCGCCACGGCCAACGAGCGCGGCGCCTACCGTCTGGATTCGATCGCCGTTGGCGTCTACGTGCTGGGCTTCATTCATCCACGACTCGACTCGCTCGGCATCGAGGCATCGTTGGTGCGCGTCGACGTGCAAACCGACGGCCAAATTGTGGCGCCGCTGGCCATTCCGTCGGCCCGCACGATTCTCGCTCGCGTCTGCGGACCCACGGTCGCCCGAGACTCGCTCGGCGTCTTCATGGGCTACGTGCGATCCGCCCGTGGAGACATGCTGAGCGGGATCGCTCGAATCCGGGCACAGTGGCTCGAGATCACCCTGGGCGCTCGCGGCATTGATCGACGGTCTCCCATCACCACCGTCAACACCTCGCCGACCGGCGCATTCTCCATTTGCGGGGTGCCCACGGAAGGCAGTTTTTCGGCGCGCGCGTTCTTCGGCCCCGATTCCAGTGGCGTCGTTGAGCTCGACGCGCCGCGCAATGGACTCCTCGTGCGTGACATCTACATCGGCAGCGCCACGAAAACCGCGATCGCGGGTTCTTCCTTTCCGGTACTTCGTGGAACAGGTGCCTTGCGTGGCACCGTGCGCAGCATCAGCGGCCAACCCATTCGCGGCGCGCGTCTCGTGCTCTGGGGGAGCGGCGTTGAAGACAGCACCTCAATTGATGGCCAGTTCTCCATGAAGTCGCTGCCGAGTGGCACCTACACGCTCGAAGCGCGCGCGATTGGCTTTCTTCCGCGTCGCATTGCCGTCGACGTCCCTGAGAGCACGGTAGGGACGACGGAGCTCAACCTCGATGCGTTCGTCCCCACGCTTGATGAAATCCGGGTGCGCGCCGATCGCGATGCGCGGCTTGATCGGCTCGCGGACTTCAAGCGGCGCCAGAAGAGTGGCTTCGGCTATTTTCTTGATGAAGCGCTGATCTCGCGTCGCAACCCCATCTTCATGTCGGACCTGCTTCGCGCCACACCCGGCGTGACCGTTGTACCGTCCAACGGGGTTGGCGATCGGGTCATGATGCGAGGGAGTAGCGGCGGTGGGTCGTGTGTTCCTGCGCTCTTTCTCGATGGATCCCGCGTCGTCAACCCTGAAGGCGTACTCGATCAATTCGTGAACCCGCAATCGGTCCGCGCGGTTGAAGTGTATTCGCGCGCCGCCAGCATGCCATCCGAATTTCAAACGCAAAATGGCTGCGGCTCAATTGTTGTCTGGACCGGCATGCGCACCTCCCGCTGAACACTGCTGTGCGCACCTCGACGTACTCCCTCCTTCACCGTACTGTCCACGCATGAACTCGCCTCAACGACCCGTTGCCCTGATCACCGGTTCCGCCACCGGAATCGGCGCCGCCTGTGCCCGATTTTTTGCCCGAAGCGGATGGGATATTGGCGTCTGCGCGCTGGATGCCGAGACCGCCGTGCTCGCCGAACAGGTGGCCGTTGAATGTCGCGCATACAACGCGCGAGCGATTGTCCTATCGCTCGACGTGACGCAGGACGAGAGTTGTCAGGCCGCCGCTGCCAATACCACCGCACAACTGGGTCGTATCGACGCGCTGATCAACTGCGCCGGCACCACACGATTTATTCCGCACGCCGACCTGGACGCGCTGCCGTCCAGCGAGTTCACCCGCACGTACGACGTGAACGTGATCGGCACCTTTCAGATGATTCGTGCGTGCCGTGCCGCGCTGACAGCGAGCGGACGTGGCGCGGTGGTGAATCTGTCGTCCATCGCGGGCACGGCGGGACTGGGTTCGTCGGTCGCCTACGCGGCGTCGAAGGGCGCGGTGAGCACACTCACCCTGTCGATGGCGCGCGCGCTGGCGCCGCAGATTCGCGTGAACGCGATCGCACCTGGCTACGTGGTGGGCGGTTTGCCCAGTCGTGTCCTCGGCGCGGAAAGCCTGGAGGCCGTGGAGAAAAAGTACCTGGAAACGCAGGCGCTTCCACGACTCCTGCAAGTGAACGAGGTCGCGGCGCTCGCGTTTTTCCTCGCGGCCTTGGCGCCCGGCATGACGGGCGAAATCGTTCGCATGGACAACGGCCTGCACCTCTATGCCTGACGCGGGTTCGGGCGACGACGCCACGGCTGTGCGCATTGGATTCATCGGCACCGGTTTGATCGGCACGCCGATGGTCGAGCGGATGTTGGACTGCGGATTGGCGGTCACGGTGTGGAACCGCACCCCATCCAAGACGCACGCCTTGGTGGAACGCGGTGCGACCCGCGCGACCTCCATGCGTGAGGTGGCCGCGACCTGCGATATCGTGTGCCTGTGCCTCACGAACACCGACGCGGTTGAGCACGTGGTATTCGGACCTGAGGGCCTGGCCGCCGTGATGCGCCGCTCGCAGCTGTTGATTGATCTCTCCAGTATCGCGCCTGACGCGACCGCACGCATGGCCGAGCGCCTTGGACGCGAGACGGGTGCATGTTGGATCGACGCGCCCGTCTCCGGTGGATTGCCGGCCGCCCGCGCCGGAACGCTGATCGTTTTTGCCGGCGGCGAGTCCAGCGACATCGCGCGTGCCGCTCCGGTCTTTGACACCCTCGCGAAACGCGTGACGCACATGGGTGGGCATGGGGCCGGGCAACTGGCCAAGAGCTGCAATCAGCTTATTGTCGGGTGCAATCTGATGGTGATCGCCGAGATGCTCACCTTTGCGCGCGTCGCCGGTATTGATGCGACACGCATGCCCGGCGCACTGGCCGGAGGATTTGCCGACTCGCTGCCGCTGCAAATTTTCGGCGCACGCATGGCGCAGCGCGTCGACACGCCACGCATCGGTGCGCTCGCCACGTTTCAGAAGGATGTGGATCAAGTCGTGCGATTGGCCTCAAGCTATGGCATTGAGGTCCCCATGACATCGTGCGCTGCGCAGTTATACCGCGACGCTGCGGCGCATCCCGCGGTAGGCGCCGACGCGGATGTCTCGCGCATTATCCGCATGTTCGAGTCGCCGTGACCCGTCGCTTCCGCTCGGCCACCCTGCACGAGGGCGATCTGCGCGCCACCACGCGCAGCTTTCTCTATGCGTTGGGACAGGATGACGATGAGATCACGCGGCCGCACATCGGGGTGTTTCATACCGGCGGCGAGATGAGTCCGTGCAATCTCAATTTGCGCGACCAGGCACAGCACGCCAAGACGGGCATCTACGCCGCGGGCGGCATGCCCCATGAGTGCCCGGTCGTGTCGGTCTCCGACGGCTTGTCCATTGCGCACTCCGGGATGCGCTTCTCGTTGGTGTCGCGGGAACTCATCGCCGACAGCGTGGAAGCGTCGACACGCGGCCATCAGTGGGATGGCATTTTCGCCATTGGCGCCTGCGACAAGAATTTGCCGGGCCTGATGATGGGCATGCTGCGCTGCAATGTGCCGGCCGTGTTCGTACACGGTGGCTCGGCGCTGCCCGGACATTTCCGTGGACGCGACACGCACGTGGGCGAGACGTACGAGATGATTGGCCGCGTGTTGGCGCACGAGGCAACCCGTGACGATCTGCACGAGATCAGTCATGGCTGCTTGCCAACAGCGGGTGCGTGCGCCGGCCAGTTCACCGCGAATACGATGGGAATGGTGTCGGAAGCGATCGGACTGGCACCCTTGGGGTCCAGCATGATTCCCGCGGTGTATAGCGAGCGCGCACCGATGCTGCGTCGTGCGGCCGTATCGCTGATGCGGGCGGTGATGCACGACACACCGAGGCCACGCGAGATCGTCACGCGCCAGGCGCTCGAGAACGCGTGTGCAGCGGTCGCCGCGACCGGTGGAAGCACGAATGCGGCGTTGCACATTCCCGCGATCGCGCACGAAGCCGGCATTGCCTTTCCTCTTGCCGATGTCGCGGCGGTCTTTGCGCGCACACCGCTGATTGCTGACTTGCAGCCTGGTGGACGCTATCTGGCGCGCGATCTCTATCACGTGGGAGGTGCAGGCGTGGTCCTGCGTGCGCTGCTCGATGCCGGACTATTGCACGGCGACGTGATGACATTTACCGGTCACACGCTGGCGCATGAACTTGCGCGGCAGGCGTTACCTGACGGCAGCGTGGTACGGCCTGTTCACACGCCCATCAGCGCGAACGGTGGCGTGACTGTGCTGACCGGCAATCTCTGTCCCGATGGCGCCATTCTCAAGACGGCCGGACTCGCCTCGTTGGGCCATCGAGGACCCGCGCGCGTGTTTGAATCCGAAGAGGCCGCGCAAGAGGCCGTGCGACAACATCACTACGCGGTAGGCGATGTGCTTGTGGTGCGCAACGAAGGCCCGCGTGGTGGGCCCGGCATGCGCGAAATGCTGGGCCTGACCGCGCTGATCTATGGACAACACGCAGGCGTCGGCGTGGCGTTGCTCACCGACGGTCGCTTCAGCGGCGCAACACGGGGAATGTGCATCGGGCATGCCGGACCGGAAGCAGCCGAGGGCGGGCCTATCGCACTACTCCGCGATGGCGACATGATTGCGATCGACGCGCGGCCCGATGAACGGCGTATACAGGTGGAACTCAGCGACGCCGAGCTCGCGACGCGGCGAGCCGCGTGGGTGCCGCGCGCAAGCACGGTGCGCGGTGGGGTACTGGAGAAGTACGCACTCACGGTGCGATCGGCAGCGGTTGGCGCGGTGACACATTCAGGCGCGGTCGAGTGGCCGGTCGACTAGTCGGTCCCTATCGCGCCGAATGCCCCATCGTCAACGTGGTCTGTGATGTGAACGATCAGCGTCTCGCCAACAGTCGAACCTGCGCGCGGCGTCCGCGATTCGTGTTGGCGTCGTACCAGAACTCCACGCTGCGAATCACGCGACTACTGCCGTCGAGATCGATCGCGCGACTCTCCTGATTTGCCCCGACTGTACGACGCATGGCGACCACTTGGTCGGCGCCGTTTCCGTAATGAATGATCACGCGATGGAAATCGATCGGCGCACTCTGTACCACGAACTTGATCCGGCGAAAGTCGCCGCGCGCCGACGTGACTGGAATCACATCATGATCGAGTCCGTCGGTGACCTGACGTGATCCGATCACCTGCCATCCTTGATCGCGGCCTCGACCGGTGGCACAACCTGTTACCGTGGCGGCCATCAGGAGGGCCAAAGCCAGTCTTTTCTGCATGCGGTACTCCATGCGGTACTCCATGCGTGTCACAAGCGGTGATCTACAGGAACGGATGTCGACCGACTGCGCGCGATCGCGACGGTCCTCTCTCCTATCGACGAGCTCCCCCCGGCTTTGTTAACGGCGCCTTTACGGTTTCTGTACGTATTCGCTCGTGAGCGACTCTTGACGCAGGCAGGCTTTCCGCCGACGATTCAGAGAGCACGGTGGCGCCCAGATCCGGGTCGACGCCAGCGGCGGTCTGCCGCGACGGTCCTCATTCGATCACATTCGCCAATGCCCGGTCATCGGATATCCCGCTTCGTCCGCGCCGCTCTCTTCGCGCCGTTGCACCGCGCGGCGCACGCAAGACCGCGCACCCTTGTCATGATGCTTGCCGCAGCACTCGCGGCATGCGAATCGCCCGCCAAACCGATCCCGGTGGCGAGCGTGGTGCTCTCGCCGCTGGCGCCTTCGGTTATCGTCGGTACACCGCAACAGTTCACCGCGACGGCGCGCGATGCCCAGGGCGCAACGCTCGCTGGGCGCGCTGCGGTGTGGAGTTCACTGTCCACGACTACTGCGAATGTGTCTGCCAGTGGTTTGGTGTCAACGATCTCGCCAGGCGTGGCAACCATTCAGGCCACCGTTGAAGGGATTGTCGGGGCAACCACGATTACGGTCATGCCAGTGCCGGTGGCCGCCGTGATTGTGTCGCCAACCTCGGCCACGGTCGTCGCGGGGGCCACGCAAGCACTCGCTGTCGCCACACGCGACGCCCAGGGCGGCCTGCTCACCGATCGCGTGGTGCTCTGGAATTCGACTGCCCCATCCATCGCGACGGTTGCCAGCAATGGCGTGGTCACGGGGCTCGCGCCCGGCACAGCCGTCGTGCAAGCGGTAAGCGAAGGGATCACCGGAACGGCCACCATCACCGTCTTGCCGCCGCCGGTGGCATCAGTCAGTGTCACGCTCCCTGCGCCGGTCGCGGTCATTGGCACCAACGTGCAGGCGACCGCCGTCTTGCGAGACGCCGGCGGTGCAACGCTCACCGGGCGCACCGTAACGTGGAGCAGCAGCAGTCCAGCTGTCGCGACAGTGAGCGCTACGGGGCTCGTCAGTGTCGTGACAGGAGGCACAACCACCATCACAGCGACAAGTGAAGGACGCAGTGGATCGGCCGACCTGACCGCGCAGACGACCGCCTTTGCGATTACCAGCATCACCCCGGCAACGCTCGTCCCTGGCAGTACGGCCACGATTGCTGTCACCGGATTCAACCCCTCGGTTGGTACGTCGTCGGTCACGATTGGCGGCGCGGCTGCAGCGCTCGTGAGCGCGACACCCAATCAGCTGGTCGTCACGGTGCCGTGCGCGCGAAACGGCAGCACGACGGTGCAGGTTGCGAACCCCAACATCACGACCGTGTCTCGCACGCACGCGATCGCGACCACGCAGCTGACGGTACCCCTTGGCCAGGCAGTGGTCCTCGCCAGTGCACCAACCTCGGCGTGCAACGAACTCGCGAGCACCGGAGGACCTGCGCGGTTCTTGGTGGCGGTGTTCAGCATCGCGACGTCGCAAAACACCCTGTCCGCGTTTGAGTTGGCGGGTAACCCGGCGTCGGCAGGTGCTCCCGCGCCGCGGGTCCTTGCGCCGTTGCCAAGCGCGCTTGCCGGACCACTGGCAACACTGGCCCCCTCGCCGATCGACGAAGCCGTCACGCGATACGAGCGTCAGCACGCGATCATGCTGGAGCGAAACCGGGTGGACTACCAGCGATTGATGGGCGAGTACCTGCGGATGTCGCCCGCGCAGCGGACGCAATCGCAAGCGTCAGCGACTCGGGATCGCGCGGCCGACGTGGCCGTTGGAGACATGCGCAGCATATTCTTCACGTTCTCTGGCGGCTGCAATGACTCCACGCGCGTCATTCGTGCGAAGGCGATTCGCACCGGGAGTCGCTCCATTATCTGGGAAGACTCTGCCAACACGCTCCAGTCTGACGCGAATGCCGACCTCGCCGGTTTCTACGCACGTGCGGGTCAGATTTACGATCAGGAGCAACACGCCTCCGTCACACGATCATTTGGAGATCCGCTCCGGCGCGATGCGGTAACGGATAATGACGGCAAGGTGCACATGGTGTTCTCGCAGCGACTGAATGGTTCTGGTGCGGCGGCCTACGTCACCGGCTGTGATCAGTTTCCGACCAGCGCAAACCAGAATGCCGGCTCGAACTTCGGTCAATTCTTTTACGGCGCCGTGCCAACCACCGCCTCGCTCAATATCAACAGCACGAATTCTCCGGACGGGTGGTTCTACTTCATGGTGCGGACCATTGTCCATGAGGTGAAACACATTGCCTCGCTGTCCGCACGCGTCGCCAATAGTTCGCCCAGTTACGAGCAGTCGTGGCTGGAAGAAGGCACCGCCCGACAGGCCGAGGAGATGTGGGTGCGCGAGTCATTGCACCGCGTGGGATGGAAAGCCAACACCGGCTTTGGCACCGCGGCCACCAACGGGCTCTATTGCGACTTCCATCCCACCGACGCGACCTGTAACGCCGGCGACCCACTGCGCCGCCCAGGCTATGGCATGCGTCGACAGTTCAACGAGATTCGCGACAAACTGATCCAACCCTGGAACTGGTCACCGTTCGGCGATGGCACTGGTCAATCGGGAGCGATCTTTTACAACACAACCTGGTCGCTCGTGCGGTATGTCGCCGATCGATACGCGACATCAGATACGGCGTTCCTGCGCGCGCTTACGAACTCGACCAACACCGGTGTCACCAACCTGTCCGCCATCGCGGGTGTGTCGCTCGATCAACTACTGGGCGGCTGGGGACTGGCACTGTTCGCCGACGACTATCCGGGGCTCGCATCGCCGAGTGCGGATCTGCAGTTCCCTACATGGAACTTGCGAAACATTTACGCTGGACTGAACGCGGCGCCGGCGTGGAGCGCACGCTGGAATACGCCATTCCCCATTCAACCCACGCAGCTGACGTTTGGCACGTTCGTGTCGCCGGTCCCGTCGATCCGCGGCGGTGCACACGCCTACTTTGAGTTCAGCGGAAACTTCACGCAATCCCAGCTGCTGGATCTGCGCGGCTCGGCCACTACTCCGGCGAGTTCGAACCTGCGCATCGCCATCACGAGGCTTCAGTGAAGTTCGCTCCCCGTTTCAACTCGATGCGCACGGTGCGCGTGGCGATTGGGAAGGCGGTTGGCGTGGCCGTCGTCGGAATGCTTCTCGCGTCCTGTGCGCGTCGTGACCGCGCGCCGAAACACGACGATAGCAAGACGGATGATCTCGCGATCACGGTGCCTGATACGGCGCGAGGCATTGTCCGTCGCGTTGGCGCAGATCCCCTGAGTCGTCTGGCGTTGTTTCCTGTGCCGCCTCGCACCGCGCCGCCGATCGCGTTGTCTGGGGCGATGGGTACGGAGCTCCAGGCGGCCGAGGGGCTGGAGGTCATGGTCGCCGGTAGGTTGACAACGGATATTTCTCGCGAAGTCTCACCTGGTGGCGCCCGCGTGTTCGCGGTGCAACGCTATGTGGTACGCGCCGCAGATGGTGTTGAGGCACACGATGGCGTGCTGGTCTCGCAGAACGGACGCTGGTATCTTGAAACAGCGCCAGACATGCGGGCACCGATCGTTGGACTGCCAACCGCGCTCTCGAGCCAAACGGGCGCACGCATTTTCCTGGTCGGTCCACTCACGAAGGCCGCGCAATCATTCGGCGTGTTGCGAGCGAAGTAGCACCGGGCGAGGGAACGAGATCGAATTCAATCTCCGGCCCGTCCTCACCGAACTGTATCCGGTCGCCGGGTACGAGCGACCGGACTCCGGTGATTCGCTCTCCGTTCACAAAGGTCCCGTTCCGACTCTGTAAGTCCGTGATGGTGAAGTGATCGGGATTGGTCTCATCACAGGCCATCAGCGCATGCCGTCGACCCACACGACGATCGGCAGCGCCCGCGAAGCACACGTCGGCATGAGGGTCCCGTCCCAGGAGAAGCACCCTGAAGGTCGCGCGCGAATACTCGTCGACCTGATTGGCCTTCGACCCCCTGACGTGACGAAGAATGACGCGATCCATGCGCACGGATGGCAACGGGGAGTGCGCCAGAAAACTCTGGCGCAGGGTCCGTGCGACCACTGTGGCGAACGACCCTTAGTGGTGTACGCGCAGGAGGCGTGCCATTTGGCTCATCGCTACTGGCGGAGTGACGGAATGAGGTAGAACCGTTCCTGCCGTGGGCGGAAAAACCGGAATCCCTCGGCCGTGAGGTACGCGTCGTCTTCCATCATGACAAACACCTTCTTGCCTCCCCACTCCGGCACCGCGGTCGCCGTGTTCAGCTCAATCGAGATGTAGGATCCCAGTCGCAGGCGTGAGTTCTGCGATGTGGTATCCGTTCGCAGTGCGCTGCGGAAATCGATGCTGGCACCCAGCCCGTGACCCTGCGCGCCGATCGGGTGCGAGTACACCATCGCCTCGATGTTGCGCTGCTTCATCTCCGCCATGGTGGCATTGAACACCGTTCCCGACGTCAGCCCGGGGCGCGCGTGTCGCAACATGACGGCATCCTGCAGCGTGTTGGTGTTGGACAGCGCCGCCTTGAGACCCGGTGGCGCGTCCGTTTCTCCCGGCTTCAACACATACGCCATCTTCTGCCAGTCGGTATCGAAGCCCATGTAGCTGATGCCAAAATCGATGTGCACCAGATCGCCCGGCGCTATCAGCGTGGCTTCCGGTGCCACCGCCAAGAATCCGCGTGACGTCGCCACATCACCTGTGGCGCGTTGCACCCGCAGATCCGGCTGAAACCACGTGCGCACCCCCGCGCTCCACAACGCGTCGTACAGCGCGCGACGCACATCGCCCACGGTTGTCTTGCCGGGTGTGATCACGGCCGGCGACAGCGCGCGCGCCACGATCTCTTCGGTCAGCGCGACGGCCGTCCGATAGTGTTCCATCTCGGCCGGAATGCGCGTGTCCAAAAACTCTTCGATCAAGAAACTCGCGCTTTTGAAACGCGCCGCGGCCTCAGGTCCCATCGCGTTGGACAGGAACGTGTAGGCGTCGTGGCCGAGCGATCGCGTTTGTCCGCGCCCGCCACCGATGCCGAGGCCAATGGTGGCCGGTCGGTATTGCTCATAGAGCGACTTGAGCGTGGCCGCCGGTGGTCGCGGTTCGGTGAACGGTGCGTCGAAAAAGCGACCGAGGTTTTCTTCGGTGTAGGAGGTGACGGCGTACTTCTTGAGCCCTTGTTCACCGGCGTCGATGAACACGAAGAAATCACGATTCCCCGTATACGGCCTCGGCGGCGCGACGTATTGGGACAGCGGATCGTCGTGGAACTCTTCGTTCACCACGATCCACATCCCGATCTCGTGCCGGCGCATCATCGGCAGCAGCATGGCGTGGCGCTCCGTCAGCCA
>JANOPS010000624.1:0-6559 GCA_031421995.1 Gemmatimonadaceae bacterium
GGCGACGAGGTCGGCCCGTCCAGAGGCAATGATGCCATTGGCCTGATCGGCGTCGGTAATGGCGCCCACGGCGATCGTCGCGACGCCGACTTCCTGGCGAACGCGATCAGAGAACGGCGTCTGCCACATGCGACCGTACACGGGGCGTTCACGCTTGACCACCTGACCCGCCGACACGTCAATCACATCGGCACCGGCCTCGCGAAATAGGCGCGCGATGAGCACGGCATCGTCGTCGGTGTTCCCGCCGTCGGTCCAATCGTGCGCCGAGATGCGCACGGACATCGGTCGATCGGCTGGCCACCGGGCGCGCATCGCCGTGAACACCCGGAGTGGAAAGGTGGCGCGCGCGCGTACATCACCGCCGTATTCGTCGGTGCGCGCGTTCGTGAGCGGCGAGAGAAAGCTCGACAGCAGATAGCCGTGTGCCGCGTGCAGTTCCAGCCAATCGAATCCGGCGTCTGCGCCAAGCGTCGTGGCCTGTACAAACTCCGCTTCCACGCGCGCCATGTCGTCCGTCGTCATGGCGCGCGCGATCTGCGATACACCGCTGAGGTATTGCTGTGTGGACGCGGCGATCAGCGGCCACCCGCCTTCGACGAGCGGCTGATCGATCCCCTCCCACATGGTCTGTGTTGCACCCTTGGCGCCGGCGTGCCCGAGCTGCAAGCCGATCTTGGCCGACGAGTGTTCGTGCGTGAAGCGCACGATGCGGGCCCATGCGTCGCGGTGCGTCGTGTTCCACAGGCCTGCGCACACCGGCGTAATGCGCGCATCAGCCGCGACGCAGGTCATTTCCGTCATGACCAACCCCGCGCCGCCGGTCGCCCGTGCGCCCAGATGCACGAGGTGCCAGTCGGTGGGCGACCCGTCCGGTGCCGCCGCATACTGGGCCATCGGCGAGACGACGATGCGGTTGGACAGGGTGACACCGCGTGCCGTAAACGGCGTGAATATCGTTGGCGGCGCCACCGAGGCGTCGGCGACCACCACGCCCGACTGTTGGGCATACCATCGTTCGAACGCGCCGACATACTGCGGGTCCCGGAGGCGCAGGTTTTCGTGCGAGATGCGCTGTGAGCGCGTGAGCAAGCTATAGGCAAACTGCTCCGGCGCGAGTCGCGCGTAGCGGTCCACATGCTCAAACCACTCGGTCGAGTTACGCGCCGCGTTTTGGAGCTTGAGCACTTCGACCGATCGTTCGGCTTGATAGCGCCCAAGTGCGGTGGGCAGGTCTCCGGGGTGCGCTGTGAGTTGCTGATCCAGCGCGATCGCATCTTCCAGCGCGAGCTTGCTGCCCGAGCCGATGGAGAAGTGCGCGGTGTGCGCGGCATCGCCCAACAACACCAGTGGTACTTGCCGTGTGCCACTGGCCATCCAGTGCACCCACTCTTTGCACGACACCCGCGGGAAACGGATCCATTGGGCCGATCCACGTAAGTGCGCCGCATTGCTCACGAGCGGGGCACCCTCGAGAAGATCCGCGAAGAGCGATTCGCAGAACGCACGGGACTCGCCATCCGACATGTCGGGAATGCCGGCACGCTCCCACACGTCGTACGGCGTCTCCACGATGAACGTGCTCATGTCGCCATCAAACTGATAGGCGTGCGCCTGGAACCACCCCGCCGGCGTTTCGGTGAAGGCGAAGGTGAACGCGTCGAACTTCCTCGGCGTCCCCAGCCACACGTACCGACAGCGACGCACGTCGACGTCGGGCTGATAGCTGGCGGCGAAGCGCTCCCGCAGGCGCGAGTTGATCCCATCGGCCGCGAGCACCAGCTCCGCCCCAAGTGCAAGCACGAGGTCTGCAATCGCCTCAGCCGGGGAGTCGTGCTCGAAGCGCAGGTGCACGCCCACGTCGCGGCAGCGTTGTTGCAGGATCGCCAGCAGTCGCTTGCGTCCGATGCCGCTGAAGCCATGTCCGCCGGAGCGCATCACGCGCGAGGCGAAGTGAATCTCGATGTCGTCCCAGTGATGCAGTGCGTCGGCGATGGCCGAGCCGCTGACGCGGTCGGCCGCGCGCAGGTTGGCGACCGTTTGATCGGAGAGCACGACACCCCAGCCGAAGGTATCGTCGGGTTTGTGCCGTTCAACGACCGTCACCGAAGCCCGCGGATCGCGTTGTTTGAGGAGCAAGGCCGCATAGAGCCCACCCGGTCCGCCACCAACGACAAGCACGTTCACGCTGCAACCCTCCAGAGGTAGGCGGGAACGGTACGACGAATTACTTCAAATATCAAGCAATCGCGCACCGGCCGGGGAGTCCGGCCTCGGCGCGGAAGGGCCTGCTTTCCAGCGCTGCGCGCGGTCTCGCCGTACTTTGTAGTGCTGCCCTCGGCGGCTCCCCTTCCCTGATTTTGGAGGTCTTTCGGATGTCTTCGCGGATTCGAGGTTCGTGGCGTGCCTTCGCTACGCCACTGCTGTTGGCCACGCTCACCGCGCCTGCGGCGCAGGCACAGGGCCGTGTCACGTCGCCCAAGGAGTTTTTGGGACACAACATCGGCGATGACTACTTCCTACCCACGTACGAGCAGTTCATGGGATTCTGGCGCAAGATTGACGGCGAGTCGAACCGCATGCAGGTGATGGAGATCGGCAAGACCGGCGAGGGGCGCCCACATTTCGCGGCGATCATCACCGCCCCAGAGAATTTCGCCAAGCTTGCGCGCTACAAGGAAATCTCGCAGCGCCTGCATGAAGCGCGCGGATTGACCGACGAGCAGGCGCGCGTGTTGGCGAAGGAAGGGAAGAGCGTGGTCTGGATCGACGGCGGCTTGCACGCCACGGAAGTGGTTGGCGCCAATCAGCTCATGGAGACCAGCTACCAGCTCGTAAGCCGCACGGATGAAGAAACCATGCGCATCCTGAAGGACGTCATCATCGTGATGGTGCATGCCAATCCGGACGGCATGCAGATGGTGGCCAAATGTTACATGCAGGAACCCGAGCCCACGAAGCGCCGCGGACCGTGTTCGACGCGCTTGTATGAGAAGTACGCGGGGCACGACAACAACCGCGACTTCTACATGTCGAATCTGCCGGAATCGCAGAACATGAATAAACTCATGTACTGGGAGTGGCTGCCGCAGATCATGTACAATCACCACCAGTCCGGCCCCGCCGGCACGGTGATCTTCACGCCGCCGTTCCGTGACCCGTTCAACTACAACATGGATCCCATGATCGTGATGGGACTCGATATGGTCGGCGCGGCCATGCACGGACGCTTTCTGCAGGAGGGGAAGCCGGGATTCACCATGCGCTCCGGTGCCAGCTACTCAACGTGGTGGAACGGTGGCCTGCGTACCACCGCGTATTTCCAAAACATCATCGGGATTCTGACGGAGATTATTGGCAGCCCAACGCCATCGCAGATTCCCGTGGTGATGGGACAGATTCTGCCTCGCGCCGATCTGCCATCGCCCATCGTGCCGCAGGAGTGGCACTTCCGGCAGTCGATTGACTACTCCGTGACGGCGAACTACGCCATCCTCGATCTGGCCTCGCGCTACAAGGATCAGTTCCTGTTCAACATCTATCGCATGGGCACGAACCAGATCGCGCGTGGAAGCGCCGATCACTGGACCATCACGAACAACGACATGGAACGCGCGGCCGCCGCTTTGCGCGGGGGGGCGACGACTATGGCCGCTGGCCGCGGAGGCCGCGGTGACGCGGCGGCTCCTGGCGGAGACGCTGGCCCCGATGGTCCGTTCCCGGGTGGTGGGCGCGGTGGGCCTGCGCTCTCCATGGCGCAGTACAATGCGGTCTTCAAGGATCCGGAGCGTCGCGATCCGCGCGCCTATGTGATTCCGGTCAGTCAGTCGGACTTCGCGACAGCCACCAAGTTCGTGAACACCATGCGCTACATCGGCGTGGAAGTGCATCAGGCGTCGGCGCCGTTTACCGTGAAGGGCAAGACCTACGGAGCAGGCGCGTATGTCATCAGGGCGGCGCAGGCCGGCCGCGCGCATGTCATCGATCAGTTCGAGCCGCAAGACCATCCGAACGACATGGACGAGCGCGGTATCCCCAGGCGCCCATACGACAACGCCGGCTGGACGCTGGCCTATCAGATGGGTATTCAGTTTGATCGATACATGGAAGACGTCACTGGACCGTTCACACTGATCAAGGGACTGGCGGCGCCACTCGCTGGCACGGTGGCCAGCGCGAGCGGCGCCGCAGGCTACGTGATTGCCGGCGACGTGAACGATGCGTTCACCATCGCGAACCGGGTGATCAAGGCGAACGGAGAAGTCTTCCGTTTCGCCAAGCCGATGACGGTGAACGGCAAGACGTTCGGCGCCGGCTCGTTTTACGTCACGGCGAGTGGCGCGGTGACTCCCGCACTCGTCGCCGCCGCGAAGGAGTTGGGCGTCAACATGGAAGGCACCACCGCTCGCCCGGATGCCAGCGCCAACAAGCTCACGGCCAAACGCATCGCGCTGTGGGATTCGCAGACGGGTTCGATGCCCTCTGGATGGACGCGCTACCTGCTGGAACGCTTTGAGTTCCCGCACACGGTGGTGTGTGGTGCCGGATTCGACGACAGCGACTTGAAAGCCAAGTACGACGTGATCGTGCTGCCGTCGGACGGCAACATCGGCGGTGGCGCCGGTGGTCGTGGCGCCGGTGGGTTTGCCGGTGGAGCAGGGGAGGCCGCCAAGCCGTCCACCGATCCGGACCTTCGGAGCCTCTGCCAGGTCACCACCGGAACGGGCACCGGCGCGACCGGCATGGCCAATATCAAAAAGTTCGTCGAGGCTGGTGGGATCGTGGTGGCGGCGGGCAACGCCGCGCGCATCGGACAACAGCTTGGCCTGCCCATGACGGACTACCTGGTTGACAAGAAGCCCGGCGAAGCCGACGTGCGCCTCGGCTCGGAGAAATTCTATGTGCCAGGCTCGATTCTCCGCGTCGCGACCGATTCGACGGCCTCGTCGCTGCTGGGCATGCAGGGTCACACCGACATGTTCTTCAACAACAGCCCCGTCTTCAAGCTGGACCCGACGGCCGCGTCACGCGGCGTGCGGCCCGTGGCGTGGTTTGACACGGCTACCCCGCTGCGCAGCGGCTGGGCGTGGGGACAGAATTATCTGAACGGCGGGGTTGCCGCCGTTGAGGCGACCGTGGGTCGCGGCAAGATGTTCCTGTTTGGCCCGGAGATTACGTTCCGCGCGCAGCCGCATGGAACGTTCAAGGCGCTCTTCAACAGCATCTACAACGTGCAGTTGGCACCGGTCATCACGCCGTAGCATGCCGAGGGTGCCCTCGATGATCTTTGCCGGGCATCGAGGGTACCTCCCAGTCTGCAGTGCCGATCCACTTCACACCACACACCACCTACGATGACACGACAGCTCGTTACCGCCGCAGCGGCGCTTCTGGTTTTCTCCGGCGTTGCGTCCGCCCAAACACCGCCGCCGAAAAAGCCGGCGACACCGATGGGCGCGATGGACCACAAGATGGAGCACAAGATGGAGCACAAGATGGAGTCGGACCACGCGATGAGCCCATGGAAGGAGATGGACGCCTACCACATGCTCATGATGGCCACCTGGCACCCTGCCAAGGACAAGGGGGACATGGCGCCGACGCGTGCGAAGATCAACGAGATGGTCGCATCCGCCAAGGTGCTCGCCGCATCGGCCGCACCGAAGGGCTGCGATTCGCCGAAGCTCAAGGAAGCCGCCGCGGGTTTGGTCGAGCAGACGCAAGGCGTCGCCGATATGGTTGCCAAGAAAGCCGACGACGTCGCGCTCAAAGCGGCGATGAAGGCGTTGCACGACAAGTTTGACGTGCTAGAAGAAGGGTGCGTGATGCCGAAGAGCGGCAAGCACTAATCGTCGAGGCGCCCTCAAGCGTACACGCCCGCGACTCCCGCTCGGAGTCGCGGGCGTATGTCTTCTGTCTCGCTCATCTACCCCGTGCCCCGCGCACCCTTGACCGCACGCCCCCTCAGTATTACGATACGTAATACACAGGGAGGGGTCATGCGCACGATTTCATTGCGACTCGACAGCGAGTCGGACGCGATGCTGATGGCACTCTGCGATCGGCTGAGTGCGACACAAACAGACGTGGTCAAAAGGGCACTTGAGCTGCTGGCGAGCACGGCGACCCCGACGCCCAGTGCGCTGGGCGTCGAGCTTGGTCTGATTGGTGCCTTCGCGAGCGGGGATCAGACGAACGCACAAAATCACTCGGCTGCCCTCAAGGCGCGCCTCACGGAACGTCGGCGCAACGACGAGCGCCCTATCATCCGCGCCGCAGTGCCGGCGCGGGTCGCCGAGCGCCCTCCCCGCCGTCCCAAGTCATGACCGTGCGTCGCGTCTTGTTAGACACGGGTCCACTCGTCGCGTGGATGGATCGCGATGATGCCCATCACGCGCGAGTGGAACGGTGGATGGCAGCCTATCGGGGGGAGCTGATTACCACCTGGCCGGTGCTCACCGAGGCGTGTCATCTTGTGCCGGCCGCGGCGGCGCCGAAGCTGTTGCACTGGGTCGACCGTGGTGGAGCGACGCTTGCCGATGTCCCGGTGTCCTCACTT
>JANOPS010000625.1:0-2377 GCA_031421995.1 Gemmatimonadaceae bacterium
TCCTCGACTGTATTGGTCCGGGCGCCATCGTGCGCCGCTGACTGGTCAGCCAATCTACCCACGTCCGCTACAACAGCCGCTCCCGATCTGGGTCGGCGTCGGCGGTACACCGGCGTCGTGTGTGCGTGCCGGGACACTCGGGTTGCCGCTGATGGTGGCGATCATCGGTGGCGAACATCGCAGATTTCGTCCGCTGGTCGACCTGTATCGCGAAGCCGGGCAGCGCGCCGGACATCCGGCGTCGCACCTCACCGTCGGTATTCACTCGATCGGGTTTGTTGGTGACAGCACCGACGGCGCCGTCGAGGATTTCTTTCCTGGCTACGCGCACACTTTCACGGAAATCGGCAAGGAACGTGGATGGGCGCCGACCACGCGCGCGCAGTTCGACGCGCAACGTGGGCCTACCGGGGCCTTGGTGATCGGCGATGCGGAGACGGTGACGACCAAGCTGCTTCGCATCAATCATGATCTCGGAGGCATTTCGCGATTCACCTTCCAGATGGGGGTGTCCACGCTGCCGCACGTCAAGATGCTGCGCGCCATTGAGATTTTGGGAACGCAGGTCGCGCCGGCGGTACGTAAGTCCATCTAGAGGCTGCGAGGCGCGGGGGTGTGCGGGCCCCTGCGCAAGTGCTTTACGGCGATCGCCGCGCTGCATCCTCAAGATGCAGTGCGCCGGCAGCCACGCAGCGCATGAGGATCTGCAGGACCGTGTCATCTCGGACCGTCGCCTTGAGAAATCCCTTCTGCCGCAGGGTCGTGAGTACCTGTTGCACGGTTCTGGTGCCGTCGCAACGCGCAAGCAAGTGCGCCACATCGTCGGGGCACTGGATCGACGCGGCGAACGGCCATGCTGTTTCGAGCGTGATCTCGGTGACCTTCCACTTTTGATCAACAACCTGCTGCCTCTGCTGCAGACTGGCACTGCGATCGATGCTTGGGTATGCGGCAAGAATTTGCCGCTGCAAGTCACTCGCATCGCGCCGCGACAGCCAATCGCAGTACTGCTCCAGTTCACGGCCCGTGGTCCGCGGGCTTCTCGATACGCGAACAGAGACACTGGCACGAGGCGCGGCATGTCGTTCGATGACAAACGACGAGTAAACCAGCCGCTCCACCTTCATGGCCTTGAATGCGTGGTGCTGTTGTTCCGCTTGTGCGAAGGTGGTGCCCCCGTTGATGGCGCTCTTGAAGTAGTATTCCGACGGATGCTCGGCGCTGGTCACGGCCACCACCACGTCAAATTCCTGTCGGGCGTCGCCCAGCCAGTCGTGCAACCGTTGCTCCAGCGGTGCATCGGTGCGATCCGTCGCGATGCACGTGCAAAAGAAGCGGCCGCCGGGGCGCAAAAAACGCGGGAGGTCGGCCACCATGCGCTTGGTGATCATCTCGCCATCGGCGCCCCCATCGCGATAGATGATCGCCTGCTCCGCCGACGGCACGTACGGTGGGTGCGCGACAATGCGATCGAACAGCCGGCCTTCCACAGGTGCGAAGAGATCACCCTGCAGTACCGTCACATTGGTCAGGCCGTTCAGTCGAGCATTGAAGGTCGCCACGCTGGTGGCACGCGCTGTCAGATCGAGTGACCACGCATGTCCGGATTGCGCCGCTTTGGCGATGGCGGCAACACCATTGCCGGCGCACATCTCAAGAAAGTCATCGCACGGCGACGACGGGAGCATTCGCACGAACGTCGTGGTATTCCGCGTAATCGCGGGATAGACGATGTCGTCTGGCAACGCGCGATGCTCGCCGGGACGCCCGAAGGTGCGGTCTGAAACCAACAGCACACCGGCCGTTGCGTACATCAACATGGTGGCCAACAGTTCAGGCGCCGGACTGCCGTCTGCGAGTACCAACTGCAGACGAAGCAGGGCATCGATGGCCGGGTCTCCCAGCAACTGCCGGGCATGCGCTTCGGGAACGCCAACCAGATCCATAAACAAATCGGTCAGGACTTCCAAGGCATCATGTACGCGCCGCGTTTCTGGCCGTCCTTCGCGGCGACTCCGAAAATCGACGATACTGCCGAGCGCGAACCGTGTGCAGATATTGGGTTCGGAAAATCCGGCGCGGTGGCACGCTTCGCGCACCGTCGTGTAGAGCGCCGCGTCCGCGTCGGTGATTGGGAGCTCCCATCCGGGAGTGGCGGAATTCATATCGAGGGATTGCACCGGTGAACAATGTGCGGGGTTAGCGAGCCGTGCCGGTCCAGTGGTACGACAACCAGAGCGTATGGTTGATCTCGTTCGCGCGTCGCGCGGCGAACATGTTGGCCAGATTCATATACGCGATCTCCAGGCGCTGGCGCGCATCGAGCGGGATGCCGAATCCCGCCGTCGCACGATTCTGGCCAACCGAGAGCGCGGCC
>JANOPS010000626.1:0-1597 GCA_031421995.1 Gemmatimonadaceae bacterium
GAATCGCATCACGGCAACGTGCCTGTCAGGAGTTCGACCAGCACCGGAACATGCATCGCCATCAGGGCCTCGTTTCCGATTACGGGATATTCATACGTAATTACCGGAACGCCATGCTCGCTGCCCCAAGAGCCAAAGGAACCCGGTGTGGGATATCCCACGTCGCGCACCAATGGCAGTCCCGTGCGCGCGGCCAACCGTTGCCCCAGCGCACTGTTGTGCGCGTCGTCGATACACGCGAGCGGCGCATGCAGCGCAATCACCGCGTCGGGGCGCAGCTCGTTGATCAGCGACAGCAGTGCGCGCGTTTCCGGCTCAGACGCCGCCGAAGACCCGGGACTCAGCAGCACATCACTGGGCACGTCAATCGTTGCGCGAGACGTGACCGGTTCCGCGCGCCAGTTGCTGGCCGGGAAGTTTCGATTGAGGTCCACGCCGTTGGCATTCGCGCGCGTTCCACGAACCAGTCCGTCGGGATTGGCTGCCAGGACCACCGCCACGTGCGCGGGCGATCCGTCCAATTGCCGCAGGGCGCGAGAAAGAGCCCACGTGGTTTCCGGCTCCTCGCCGTGAATGGCGGCGAAGATCAAGAGCTCGCACCGGGCCGAGGGTCGCCACACTTCAAGTGGGAGCCCCAACACAGAACGGCCATACATGGTGGGCGACACGGCATGCGTGCCCCAGGCGGAGCGAGGACGAAGCGGCATGGACGAAATCTACCCCGTCTTTCGGAGCACCAGGACCAGTTGGGCGTCCAAGGCTCCGCCGGGAAACATCTCCGTCTGCAGCGGCCACTTGAACGGAAACGTGCGGGTCAGCACAATCTCGGTTTGGCCGGCCTTGAAGGGACCGCTGATCTTAAACCACTCCGCCGGTTGCACCAGTCGATGAATGATCTCGAACTCCAGATCGACGCCGCTCGACAACATCACTGGCGCCTTGGCCATCCACTCCGGCGGCCCCTTCACAAACTCGCGCCGATCATAGACATCGCATTTCGCGTAGAACCGTGGCGTCTCGAAAGTGAACGTGCCCGCCTGATAATCGAATTGCAGCGTGGCCGACGCCACCTTCCCGCTCGCATCGCTCGACCCGGCTGCGGGGCACGTCCAGCGCTGCGTGTCGAAGCGAATGTTCTTGGGCGAGAACAACGGTCCGTAAAAGGTGCCCGAGTCGTGCACCTGCATCGTGATCGGACGCTTCGTGTTGGCGATCCAGGACTCGTAGCGCGACGTGTCTCGCGTGTTGGGAGTTCCGGCGATCGCGCCGCCGCGGAATGCGCGGTCCAAGACAATGGTGCCCGTGGCTTGTCGGTCCACGTTCCAGGTCGCCTTGATCAGTTCATTGGCAACGCGGCCGCTGCCCTTGATCGTGATCGTGAAGTCGCCGCGCCACGTGCCCGTGACGGGCTGCGCACGCACTCGCTCGGCTGGCAACCCGCGCGATGGGTGCGAGAGACCTCGGGGGACGCCTAGACCGCTGATCAGCCACAGGACGGTGAAGAGACGAGGCATGCGAGATGTGGCGAAGGGTTACGCATGGTGCCTTTGCTTCGCCCAACCTACGCTGCGCAGGGGACAGCCGGCTAGTCCGACCT
>JANOPS010000627.1:0-94611 GCA_031421995.1 Gemmatimonadaceae bacterium
GAAGGGCGCGGCTTGCTCGCGGTCGCCACGGCAGAGCTGGTGGCCGCGAGCGGACCACAACTGGTCATCCACGGGCATTCGCACGTCCCCGCGCTGCACGCCGTTGGACGTGGGTGGTATGCGAATGCCGGCGCCTGGTACTTGGACCGCCAGTTTCTCCGGCTCGACAACGACCGGATTACCCGCGCCGTCTGGACGGGGTCAGGCGAAGGTGAGTTGCTCGACGTGGGACATCTCGTCACCGAAGAAGCGTCGGCCTAGGGCGAGAAAGCGCACCGGGTCGTCAGACGCAACGAATCGGACGCTGCCAGAAACTGGTACCGTGTGTGGGCCGCGCAGCACCTGCGCCCGCGCGAGCAGTAGCCCCGTCTCGCGTGCCGTTTCATCAGCGCTATCGATCAGATCGACTGCGGGGCCGAGTTCGTGTGCTAGCGCAGGAGCGAGGAGTGGGTAGTGTGTACAGCCCAGGACCAAGGTGCTGATGCCGTCCGCACGCAATGGGGATAAGTAGTCTCGTACAATCAGCCGCGTGGCGTCGTGATCCACCCAGCCTTCCTCAACGAGTGGCACCAGCAGGGGGCAAGCAGCGACGCGCACAACCGCCAGAGCATCCAGACCGGAAATCGCGCGCTCGTATGCTCCGGAGGCAATGGTCCCCGCTGTGCCAATCACACCAATAGGACCGCGATTGGGACGTCGACGATTCGCGTCAACGGCTGCGCGGGCGCCGGGCTCAATGACTCCAATGACTGGGATGTAAAGGCGTGCCCGCAGATGGTCGAGCGCGTGAGCGGTTGCTGTGTTGCACGCCACCACGATCGCCTTGACCCCCTCCGCGACCAACCACTGGGCGATTTCCTGCGCGTACCGACGCACGGTGTCGGGACTCTTCGGCCCATAGGGGACACGCGCGGTGTCGCCGACATAGATCAGCGACTCATTCGGTAATCGCTTGCGCAGCGCGCGCAGGACCGTCAGTCCGCCAAGGCCGGAATCGAACACTCCGATGGGCGCATCCGTGCTTACCACCTGAGCGACGCGACCACCAGCGCGCCGTTTCGGATTGGCGCGGCCGAGAGCGACACGGGGACATCCCACAATTGCGCGGCAACGAACGAGTCCGCGCCGGCAAAGAGGTGGTTGAAGGCGATCGTCGCGAGCCAGTCTTCAAGGTGCAGACGACGAGTGTTCACCAACTCGCGTGAATACAAACCCGTGAACGTGCCGCTTTTTCCAAGCGCCGTGCCGTTGACCGTGAACTCGGAGGGCAGCGTATCAATGCGGTATCGTTGCGCTTCGCGCAGATCCGATGCGCTCCGCAAATACATCGCAATCGCCGCCATCTCCACGCTGGCAAAGAGCACGCCGGACGTTCCCCTATCAAGCTTCGACTGTCCGTACCCCGGCAACAGGGCCGAATAGATAAACGCTCGACGCGGCGACAGGGGCGGCGCAAGCCGCGATGGCTGCGTCGGGCCCGCGGGTATCTTGGCCACGGCACGAGGCGGCGGCGCAACCGTCGTATCGCCCACAACTTGCGCCGCCGTCGGCGACGTCGTAAGCAGGGTTAGCACTACGGTGGCGCACGCGACGAAGGATGGCATTCGTTTCATGCTAGGACGGTACCCCGCCCACGGCGAATGGATCACGACGCGTTGAACTCCATCACGGAACGAGCGCGACGGCTTCGATCTCCACCCGTACGTCGCGCGGGAGGCCAGCCACGGCAACCGTCGACCGCGCAGGCCGCGCTTCGCCCAGAACACGGGCATACACCGCGTTCACGGCCGCAAAGTCCGCCATGTCGCGAAGGAACACGGTGGTTTTGACCACATGCGCCCAATCGGTCCCGGCGGCGGCGAGAACGGCCGTGAGATTCGTCAGTACCTGCTCGGCCTGCGCTGCCACGTCACCGGAAACGATTTCCATGGTGACGGGATGGAGCGGAATCTGTCCGGCAGTAAAGACGAAGCCGTTTGCACTCACCGCTTGTGCGTACGGGCCAATTGCTTTGGGGGCTTCATCGGTGTGGATCGTGGACACGGACATGTGGGTCAGGTGGTGAAGGTGAGGGGTGATGGCGCGGGTGGCGAGATGGTTGGAGACGACGGCAACGCAAACAGCCGCATGGTGTTTTCCAGCGTCGTTCGCCCAACGTCGGCAGCACTGGCCTGTCGTGCCCTCGCCACGTGTGCCAACGTCAGTGCTACAAACGACGACTCGTTGCGTTTCCCGCGGTGCGGCACCGGCGCGAGAAACGGCGCGTCTGACTCAATGAGCAGTCGGTCCGCGGGCACCATACGCAGCAGGTCATCGTCCGCCCATTTCTTGAACGTCACGACACCGCTGAACGAGATGTGCCAGCCGACATCGAGCCCGGCGTCGGCGAGCGTGCTCGATCCGGTGAAGCAATGCAACACGCCTTTCACGCCAGCGCTCTGTGCGTCTCGCAGCATGTCGATCGTGTCGGACTCGGCCTCCCGGGTGTGCAGGACCAACGGACGCGACAGCTCGGCAGCGAGCGCTATCTGACGCCCCAGCACGCGTCGCTGCACGTCGCGAGGGCTGTGGTCATAGTGGTAGTCCAGTCCGCACTCGCCGACGGCCACGGCGCCCGCCGCCACTGCCTCCCGGATGGCCGCATCGTCGCGCTCCGTGTCCCACGACGCCGCGTCGTGCGGGTGGACACCACAGGTAAAGCTGACCAATTGCGGGAAGCGGTCGCGGAGCGCGCGCGCACGGCGGGCAGCATCCGGACTCTCACCGATGCACACGAGGGCCCGCGCACCAGCGGCGCGGGCCCTCGCAATGACTTCGTCGACATCATCCGTGAACGCCGGATCAGCGAGATGCACATGGCTGTCCGCAAAAGCAATCGCTTCGCTCTGCATCACGCCCTCTGGCATTCCCGTGCTGCGTGCAGCGACTAGCGCGCCACGCCTAGCGCGCCGCCACACGATCAGTGTCGCGGGCGCGCGGCGATGCTGGTGGGGTCGGGGGTGACTCTCCACCGGCGCGGATGGCACGACTCTGCGCCTCTGACGCGGCCCGTGGATAGCGCGACTCGATCCACATCAGGATCGGGCCGGCAACGTAGATCGAGGAGAAGGTGGCGACGAAGACACCGAACGTCATGACCAGCGCGAAGGGACGGATCACTTCGCCTGCAGCAAAAAGGAGCGCGAGCGTAGCCGCAAGCACCGTGGCGTGCGTCATAATCGAGCGCGGCAACGTTTCGTTGATCGAGCGATCAAGGATGGCGGCGAGCGATTCGCCTTTTCGAACCTTTCGCAGATTCTCTCGCACGCGATCGAAAATGATGATGGTGTCGTTGGCCGAATACCCAAGCAGGGTAAGAATCGCGGCAACGACGGTCAGCGACACCTCAACGTCGAACAGTTTGATGAAGGCGAAGGTGACGAGAATATCGTGCGCGGTAGATGCGACGGCCGCGAGTCCAAAGCGCCAGTCGAACCGAAAGGCCAAATAGATCAGCGTAAACAGCGAGGCAAGCAGCATCGCCTTGATCGCGCCAGCGCGGAGTTCACTGCCGACCTTTGGACCAACGGCTTCGGTGCGCCCAAAGGTCACGGCACCCGCGCCGTACTTCTTGGTGAGGGCTGCATCGATTTGCTTCGAGATTCCCTCTGCTCCGGCCGCTTGCGCCTCAACCTGTTTGGCGTCGCGCGCGCGAATGGTGTAATCCAGATTCGTACCGAACTGCTGAATCTCGGCGCCCGTGATCCCAGCCTCATCAAGGGTGCTTCGCAGGTCCGCCACGTCCGGCGGCGTTTTGAACTGCAACTGCATCAATGTTCCGCCCGTGAACTCGATGCTGTACTTAGGAGCCCCCGTAATGGCGAAGGTGGCGAGGCCGGCGCCGATAAACGCCGCAGTCAAAATGGCGGACAAGCGCCAATGCTTGAGAAACTCAAACTTCGAGTTGTGGAAGATGCGAATCATACGAGCCTCAAATGCTCAGGGTCTGGTTACCGCGTGAGCGGTCGAGCCAGAGGAGGAAGAAGGTCTTGCTGACGAATAGCGCGCTGAAGAGCGACGCGACCAAGCCTGCAACGAGCGTCACGGCGAATCCACGAACAGGCCCCGTGCCGTACTGATACAGCACCAGACCGGACAGAATCGTCGTCGCCGACGTATCGATGATGGCGCTCAGCGCGTGCTTAAATCCTTCATCAATTGCCAGCCGCGCGGACTTTCCGTGGTCCATCTCCTCACGAATGCGTTCAAAGATCAGCACGTTGGCGTCGACCGCGATGCCGATCGAGAGGACGAAGCCGGCCAGCCCGGGCAGCGTCAGCACGGCGTTGAATCCCGCGAGCATCGCCAAGGTGTAGACGAGGTACAGCATGAGCGCCGCGACGGCCAGCAGGCCGGAGAACCGATAGTAGCCGATCAGAATCGCGATGATCAGCACCATCGCCAAGCCCAGGGCCACGATGCCCTTGTTGATGGAGTCGGCACCCAGACTGGCGCCGATCGTGCCGTATTGCGCCACCTTGAGGGGCACCGGAAGTGCGCCCGCGCGCAGCACCAGCGCAAGATCCTGCGCCGCCTGCAGCGATCCGCCGCCCAGGGTGATCTGTCCGCTGCGGCCGATCGCGCTGTTTAGCACCGGCGCAGTGACCACACGTTGGTCGAGCACAATCGCCATGTTGTCCTTCACGTGCTTCCCTGTCTCGGCCTTGAATCGACGCGCCCCCTCGTTATCCAACGTGAACTGCACCACGTTGCCTTCAATCGGGTCGCTTGACGGGCGGGCATCGATGAGCGCGTCCCCCTGAATGATGGGTCGAGAGTCGAGGACGTACAGCGCGTAAAAGCGTTGCGTCGCCGTCCCTAGCGAGTCGACTCCCCAGCGCATGATCTTGCCCGGGGGCATCGCGGCTTGAATCGCCGGCAACTTGAGCGCGCGATCAATGGCCGAGAAGGCGGCTTCCGACACGATGTACTGCCCGGGCATCTGACCAGGTTGCACGTTGGTGGCAAAGAGTCCGCCGACCGCAGGCTTCTCAGCAGGCTTCGCCGCGTTTGAATCGCTGACCGCTGTCGCGACCGCTTTCGCACTGTCAGGCTTGCCGTCCGTTTTGGTCGTATCTGTTTTCTGGGTCAGGAGCGACGTGACGCCGGCGGTTTTCGAGGTATCCGCGCCGGTTTTCGCGCCGACAACAACGATACCAGCCGCCTTGGCCATGTCGTCGAATCGCGGGATCACTCGCTCCAGCGCTTGCGACTTGTCGACGATCTGAAACTCAAGGAACGCCGACTTCTGCACTAACTCCAGGGCGCGTTCCGGGTCATCGATGCCAGGGAGCTCAACGATAATCCGATTGTCGCCCGCCTTTTGCACCAGCGGCTCGGAGACACCGAATTCATCGATGCGTTGGCGCACGACTTTCAGCGCGCGCTCGATCGCTTCCGGCTTGTCGGCGACGGCCTGCTTGGATTCGTCGATCTCGAGCTCAAGATGCATGCCTCCCTGCAGATCGAGGCCTCGCTTGAGCGGCACGCGATTGACCGTGTCATAGACGAAGATGCCGTTGCGCTTGACGCGCTCGACAACGGTCCGGGGGAAAAGAGACCACGCGGAAACCGCGAGCAGTCCCACGATGAGCAGGAGGCGGTACTTCAAGTTCGCCATCGATGCCGGTGGCCAAAGGTGGACAGGAAACTCGCCGCGGACTGTGCGCCTTCTAGTGCAAGGACCGAGCGAGGAGAACGAAGGCGTCGCCGCGAGGCGCGCCAAGTAGGTCTAGCCTCGTAAGATAGGCTGCACTCGCCGTCTTGGGTAGCTCACGCGGCGACCGGATCCGCCGTCAGCTGCGACCGACCGTCTGCAGGAGTCGACGCGCCGCGGTTTCATCCTGTCGCAGCTGCTCAACCAATGCGGCTGCGTCGGCGAAGGTCTGGGTGGCACGCAGCCAGCCCACTAAATCGATACGCACGAGCGTCCCGTACCAATCGCGGTCGGCGTCGAAGACGTGGACCTCGATCTGGCGAGCGTTGTCGCCAAAGGTCGGCCGCGGCCCAAGATTCATCATACCGCCGAATGCCCCCTCGCGGGTGTGCACGCGCACCGCATAGACGCCGTCGGGTGGGAGCAACTTCTCCGGCGGCGGTGCCTCGAGATTCAGGGTCCGGTAGCCCAACGTCCTTCCGCGCCCCTCCCCCGCCTTCACGCGACCACTGATGGCGTACGGCCGACCAAGGCCGACGGCCGCGAGTTCCAAGTCGCCGTCGGCGATCGCGCGGCGAATCACACTGGACGACACCGCCATCCCGTCGCCGCCCATCACGGGCGCCAGCTCGCGGACCGTGAACCCGCGCGCGTCGCCAAGTCGCCGGAGGGCACTGATGTCGCCAAGTCGGCCCCGTCCAAACCCGTGATCGTGACCAACCAACAGTTCGGAGAGCCCAAACCGCGCGCGCAACACGTCATCGACGAACGAGGCCGCGTCGAGCGCGGCCAGCGTCGGCGTGAATGGCAGCACCGCGACGTACGACACACCGGTGACGGCCATGACCTCACGCTTTTCCTGAAACGTGGTGAGTAATCGCGGCGCGTGCTCGGGCCGCAGTATTTGCAACGGATGCGGGTCGAACGTGACCACGACACTGGTGCGACCGCTCTCCTCGGCGCGCGACGCGACGCGACGCAGCACGTCCTGGTGGCCGCGATGCATCCCATCGAACGTGCCGACCGTGATCACCGATCCGGAGGGGCCAATTGGGAGTCCACGCATGTCCGTCATCGCTGCGGCCTACGCGTCGCCGCTCAGCAGCACGACGCGCGGTTGCCAGCGCGCACCAGACTGATCGATGACGCGATCGGCGATGCCAACGACGTCTCCGTCGCGGAGCATCGCGGCTCGCGCGCCGACGTGGGTGGCGGCGATCGAGCGTCCGTGCCCGAGTGCGTCGAGCGATGGCGCATCCAACGGGACATGTGCCATGGGCTCGAGAAACCGCAACGGCGCGTGCACCGTCACACGACCGTCTGCGATGCTGCCCGGCTCGAGCGCATTGAGGGGCACCGATCCGTCGACGGTTGCGGCGCCGCTCGACAGCCGACGCAGTGACTCACAGTGCGCGGCACTCATGAGCGCACGACCCAAGTCTCGTGCCAACGCGCGAATGTACGTGCCCCCGCGACACGTGATGCGAACACGGACCGCGTCGTCTCGGGTTTCAAGCAGTTCCCAGTGGTGGACGGTGACCGGCACGGGCTGCAGGACGACGTCCACTCCGCGACGTGCGAGCGCATAGGCACGTTGCCCGTCAACATGTTTCGCGGAGAATGCCGGGGGGACCTGTTGCAGGTCACCGGTCAACGACGCCATCGCCGCGTCCAGCGGCACGGGCCACCCCAGCGCCACCGGGGTTGAGGCCTGTCGAACCACCGTGCCGGTGTGATCGTCCGTATCGGTCTCCTGACCAAACCGTATCAGCGCGTCGTACACTTTCGGTTCACTTGCCAGGTACGGGAGCAGACGAGTACACGCGCCAACCGCCAGCACCAACAATCCGCTGGCAAAGGGATCCAACGTGCCCGCGTGCCCCACACGCTTGGTGCGCGCAGCGCGGCGCACGCTGCTGACCACATCGTGCGAGGTCACGCCTACCGGCTTGTCCACGCAGAGCAATCCTCTCACCGGTCGATCACTCCGTGCTGCCCGACTCCCGCTCATTGCGAACTTGCGCCAACAGCACTTCGATGCGCGATGCACGAGCAATGCTTTCGTCCGCCTTGAAGTGAATCTCCGGCGCGTTACGCAAGCGCAGCGTCTTCCCCAGCATCGAACGCAGATGCGATGCCACGCTCCCGAGCCCTTCGAAGGTGGCCTTTATCGCCTCATCGTCGCCCATCACACTCACAAACACGTTCGCGTGCCGGAGATCCCGCGTCATTTCCACCGCGGTCACCGTGACGAACCCGCGTATCCGTGGGTCCTTGGCGCCTTCCGCCAAGAACGTGGCTACTTGCTCGCGAATCGCCTCGGCAACGCGGTCAGGACGTCGCGCGTCGGCCATATCGTCTCCTCAGGATTTGGCGGCCTGATCAAGGGTCCTGGCCACCTCTTCGGTGCGGTAGCATTCAAAGACATCGCCCACCTTGACGTCGTTGAAGTTCTCGATACCGATACCGCACTCGTAGCCTTCTTTGACTTCGTTCACGTCGTCCTTGAAGCGACGCAGCGAGGCGATCGTGCCGTCGTAGATCTCGACGCCGTCGCGAATCACCCGCATACGGCCCTTTCGCGTGATATTGCCGCTGCGCACGATGCAGCCGGCAATGACGCCGACCCGAGCGACCTTGAACGTTTCGCGGACCGCGGCCTCACCGAACACCACTTCGCGCTCTTCCGGCCGCAACATGCCCTCGAGGGCCGCTTTCACATCGGCGACGGCCTCGTAGATAATGCGATACAGCTTGATGTCGACACCCTCGCGCTCCGCTGCGGCGCGCGCGTTGTTGTCTGGCCGCACATGGAAGCCGATGATGATCGCTCCCGACGCCTTGGCCAGCAGAATGTCGCTTTCGGCAATCGCTCCCACGCCTCGATGAATGATCTCGACCTGGACTTCCGGGTTCGACAGCTGCCCCAGCGCATCGGCCAAGGCTTCGGCCGGTCCGCCCTGATCCGCCTTGATGACCAAGCGCAACTGCCGCTTCTGTCCGGCGGCCGCGTGCGACATGAAGTCTTCAAGCGAGACCACGCCGCGCGTCGTCCGGCGACTCTTCGCCTCGCGATCCAACCGCTCGCGGCGCTGCGCGATTTCGCGCGCCGCCGATGCGTCTTCCACGACGAGCAGCTGATCACCCGCCATTGGCACGCCAGAGAGCCCGAGGATCTGCACGGGAATCGCTGGCCCCGCTTCCTTGATCTGCTTGCCGCGCTCGTCGAGCATGGCGCGCACGCGTCCGGAATAGATGCCGCAGATGTAATCATCACCAACTTTCAGCGTTCCGTTGGAGACCAAGACCGTCGCGACCGGCCCCTTGCCCTGGTCGAGCTGCGCTTCCACAACGGATCCCACGGCGCGGCGTGACGGATTGGCTTTCAACTCCAGAATGTCCGCCTGCAGGGTGATCTGTTCCAGGAGTTCCGCCACCCCAGTGCCCTTCTTGGCGGAGATCTCCGAGTGCAGCACGGTCCCGCCGAACTCCTCCAGCACCACTTCATGTTGCAGGAGATCCTGCTTCACCTTCGCGATATTCGCGGTCGGTAGGTCGACTTTGTTGATCGCGATGATGATCGGGACACCAGCACTCTTGGCATGCGAAATGGCTTCGACCGTCTGCGGCATGACTTGATCGTCCGCCGCGATGACAATCACCACGATGTCGGTGACCTGAGCGCCGCGCGCACGCATGGCCGTAAAGGCCTCGTGACCCGGCGTGTCCAGGAACGTGATCTGCCTGCCGTTGGCCACCTGGACGTGATAGGCACCAATGTGCTGCGTGATGCCGCCGGCTTCGCCAGCGACCACGTTGGCTTTACGGATATAGTCCAGCAGCGATGTTTTGCCGTGGTCCACGTGTCCCATGATCGTGACCACGGGAGGACGGGCCCGAAGATCCTCTGGGTCATCCTTCTCCACCACCTCGAGCAGATCGGCGGCGTAGTCGCTCTCTTTGACGGCTTGAAACCCGAACTCGCCGGCAATCAACTCGATCTGGTCGAAATCGAGGCGTAGGTTGATGGTCACCATCAGTCCCAGCGTTTTGAACGCAAACCCAACAATCTGCGTCGCCGAGATCCCCAGCGTCTGCGCAAGCTCGGACACCGTGATGAACTCATTCACGCGGACGGTTTTGCGCTCTTTTTCGACGGCGGCGACACGCTGCGCTTCTGCTTCCTCACGCATGTCCGCACCGAAGCGACGTCCACCACCACGGCGCGAAGGCGCACCGCGCATCGCGGTCATCGTCTTCGAGATGTTTGCGGTCACGGCTTCCTGATCAACCGCACCGCGCTTGCCCTTCTTGCCACGCCGAGGGCTCAGGCCACTCGCGGCAACGTTCGCCCCTGGCCCCATACTCCCGCCCTGCTGTCCCCCCTGCCCACCTTGCCCACCCTGCTGCTGACCGGGCGATCCTTGCGGCATCGGTCGACGATCATCTCGGCGCTGTCCTTGTCCGAGGCCACCACCGGGCGCTGCGGACGCAATCGGGCGCGCAGACCCGAAATTGGGCGCACTGCCGGCAGGCCGCGGTCGCGGCGCCCCGGGAACCACGGGGCGTGGACGCGGACGATCCGGGGGAAGCGACGCGCTCGGAGCGCTCGGAGTACTCGGTGCGCCAGGACTGGTTGGCGTCGTCGGCGTAGCGGCGACGCTGGGCGCAGCGACCGTCGGCATGGCCGAGGACGCAATGCCCGTCGATGGCTCGAGCGCCCGCGCTACTGGGGCGGACGCGACAAAGGGCACGCTCTGGCTCCCAGGCTCTGGCACCGACGGACGAGCCGCTTGCGGTGCTTCGACGAGCGCGGGCTTGTCTTCGACCCGTGTTTCCGGCGCGGCCGCAATTTCTCTCGGCGCTTGCGGGACTTCCGCGATCGTCGGCACCGCTGCGGCGACGACATCGGCAAGCGGTGCCACGACCGATTCCACGACCAGCGTCGGCGTCACTCCACCCGGCGCGCTGGCATGCTCGCTGTCGTGCGCATCGCTCATGGGCGCGGCTCCGTCATCGCCTCCGTCTGCGTCCGACTCGGAGCGGCGGCGACGGCGGACACTGGTCGAGGCGGGCTCTGGTTCGGCGACCTCGACAACCGGCACGTCAGGGCCAGCACCGGTGCGACGACGCCGAGGCGTCGCGGCCGGAGCCGGTTGCGATTTCTCCGCGCGCACGCGTTTCTCGCGCTCCCAACGAGCGCGAATTCGGGAAACCTGGTCGTCAGTCAGCAGCGACAAATGGCTGCGCACCGGAACGTCCATCTGACGTAGCAGCCCGATGACCTCGTCTGCCGAGATCCCGAACTCACCCGCCATATCATGCACACGAAGCTTGCTCAACCGTCCTCCTACCGCGAAACGCGCGTCGCGTCGCCCGCCGGGATTGCCCCGGCTACGGCGCCACGGATACCGCGCGCCAGCGCCTGATCTACGATACCCACAGCAGCAGTCGTATCCCTCCCTACTGCACTTCCCAACTCCTCTGCACTCGGCCAGTCGATGACCTCGATGCGACGCGCGCGTAGCACGGGCAACACCTTATCGAGACTGTGCCGCGAGACATCAGATGCGACAACGGCCAGATGCACCGCCCCCTTCAGCGACTCGATGCGCACCCGCTCGGCGCCAACCACCACCAGCCGTCCACGTACGCCAAGCCCCAACAAGCCCAGCACCTTCCGGCGCGACACATCATCAAGGGCCTCGCCGTTGCAGGACATCACCCTTGTTGACCAGCAACTCCGTCACTCTCCGCGTCATCTTCCATCGTCAGTTCGTCGATGATGGACATAATGCGATCGGCCTCAACGGGCGCGATGCCCGGAAGCCGCAACAGATCATCACGATCCAAGTCGAGGATATCGTTCAACGTGCGGTACCCTGCTTCCGCCAGCACGGCCACTGTCGATGTCTCCAGGCCGTCGATCTCGTTGAGCGGCACATCTGCCTCCTCTTCTTCCGGCAGCGGCGCGAACAGCGGGGCCTCTCCTCCCTTTTCCATCCACTCACGGCTGGAATACAAATCGATCTTCCAGCCCGTCAACTCCGATGCCAGCCGAACGTTCTGCCCGTTCCGTCCGATGGCCAACGACAGCTGATCTTCGTCGACAACCGCCTGAATGGTGCGCGTCAAGGCGTCGCTGAAGACTCGCGCCACCCGTGCCGGCGCGAGCGCCAATTTCGCGAACCGCTCAGGGTCCGGAGACCACGGAACGATATCGATGCGTTCACCGCCAAGTTCGTTGACCACTGCCTGCACGCGCGCGCCCTTCAGGCCGACACACGCACCGACGGGATCCACCGCTTCATCACGCGACGTCACCGCGATCTTCGTGCGGCTGCCCACTTCGCGGGCGGCCGCCTTGATTTCCACAATCCCTTGCTGAATTTCCGGGACTTCGAGCTTGAATAGCGCCTGGACAAACAGGGCATCGGAGCGACTGAGAATCAGGCGAGGACCTTTGGGTGTGTCTTCCACGCGCTTCAGGACCGCCCGCACCGGTTCGCCCTGATGATAGTGCTCTCGATGATTCTGTTCGCGATACGGAATAATGGCTTCCGCTTCGCGGAACTTGTTCAGCATGACCACGAGCTTTCCCCGCTCGATCTGCTGGACTTCGCCGGAGAGCAAATCGCCAACGCGTCCTGAAAATTCATCGCGAATGCGCGACCGTTCCCCTTCGCGAACACGCTGGATGATGCGTTGCTTTGCGGCCTGTACGGCCGTTCGCCCGAACTCGGCAAAATCCACCGGAATTTCCATGACGTCGCCGACCTGGAATTCGGGATCCTCAAAGCGCGCCTCTTCAAGCAACATCTCGCGCGACGCGTCGGTCACCTCGTCCACCACCGTCTTCAGGAGGACGATGCGGATGGTGCCCTTGTCTTCGTTGATCTCGACCTCTGCCTGCACGTTTGCGCCATGCTTCTTCGCCAGCGCGGCATGAATGCCGTCCTGTAAGAGCCCGTGCAATTCCGAGCGATCGAGCTGCTTCGAATTGGACAACTCGCGGAACGCTGCAAGTATCTCCGCCGATCCGACCATCCGCTCTCCCTTATTTATTCCAGTGGAACGCCAGCCGCGCTTGCGTGATGTCCGCGAGCGGTACGTGCGTCTCCCGCCCCTTCGGATCTCGTACGTGTGCCACGGCAGCGATGCCGTCGCCGTCAAGGCCGAGGATCTCTACCTCCTGTTTCCCGCCAGCAAGCAATCCGCTCGTCACCGTTGCTCGACGCCCAATGAAGCGGCGCCAGTCAGCGGCTGTCCGCAGGGGCCGGTCGGCACCTGGTGAAGACACTTCGAGAACATATTGCTCACTCACCAACGCGTCCGCCTCCAGTCGCGCCTCCAAGGCGCGAGAAGCACGGGCACAATCTTCGATAGTGACCTTCGTCCCATCCCGCCGATCCACGCGGATCTCCAGCACCGGCCGCGACTTCGACCCGCCACGGCGGAGCTCCACCAAATCGAAACCCAGCGCGTCAAGTTCTTGAACAACAACGGGTTCGAACGGCTCACCCATGGACCAACCTCAACCGCTGAAAAACCACCAAGAACAAAAAAGTGTGGGGACCATCCCCACACTTCGTTCGCCCCGATATCCCGGGCGAGGGCACGCGAACTGCGCGTGGATGTTCCGTCGTAGAAGGAAGAAGGTACGACAGTGGCGCCATAAGGTCAAGATGACTTAGTGCTCATTCATCGCCAATCGACCGACATGGCAAGCGTATCGCGTGCGTTACCTCACATCGCGATGACCCCGAGCTGGCGCCCCGGATCCCCTCCCCGATGACTGAAAAACCGCCCAGCATCACATCGTGTGCAATGCGGACTCACGGAGAGTGCTCGCACCCCTCGGCGCTCGGCTTGGTCGGCCAGTACGGCTCGCACATCCAAGCAGGCTTTGGCATGCGCCGGCTTCCCCAGCACCTGCTCGAGCACCTCCGGGCCGACCTCGTAGCAACGCCCGCAGATAGCAGGGCCAAGGTGGATCCGGCATTCGTCGGCAGGACACCCGAGCGCGGCGAACGCATCAAGACCCGCCGACAGGATCCCGAGCGCTGTTCCCCTCCAACCGGCGTGTAACGCGGCGATGACACCGCGAGGATGCGCCACAAACACGGGCGTGCAATCGGCCACCGTGACCGCGAGTGCCGTTCCGGCGACCGTCGAGATGTGCCCGTCGACGCCGCGCCACCGCAGCCACCCGCGCCAACCGCCAGCGTGGGCCACGATGTCGGCACCATGGACCTGGCTGGCGCTCGCGAGCCGAGCGACGCCCCGCGTCAGCAAGGCGCCCTGCAACGCGTCCCAGCGGGCCATCACAGTACCCACCGGCTCATGCGAGACCAGGCCGAAGGACCCGAGCGCTCGGGTCGTGGTCCACGCTGACACGCCGGCGGGCATGCCAGGGACGTCCTCCGCTTGGCTCAGCACATCCTCCGCCGCATCCAACGGGTTCGCCAAGCTCGTGCGTGCGTCAGGCATCAGCGAGCGCTGAATTCCACTCGCTTGATCCGCGCGCCCAATGCTCCGAGTCGCTCTTCGACGCGCTCGTAGCCGCGCTCAATCTGCTGGGCATTATTGATGCGGCTCGTCCCCTCGGCGCAGAGCGCAGCCAGCAACATCGCCATGCCGGCGCGGATGTCGGGCGACTCCACCGTACTGCCACGCAGTTTCGTTGGCCCAGACACAATCGCGCGATGTGGATCACACAAGACAATGCGCGCGCCCATGCCAACGAGTTTGTCGACGAAGAACATGCGCGACTCGAACATCTTCTCGTGCATGAGAATCATGCCCTCGCACTGCGTCGCGGTGACGATCGCGATCGACATGACGTCAGCCGGAAACGCCGGCCACGGCTGGTCCTCGAGCTTGGGGACGTGCCCTCCAAGATCGCTTTGAATGATGCGCGATTGTTCGGCGCCGACGACGAGGTCATCCCCGTCGATCGCGCACACGATGCCAAGCCGCTCGAATCCCATCAGCGTGCTCCGCAAGTGCTCGACGCCGGCCCCCTCAATGCGAAGCGCCGAGCGTGTCACGGCCGCCAATCCGATAAACGACCCCACTTCGATGTGATCCGGACCGATGGCGTAGGTTGCGCCGCCGAGGGGTAGCCCACCGTCGATGGTGTAGACGTTCGAGCCAATGCCTTCGATGCGGGCACCGAGCGCGATCAGGAAGCGCGCCAGATCCTGCACGTGCGGTTCACTCGCCGCATTGCGAAGAATCGTGCGGCCGCTCGCGGCGACGGCGGCCACCAGCGCATTTTCGGTTGCGGTGACACTGGGCTCATCGAGGAACACATCCGCACCGCGCAACGCGCGCGCGCGGAAGCGAAACCGCTCCCCCAGTTCATATTCGGCGCCGAGCGCCTGCAGGACGTGAAAATGCGTATCCAGCCGGCGACGCCCGATCACGTCGCCGCCCGGCGGCGAGAGCGTTACGTCGCCGCACCGCGCGAGGAGCGGCGCCGCCAACAAAATCGACGCCCGTATGCGCGCGCACATGACCGGGTCGAGATCGCCGGAGTGCAGTTCGCGCGCGTGAATGCGCAGCGCGTTCGGCCCGTTCCACTCGCACTCCGCACCAGTTGTCCGGATCAGTTCCACCAGCGTTTCTATGTCGCGAATACGAGGCACGTTGTTGAGCTGAACAGGCTGGTCGGTGATCAACGCGGCCGCCACAATCGGTAAGGCGGCGTTCTTGTTACCGGCCGGACGGATGGAGCCAGAGAGCCGATGCCCTCCTTCAACGACATACTGAATGGCGGGCATGCAGGCTGGCTGGGAGCGAAGGCGACGATGCAGCAGAGCGCCACACCGCACACAGAAGAATCTCGCCACGCGAGCGCTACCGTCAAGCCATGCGCTCGTACCCGTGTCGGGCGTCTTCGGCCACGCGGCCTCCGCGGCCGGTTCGGCGACCACGATCGTCCAGTTGCTTGCCCCGAGTCGCTTGCACGCTTAGATCCCACAACATGCTCTTCGCGTCGACCACGTCCCGACTCCTGCTTCACACCGCTGCGCTCCCCGACACCATCGTCGCGCGGATGGTCGCCGATCGTGGAGTGCTGGATTGGACCAGCGGCATTTTGCAACTCGTGGTGTTGCTCCTTGGCGTGGCGACGTTGGCAACCATGGTGGCGCTCTTGGTGACGGTGCGTCGCGGGGTCATTGAGGCCAACACGGTGTTCAAGCAGTTCGCCACTGATACGCGCCCCCTGGTCCAATCGGCCTCGGCGGTCGTTGCCGACGCGCGTGAAGTGGTGGCGATGCTTCGCACGGACGCCGAACGCGTGACCCACGCGGCCGGGGCCATCAGTGCTCACCTTCTGGCGGCTGCGGAGACGACGGTGACGCGAGTCGATGACGTCAACGCGGTGCTTGATGTTCTGCAAGGGGAGCTTGAGGACACGGCGCTTGACGCGGCCGCGATGGTACGCGGTGTTCGCGCCAGTGCGCTCGCGCTCACTCGTCGGACGGGTTCGCGGCGACGCGACCGATCGGATACGCCGTAGCTTGCGCTTCGCCGCACTGGTCGCCGTCGCGGTGCTGGTGGTGTGCTTTCCGGCGCCGCTGTACGCGTGGACGCCGGGGACCCATGTCTTTCTCGGGGACGTACTCCTCAGACACTTGTCGCTGGTTCCCGTGCCTATCGCCGAACTGCTGACCGCCTTTCCCGCGCAGTTTCTCTATGGCTCTATTGCAGCGGACACCAGCATTGCCAAGAAGTACGCGCAAGTCGGACGTCATTGCCACTCGTGGCATATTGGTCTGGAGATCCACGATGAGGCGACAGAACCCGCGCTCAGAGCCTTCGCGCTGGGGTATCTGTCCCACCTTGCGGCCGATGTCGTCGCTCACAACTTCTTCGTGCCGCGGCAGCTGGCGGTCACGTCCAGCACGGTCGGAATTGGGCACAGCTACTGGGAGTCCCGCATCGATACGCATCTGGGCGACCCGTGGCCGCGACGAGCGCGCGAACTCCTTTTGCTCAATCACGGCGACGCAGACCAGCATCTAGACCGCATCCTCAGTCCGACGTTGTTTGGGACCGCAACGAACCGTCGGATCTTTCGAGGCATGGTGTACGTCACCGACACCGAATCGTGGCAGCGGATCTTCCAACTGGTATCGGAGAACAGCCGCTGGGATCTCTCGGATGGTGACGTGACGCGCTATCTGTTGCGCGCGTTCGACTACATGGTCGATCTGCTCAATCGATGGGATCTCAGTGAGCCCTTCGCGTATGATCCTTCCGGTGATGAGCCTCTGCGTGAGGCCAAGAAGGTGCGCCGACTGGCTCGGCGCCAGGGCGGCGACATTCGTGCCGCGTTCGAAGCGGATCGGATGTTCGGCCTTCCCGTCACGTCGCTGCGCTTTGCCAGTACCCTTCCAGACCCACTCTTCTAGCTGATGCGCGATGCGAGTATCTGATTGACGCGGCGGGGGTCTGCGGCGCCTTTGGATTTCCGCATGACGTGGCCTACGAATACCCCCTGCAACTTCACTTCGCCGGCAAGGAAACGGGCGGCTTCCGCAGGCTGCTCGGCGAGTACGTCGTCGATCCACTGCACGAGTGCGGTATCGTCGGTCACCTTGATCAGCCCCTCGCGCTCGGCAACAACCCGCGGGTCCTCGTCCCGCTCGCAGAGCCAGGCAAAGACCTGGCGCGCTGCCGTATTCGACACCAGGCCGTCGGCCTCAAGTCGAATCAGGGCAGCAACGCGTCCGCTGCCAATCGGCGCATCGGCAATGGTGCGCCCGGTCGTGTTGAGTGCCGCGAGCACCACCCCCAGCACCCAATTCGTTGCCCGCTTGGCATGGCCAGACTCGGCAACGACGGCCTCGAAATAGTCAGCAAGCTCGGCAGAGGCCGTCAGCTGTTCTGCCTCTGGCCACGTGACACCGTATGCAGCCACAAAACGAGATCGCCGGCCTCTCGGTAACTCCGGGAGCGCGGCGCGCTGCGCCTCGACGAACGCCGATGCGAGCTCCAACGGCGGGAGATCTGGATCGGGAAAGTACCGATAGTCGTGACTGCCCTCTTTGCTGCGTGCCGGTCGGATCTGCTCGCGCGCGCCGTCCCACAGCATGGTTTGCTGGACGACAGCGCCGCCGGCATCGAGCTGCGCGCATTGTCGCGCATACTCGATTTCGATGGCCCGCTCGACACCGGAAAACGTATTGAGGTTCTTGATTTCCGTCTTCGTCCCAAGCGCGGTTGCCCCAACGGCACGCACCGAAATATTCACATCGACACGTAACGAGCCCTCTTCCATGTTCGCGTCTGAGACGGCGGTATACTCCAAGATCTGCTTGAGCTGGCGCAGGTACGCTCCCGCCTCCTGCGCCGAACGCATGTCGGGCTCGGAGACGATCTCGACCAGCGGCGTGCCCGCGCGATTCAGATCGACCGCGGTCCAGTCGGCGAATCGATCGTGGACCGACTTCCCGGCGTCTTCCTCCATATGGACACGGGTGATGCCAATGCGTCGCGGCTCGGTCCCGCTCTCCGCACCGACGTCAATCGCACCGCCCGTCGCCAGCGGTCGATCGAACTGCGAGATCTGGTAACCCTTGGGAAGATCGGGATAGAAGTAGTTTTTCCGCGCAAAGACCGACGTCTCGTGCACGGTGCATCCCAACGCGAGCGCCGCGCGCGTGGCCAACCGGACGGCGTTCGCATTGAGCACGGGAAGCGCGCCGGGCAGCCCCAAACATACCGGGCATGTGTTGACGTTGGGCGCTTCGCCGAACGACGTCCTGCAGCGACAGAAGATCTTGGTCTCGGTCGCCAACTGGCAATGCACCTCGAGGCCAACCACGAGTTCGTATGGCGTCGCGGCATCGCGACGCCGAGCGGAGTCGTGCGCAGCGTTCATCGATGGGCCTCCACGCCGAGCGAGAATTCGAGCGCACGGGCAATACGAAGCATCGTTGCTTCATCGCCGTGCGACGCGATTAACTGTCCACCGACCGGCAATCCCTCAATGCGACCGATAGGCTGAGACATCGCCGGTACACCGGCGAGATTCGCCGTCACCGTAAAGATGTCGCTCAAGTACATTTCGTATGGATCCGACACCGCGCCAAGCCGAAAGGCGGTGGTTGGCGTGGTTGGTGTAAAGAGCGCGTGGACGCCGGACGCAAAGACATCGGTGAAGTCCCTGGCGATCAATCGCCGGACTGCTTGCGCTCGCCGATAGTACGCATCGTAGTAGCCAGCGCTCAGCACGTACGTCCCAAGGAGGATGCGACGGGTGACCTCTGGACCGAAGCCAGCGGCCCGTGTGGCTTCATACATCCCCTGCACTCCAGCACCGGGGCGGCGTTGACCAAACCGTACGCCATCGTATCGCGCGAGATTGCTCGACGCTTCGGCCGGAGCAATGATGTAATACACCGGAATCGCCGACTCGGTATTGGGCATACGCACCGTGCGGATTTCGGCCCCTTGCTCCCGCAATCGTTCCAGCGACGCGTCACACAGCGCGCGAATCCGTGGATCCAACGACGCCGGGAAATACTCTTCCGGGCGACCGATCACGATGCCCTTCAAAGGCTGCGTGCCACGCGGGTGTGGTTCTTCCTGCCCCGCTCTCGCGTCGTCAACCGGCGGGAAATGCACACTGGTCGCATCGTGTGCGTCAGCTTGTCCAATGACCGCCAACACGCGTGCCGCATCGTCAACGCGCGCGCCGAACACACCAATGTGATCCAACGATGAGGCGTACGCCACCAACCCGAAACGACTGACGCGGCCGTAGGTGGGCTTGATGCCCACCACGCCGCAGAATGCGGCTGGCTGACGCACGGAGCCACCCGTTTCTGATCCGAGCGCGACCGGTGTCACGCCGGCCGCCACCGCTGCCGCAGACCCGCCCGATGACCCACCAGGCACTCGCGTGCGATCGAGGGGGTGCTTCGTGGGGCCATAGGCGCTGTTCTCGGTGGATGACCCCATCGCGAATTCGTCCATGTTGGTTTTTCCGACAACGATCGCGCCCGCCGCGCGCAAGAGGCCGACCGCCGTCGCCTCATATGGACTCACGTATCCTTCGAGAATGCGGGAACCGCAGGAGGTGGCCAGCCGATGCGTGGCAATGTTGTCTTTCACCAGAATCGGCACACCAGCCAGCGGCGCGTCTGCTCGCGCCGCGTCGCGGGCGTCAAACAACGAGGCCTCGGTGTGCGCGCCCTCCTGATCGACATAGAGCACGGCATTGAGTCCGTCGCGCCCCACGTCGCGCGACACCATGCGATTCAACGTGCACTCAACCATCGCAAGCGCAGAACATGCTCCGCTGGCCACGCCCTCAACGATCGCGGCGACTCCGCGATCCAGCAACCGATCGGCAGGGGTACGTACGTGCTCGTCGCTCACGGTGCCTCGGCGTCAACGGCGCGCGCAGCCGGATTGCCCTCAGGCGCCGCGTGTGTGGCGAGCCGCGGCACCACGAAGAAGCCATCGCGCATCGCGGGTGCCATGTCTTCTCGCGAACGCATCAGCTGAACGGCGCCAACGACGTCGTCTGCCAGCATCATTGGGCGTGTGGCATCCTCGTTGGCGTTGGAGGACACATCCACGCGTTGCAGCGCGTCCATGTGCCCAAGGATGCCATTGAGCTCAGCGACGACAAGGGGAAGCCGGGCGGAATCGAGCCCGACGCGAGAGAGCGAAGCGACATGACGCACATCCGATTCGGAAATACTCACCTAATCCCATCCGCGTTCGAGTTTTGCCTGCGCGATGACCAGCGTCTTTCGTCCAACCTCGTCATCGTCGAAGTCGATGCGCACCTTCGCATCGCGACCACCGCCGGTGAGTTCCGCAATCGTGCCGCTACCGAATTTGCCGTGACGAACGCGCTCGCCGACGGCGAACGCCGGCGCGTCCTGTGATTCGTCCTCAGGCTCCGGGACGCGGGCCCGTGTGGGTCGTTCACTCCACTGGACAGGCGCCTTGCCGAACGGCACCTCGTCGCTCGACGCACCGCCGCCACGATAGGTGGCGCTGCCATACGGACCAGCCGCACGCGGCGCACCGCCAGGACGCGCACCGCCCCCGCGATCATAGCTGCTGCGCCCCCACCCCTCTGCCTTCGATGCGGATGGGCGACTAGTCATCGCGCCGCGGCCTTCAGCCTTAACGCGCAGCGACTTCTGCCTATCCGCGAGCGCCGGTGTGATGACTTTCAAAAACCGGGACGGCACCGAGAACATCAGCTCTCCGTTGCGGCGACGCTGTTCGGCACAGGTGAGATAGAGCTTGTGTTCGGCGCGGGTGATGCCCACATAGAACAACCGCCGCTCTTCCTCGAGTTGCTTCGGATCCTCCGCCGCGCGGGCGAGGGGGAAGAGCCCGTCTTCCAGCCCCGACACGAACACCAGCGGGAACTCGAGCCCTTTCGCGTTGTGCATGGTCATCATGGTCACGGCGTCCGCGTCCGGATCCAGCCGATCGACACCGGTGATCAGTGTGGCTTTCTGCAAGAAATGATCAAGCGGTGTTAAGCCAACCTCCCCGCCATCGTCGGCGACCACCTCGGCAGCCCCAGCGATCATTTCCCGGACATTCTCGATGCGTTCCACGCCTTCGGGTCCCTCGGCGCGCAAATGGTCCATGTAGCGAATCTGTTCGGCCAGTGTGCGCAGCAGTTCATCAACAGACGCGTCGACCGCTTGCTCGCGCAGTCGCCGCACGAGCGCGACGAACTCCTCCAGCGCCGATCGTGCGGCGGGTCGCAGTCCCGCCAGCACATCGATGCGCGCAGCGACGGCAAGCAGCGGCAGTCCCTCGCTGATTCCACGTTCTGACAACAGCGCGATCGTGGCGTCGCCCAAGCCACGACGTGGAACATTGATCGCCCGTCGGAACGCCTCGTCATCCGACGGATTCGCGACCAATTTCAGATAGGCCATCAGGTCGCGAATCTCGCGGCGATCGTAGAACCGCACGGCGCCGACCAGTCGATACGCAAGCCCTCGACGCCGGAACGAGTCTTCCATGGCGCGACTCTGCGCATTCGTGCGATAGAGCACCGCACAATCGCGTCGCGCCCACGTGCCGCGACTGGTGCGTTCCGTGACAATCTCAGCAATGACTTCTGCTTCGTCGCGTTCGTCGAGCGTCTCGATCAGCGTGACGGGTTCGCCCGCCGGTCGCGTTGCACGTAGCGTCTTGCCACGGCGCTCGGTGTTTTCGGCAATGACGGCGTTGGCCAGGGCGAGGACGTTCGGCGTGGACCGGTAGTTCTCCTCCAGTCGCACGATCTTCGCGCCAGGGAAATCACGCTCGAAGTCGAGGATGTTGCGAATATCTGCGCCGCGCCATCCGTAAATCGATTGATCGTCGTCGCCGACCACCATGACGTTCCGATATCCGCCACCCATGAGCGAGACAAACTTATACTGTGCCGCATTGGTGTCTTGATACTCGTCGACCAGCACATAGCGGAACCGGCGCTGATAGTGCTCGCGCAGGCGCTGATCGTTTTGCATGGCCCGAACGGGCAGCACCAGCAGATCGTCGAAGGTGACCGCGTTGGCGCGCTCCAGCGCCGTCTCCAGGTCGGCATAGACGCCGGCGACTGCCTGTGCGAACGTATCGCGAGCCGTCGTGGCAAACTCACTCGCCGAGATCAATCCGTTCTTGGCGTCCGAGATGGCGGCGAGCACCGCGTTCGGGTTGAGCTGCTTGGGATTCAAGTTGCGACGTTCCATGACGCGCTTGCACGCGGTGATTGCGTCGTCCTGGTCATAGATCGTGAAGTTTGGTTCGCGACCGACTAACGGCGCCACGCCGCGAAGCAGTCGCGCACCGAGCGCGTGAAACGTCCCGCACCACATGCCCTTCGGGTCAGCCCCAAGCTGGGCACCGATGCGCGAGCGCATCTCGCCTGCCGCTTTGTTGGTGAAGGTCACCGAAAGGATCTCGTGCGCCGCTACGCCGCGTGTGGCGATGAGGCGAACGATGCGCGACGTCAGCACGCGCGTCTTACCCGAGCCGGCTCCCGCGAGGACGAGCATGGGACCGTCGTCGTGTGCGACCGCCTCGCGCTGCGCGGGATTGAGCCCGCGGATTAACGCCTCGTGATTTACCGTCGCCGGCACCGCGTCAAACAGTGATCCGGACCATCCCGTCGTTGTCATCCCGGCAAGATAACGTCGAACGCAGCCCCACTATCAGTGTCTGCAAGGAGCAATTTTCCGCCGTGGTTTTCCTCGACGATGCGTCTGGCCAGCGACAGGCCGATGCCCCACCCTCTGTCCTTCGTCGTGAACCCGGCGTCGAAGATGCGCTTGCGGAGTGCCGGGGGGATGCCCGGGCCGTTGTCTTGCACCCGAATGCGCACACCGCCTTCTGGCTGTGGCTGCGCCGAGACGATGATGTCTCCATCGCGCCCGCCGAGTGCGTCGATCGCGTTTTTGATCAACACTTCAAGGACCCACTCCAACAGCACGCCATCACCGCGTCGTATCAGCGAACCGCCAGGGTGCTCGCTGCGGATACTCACCTTGCGCGCCAGCGTGGGGGCACGCGCGGCGAAGTAATTGGCCAGCCGATCCACCAACGCCGCGCAATCGACCGCCTCGTCTCGAGGCGGCCGTCCGATACGCTCGAAGCGGTGGGACACGCGCTCGAGGCGCGCGAGGTCCTGCGTCATCGCCTCTACCGCGCGAGCGGACGTCGGGGTGTTGGCTTGCTCGCCGAGCAATTCGAGCCATCCGGCCATTGCGGACAGCGGGGTCCCCAACTGATGCGCCGCCTCACGCGCCATGCCCGCCCAGACCTTTTCGCGCTCGGCGCGCCCACGCTCCACCAGCGCATAAACGCCAAACAGCACGAGCAGGCCGATGGCCGCCGCCTGCAGCAGCGGAATAATGCGCAGTCCCCGGACAATATCGCTATCGCCATAGTGCACGCCGCCAAGCGCTGGATCGAGGATCGGTGCGTTTCTTTGATCCAGCTCGCGTACATACTTCGCCGTATCCAGTCGCGGATCGTTCGGCAGATTGGCCGCGGCAGAGACCTTGCCCGCCGCGTCGGTGATCACAATGGGAACGCCCGAAGCGACGACTTGCTGCGACAGTTCGATTAACGCCGCGTCGTTGTTCTCATTGGGCTCCGTGGTGTACAGGGCGCGATAGACGCGTGAATACATCCGGCCTTGCAAGGCTGCGGCCGCGCGCAACTGCGTCACCACGTGTTGCGTGTAGCCAACGTACCACGCCAACATGGCGAGCACGCCAAGCACAACCAGCACGACGGGCCAGCGGCGGCGACGCATCTTGGCGCTCGCGTTTACGAAATCAGCGACAGACGCGAGGCGACGAACACCGTGTCATGCCGTCACCGCAGTTCCGCTCGTCCGAAATACGGTTGGAGTGCCTCGGGAATGCGCACCGACCCGTCCGGCTGCTGCCCATGTTCGAGCAGGCTGGCAATGATCCGGGAAAAGGCGAGCGCCGACCCGTTCAGCGTATGCACGAATCGCGGTTTTTCACCAGCCGCCGGTCGATACCGGATGTTGGCGCGCCGAGCCTGAAAATCCGTGAACACGCTGCAGCTGGAGACTTCCAGCCATTTCCCCACTCCCGGCGCGAACACCTCGAGATCGTACGTTTTCGCACTCGCGAATCCGGTGTCTCCAGCAGCCAGCAACACCACGCGATACGGCAGGTCAAGTCGCTGCAGAATCGCCTCAGCATGTCCGGTCAGCGTCTCCAGTTCCTGCAGGGAACTCTCGGGCGTCACGTAGCGCACCAACTCGACCTTGTCGAACTCATGCACGCGGAGCAAGCCGCGGGTGTCCTTGCCCGCCGAGCCGGCCTCACGACGAAAACACGCGCTGAACGCGCAGAAACTCTTTGGGAGTTCGTTCGCGTCGAGAATCTCATCGCGATACAGGTTGGTGACCGGTACCTCGGCAGTCGGAATCAGGAACAGATCTTCGTCCTTCAACGCATACATGTCGTCTTCGAACTTGGGGAGCTGCGCCGTCCCGGTCATGCTCGCGCGATTCACGACCAGCGGCACCCAGCATTCCTCGTAACCGTGCTGCTCCGTGTGTACATCGAGCATCATGTTCATCAGGGCGCGAACAAGTCGCGCCCCAAGGCCACGGTAGACGATGAAGCCAGAGCCACTGATTTTCGCACCGCGCGGCAAGTCCAAGACGCCGAGGGATTCGCCGATCTCCCAATGCGGCGTGATCGTCGCGCCGTCCGCACGTGGTGTACCCCAGCTTCGCACCACCGTATTGGCCTCTTCTCCCCCTTCAGGCACTTCCGCCAAGGTGAGATTCGGCACCTCGAAGAGGAGGCGTTGCACGGCCGCCTCAGCCTCGGCGCGTCGCACTTCGAGCCCCGCGATCACGTCGCCGAGCTCACGTCCCTCTTGTATCTGCGCCGCTGCATCCTCACCAGCCTTCCGCTTCTGTGCGACAACCTGCGTGATCGCGTTGCGGCGGGCCTGTTGTGATTCCAGTTCGGTAATTGCCGCACGCCGCTCGCGCTCAATCGCCTCGGCGCGCGCCAACACCGGTTCAAGCTCGGCGAGTTTGCCGCGACGGCGCATTCCGTCGCGAAGCACATCTAGCTGCTCGCGCAGCAGTCGAATATCGTGCATGGGGAAGGCAAAAGGGCGAGTGAAATGCGAACGGACAGCGACCTCAGTCCTTCGGAACCCCGGCGGTCAGTGACCGATACCCGCAGTTGCGGTTCACGAGCAGCCGCACCAGCATGCGTCGCGCAGGCACATCGATCTCGTCGACCGTCAGCTTGGCGTAGAACGGCTCTCCGAAGTTGCAGCCGGAGTTCGTGAGTTGCACGGAAATCGTTTCCCCAACGCCCAGCACGGCCGTGGTGTCGGCAACGTAGCCGCTCTCAGGGGCACGTTGGAGCTGCTCATAGGCGGCCGCCCAGCGCAAGAACCCCACGGACGGGGCGCGTCCAGGAGGCAGCGGCGCGACGAGTCGCACAGGAAGCACGACCACTTTTCCCGCGGCATTCAAATCAAAGGCCACATCGAAATTGATCGTGCCGTTCCCGAGGACCTGCGGCCGCACCAGCGATTCCGTCGTGAACTGGTAGCCGGCTGGCAACGCGGCCGAGGTGCCTGAAATCGCCCACAGCTCGAACTGGCGATCAAAATTCTCGAAGAACGCCGGCGACAACAAGTTGTTGTCGGCACCGCACGCCGACACGGCGGCGGTGACCAGCACCGTCACAAAGAGCACGAGGGCGCGCGAAAGTGATCGCACCGCACCGAAAGGTCGAAAGAGCAGGGTTTTCCCCATGGCAGAAGCGAAGGTGGAGGTTACCGCCCAACTCAAGTCCGGGCAAGCGGTTCGGCTGCTTGACTTCACCCCGAAGGTCGCGCACCGTTCCATGATGGCGACCATTCGAGATCTTGTAAGCGCGCTCCGGCGACGCGAAGGTGTGGATGCGGTCATCGTGCTCGGGCGCGATGGGCTGCTGATCGACGGAGCGACTGAAGGCGCGCTCGACCCCGACGGACTCGCGGCGCACGTGCCGCCCATGGTTTCGGCCGCGATCGATATGGGCGACGCGTCCGGCTGGGGACGGTTTGGGCTTATGGTGCTGGAGTACAGCGGCGGGACGGCCGTTGTGACCGCCGTCACCACCGATGCCTTACTGCTCGTGCTCCTCAGTCCAACCGCCAACCTCTCGGCCATGCTGTTCGACCTGCGTCGCCACAGGGCGCAAATAGCGGCGCTCATCTGACGTCATCGGCGGTGGGCGCGGAGCGCGTTCGCGTGTTGGTCGTGGACGACGAGCCCCATATCGGGCTCATTCTCCGCACCCGCCTTGAGCAAGGGCCGTTCGACGTGTTGCTCGCGGAAGACGGTCCCGAGGCGCTGGCGCTGCTCGCCAGCACGCAAGCGGTTGGCTTGGTCATCTTGGATTTGATGCTCCCGGGGATGAGCGGCACGGACGTGCTTTCCGCGATTCGCGCCAACGCCGCGTGGGGCGGCATTCCCTGCCTGATCCTCACCGCAGCCGGCCACGATGCGCAACTCCGAGAGGCAGAATCGCTCGGTATCGCCGGCATCATGACCAAGCCGTTCAGTCCACGGCGGCTCTACGACCGCGTCGTGACATTGACCGCGCGCGGACAGTCTCCTTTGACGCCACCGCCCGCAGAACCCTCGATGGTGGATGCTGTCGCCGACGCAGCAACCCAGGCAATTCTCCCTACGAACACAAACCTATGATTCGCTGGAATGTGGTGTTGGCCGGTGGCGTTGGATCGCGCTTTTGGCCGCTGTCGACACCGGAGCGCCCCAAACAGCTCCTGCCGTTGATCTCCTCGTCACCGATGTTGCGTGACACGCTTGATCGATTGCTCGCGCTCGCACCGCTTTCGCATACGTTGGTATTGACCAACGCGTCGTTGCGGGAGGCGATCCTCGCGATGGAGCCATCGCTCCCTGCGGAAAACGTGATCGCCGAGCCACGGCCCGCCGGTACGTGCGCGGCGCTGGCGTGGGCGGCTCGCGTGATTGCGGCGCGCACCGGTCCGGAGTCGGTGATGCTGTGCGTCCACGCGGACTGGTCGATTGCAGATGTTCCCGCGTTTCAAACCACGCTGGCCGAAGCCTGCGCCGTTGCCGCGCACGAACACGCACTCGTGACGGTCGGTATCGTACCCACCCGCCCCGACCCGGGCTTCGGATACATCCAACCCGGCAGCGTCGTGCGCGAGGGCGTTCGACGTGTTGAGCGGTTTGTCGAAAAGCCCTCGCGCGAGCGGGCCGTTGAAATGGTCACCGCCGGCTACTTCTGGAACTCCGGCATTTTTGCGTGGCGCGTTGGCGATCTGTTGGACGAAGTGCGCAAACACACGCCCGAAGTGCAGCCGGCACTCGAGGCGGCGGGTGATGATCTTGAGCGGTTCTTCGCCGAGGTACGCTCGATCCCGATCGACGTCGGCGTGTTGGAGCGAAGCGATCGCGTGATGGTCCTTCCCGGTGATTTCGGGTGGGATGATGTCGGTACGTGGGCCGCACTGCATCGGGTTCGAACGCACGACGTGAATGGCAACGCGATGTATGGGTCAACATTCGCCCTGCACGCCACAGGAAACGTGGTGCACGCCGAGGGCACTGCGGTGGTGTTGTACGGGGTGGACGACCTCGTGGTGGTATCGCGAGACGGTGTCGTGATGGTCACCACGAGAGCGCGCGCCGAGGACTTGAAGTCGTTGCTCGACGCGCTTCCCGCCGAGCTTCGCGGGCCATGATCGTTTTGTACGACGACGCGCGCGCGCGCGCGTTCGAGCCCTTTGCCACGTCACGCCCCCTCGGCGAGGTCCGCGCGGGGGCGCTGCTGGGTCGAGAGCGCTGGCAGATGGCACTTGGCGCGTCGACATCGGCGTTCGTTGGGGCCGCGCATCTTCGCCGCTTTGTCGAGTTTGATGCGCCACCAGCCGCGGGCAGCATGATTGACGCGGGCTCGTGGCTCGTGAACACGCGCGCGTTACCGGAACCCCGCTCTGTGGAGAGCGCCACGATGGAGAGCGCCACCACGGACGTACTTCACATCGGCGGGCGTGTCGCCGCGGTCCGCGTGCGAACCCCGCTCCCGGTGTCGACGCTAGAGGGCGGCACCATCGAGCTTGAGACGCTGGTGCCAAGGGACGCGAAGGTGACCAACGTATCCGGTGTCTGGTTGACAGACCTGTGGGACATCATCCGGCATCTGACGACACAGCTGACTGTTGACATTCCGCTGGTGGCCCAGAGCCTGCAGGCCACGCGACTGGCCAGCACCGTGTCGGCACACGCCCCCGTGGTGCTTGGTGGCGGCGATGTGTGGCTGGAGGATGGTGCGGTGATTGAGCCGCTCTGCGTACTCGACACGACGAGTGGCCCGATCCTCGTCCGGCGCGGCGCCTCCGTACAGGCGTTCACCCGCCTGACCGGTCCTGCCTATATCGGCCGCAATTCCACGGTCACGGCTGATCGCGTAGCCGCCTGCTCGATCGGCGACGATTGTCGTGTCCATGGCGAGCTCTCGATGTCAGTGTTCATTGGGCATTCCAACAAAGGGCACGTGGGCTTTGTCGGTCATTCACTGCTCGGTCGCTGGGTCAATCTTGGTGCAGGAACCACAACGAGTAATCTGAAGAACAGCTATGGCCCCGTCGCCATGTGGAGCACCGATGGGGTCCGCGACACCGGATTACAATTCGCCGGCACGTTCTTCGGAGATCATGTGAAGACGGGCATCGGGCTCCAACTCACTACCGGATGCGTGCTTGGAACGGGTGCCAACGTGATGGAGACGATGCCGCCGAAGTGCGTCGCGCCGTTCGCCTGGGGGACCGGCAAACCCTATTCGACGTTTCAACCGGCGAAATTCCTTGAGATTGCGGCACGTATGATGTCTCGCCGCAACGTCTTGGCCGATGAACGTTCCACAGCGTACTTAGGGGACATCATGACCCACGCTGCTTCAGCTTCCTACTGGCCCGATCGGTAGCTCATGCGCGTCACCGTCCTTGGCACCGGCAGCCGGGGCAATGCGATTCTCGTCGACGGCACGGAAGGGGCGGTGCTCGTTGACGCCGGATTCGGTAAACGAGCGCTTGAGCGACGCTTCCTGTTGGCAGGTCGACACGCACGCGAGGTTGGAGCTGTCGTATTGACACATGAACATACGGACCATGCCTGCGGCGCGCGCGCTGCCAGCGCACGGTGGGCTTGGCCAGTTTTCGCGGTTGAGCAAACACACGCTGCGCTCGCGGCGCAACCGGGAGGCGCACCAACCCATTCGGCGCTGATGTCGTTCAGGCAATCAACGAACGTCTGCGGATTCGATGTCGAGTGCGTACTGGTTCCTCATGATGCCCGGGCCTGTGCGGCGCTGCTGTTGACCGATCGGGCCAGCGGCGCTCGGCTCGGCGTTGCGATGGACCTCGGACATGTCCCGGAGAGTCTTCCCGCACGCTTTGAGTACTGCGATCTTTTGGTGGTCGAGTCCAATCACGACGCGCAGATGCTGGCGAATGGTGCCTACCCACCGTCGCTGAAGCGACGGATTGCCGGACGCCTCGGTCATCTCTCGAACCACAGCGCCGCTGCGCTGATCTCTCGGGTCGCGCATCGGGGGCTTCGCGGCGTGGTCTTGGCGCACCTCAGCGAGACCAACAACACGCCAACCGCAGCATTGGAGTGCGCTCGTACCGCACTCCGAAAGGTGGGACACTCCATCGATCTACTGCACGCGTCCTTGCAGGACCACAGCTGCGGACCGTTCGATGCGGTTGGTGGCTTGGCACGTCGCGGTCAGGCAACGCAGCTCTGTCTGGTGCTGTAGCCGGGTTGCGCCGCATCGGGGCCTGCGCAACCGCGGTGCTCCCCACGTGAATGAAAACGGGGGCGCCACTGGCGCCCCCGTTTTATCTACACCGACGCAGCCTCGCGTCGGGTGGCGGCTAGTACATGCCGCCCATGCCACCACCACCACCACCGCCGCCGCCGCCATGACCATGGCCGCCGCCCGGTGCTTCCTTCTTCTCGACGATCAACGCTTCGGTCGTCAGGAGGAGGCCCGCGATCGAGGCTGCATTCTGCAGCGCCGTGCGCGTCACCTTCGTCGGATCGATCACGCCGGCTTGCACGAGGTCTTCGTACACGTCGGTGAGGGCGTTGTAGCCGAAGTTCTTCTCCTTCGCAGTGCGAATCTTCTCGACCACGATGGAGCCTTCACCACCGGCATTCTGCACGATCATGCGGAGCGGCTCCTCAATCGCGCGACGCACGATATCGACGCCGATCTGCTCGTCACGCTCAGCAACCTTGACGTCCTTGAGGGCATGCTGCGCGCGAATGAGCGCGACACCACCACCGGGGACGATGCCCTCTTCGACGGCCGCACGCGTCGCGTGCAGCGCGTCTTCCACGCGGGCCTTCTTCTCCTTCATCTCGGCTTCCGTTGCGGCGCCGACATTGATGACCGCTACGCCACCGGCCAGCTTCGCGAGACGCTCTTGGAGCTTCTCCTTGTCGTAGTCCGAGGTGCTCTTGTCGATGGCCGAGCGGATTTCCTTGACGCGGCCTTCGATATCCTTGCTGTCGCCGGCGCCGTCGATGATCGTCGTGTTGTCCTTGTCGATCACGAGACGCTTGGCCGAGCCGAGATCCGTAAGGACCGCGTTCTCCAGCTTGAAGCCGACTTCATCGGAGATCACCTGGCCCTTCGTGAGGACCGCGATGTCCTGCAGCATCGCCTTGCGGCGATCGCCGAAGCCGGGGGCTTTCACGGCGCAGATGCGCAGTGTGCCACGCAACTTGTTGACGACGAGCGTCGCGAGGGCCTCGCCTTCGATGTCTTCCGCGATGATGAGCAACGGCTTGCCCAACTGCGCGACTTTCTCGAGGATCGGCAGCAAGTCCTTCATCGCCGAGATCTTCTTGTCGTGGATGAGGATGAGGGCGCCTTCGAGCGCGGCCTCCATCTTCTCCGGATCGGTCACGAAGTACGGCGAGAGGTAGCCGCGGTCAAACTGCATACCGTCGACCGTCTCCAGCGTGGTCTCAAGGCCCTTGGCCTCTTCAACCGTGATGACGCCGTCCTTCCCGACCTTTTCCATTGCTTCGGCGATGAGATTGCCGATCTCGGGATCATTGTTGGCCGAGATCGTGCCGACCTGCGCAATTTCCTTCCGGCCCGTCGTCGGCACGGAGATCTTCTTGAGCTCCTCGACGATCGCCGTGACGGCCTTCTCGATGCCGCGCTTGAGCGCCATCGGGTTGGAGCCGGCGGTCACGTTCTTGAGGCCTTCACGGAAGATCGCCTGCGCGAGCACCGTCGCCGTCGTCGTGCCGTCGCCGGCCAGATCAGACGTCTTGGTCGCGACTTCCTTCACCATCTGCGCGCCCATGTTCTCGATCGGATCCGCGAGTTCGATTTCCTTCGCGACCGTGACACCGTCCTTCGTGATTGTTGGCGCGCCAAACTTCTTGTCGATGACGACATTGCGACCCTTCGGGCCCAACGTCACTTTCACCGCTTCGGCGAGCTGATCGACGCCGCGCTTGAGAGCCGCGCGCGCTTCGACGTTAAAATGCAGTTCTTTAGCAGCCATGGTTGTGTTCCGTTTTCAGGTGGTTCGACTTAGTTGATGATCGCGAGCACATCGGACTCGCGGAGGATGAGCAGCTGCTCACCTTCGATCGTCACCTCGGTGCCGCTGTATTTGCCGTACAGCACCTTGTCGCCGACCTTCACTTCCATCGGGACACGTGTTTCCTTCTCGAAACGTCCCGGGCCAACGGCGACGACGGAGCCTTGCTGCGGCTTCTCCTTCGCTGTGTCGGGGATGTAAAGCCCACCACGCATCTGCTCGGTTTCTTCGAGCGGCTTAACTACGACGCGATCGGCGAGCGGCGCTACTTTCGCGGCACTCTGAGTGGCCATAAGTCCTGGTCTCCTGCGTGTGTGATCAGGGGTTGAGACGAGTTACTAGCTCGATGTTAGCACTCTCATGAGTTGAGTGCTAACGTGAGCGAATAGTAAGTCGGCTTTCTTCCCTCGTCAACCCGTGACGCACACAAGACTACCATCTAAGTCATTGTAATTTATGCGCTTACACTGGTACCAGCTTGCCGAATCGGCACCGAATCCGCGCCAGTTCCGGTCATTTTGACACCGGGCATGCCTGTGTGGCAGGCGGCGTGAAGATGTGAATGTCCGAGCTAAGCTAGGGATCCGCAAAGGTGAGCGATCCGGACCGCACCGCCATCTCGACGTCGTCGGTGCCGCCGTGAACCCGAAGGGCGCCATCAGCCGCTATTCCAAGCACTCGGCCTGCCACGGGACCGCAAAGCACGCGACCGCGCGCGAAATCCCGAGCATGCCACGCGAAGAGTTCGTGCTCTGTGAGTAGGCCGCGTTGGGCCGCCGCGCGCCGCACGCGCGGCACGAGCGCCAGGAGCAGTTCGGCTCGAGTCACTCCCTCGCGAACCGCCGCCGCCGAGATCACGTCGTCCGGGACACGGATGTTGATGCCGATACCGATTGCGACCCAGTCGACCGCGGATTCTCGCCATCTGGCCTCGACAAGAACACCGGCGAGCTTGCCCGTGTCGGAGAATACATCATTCGGCCACTTCAGTCGCACGTCGCCGTCCACGAGTGACGCCAATCCATCGGCAACGGCGAGTCCCACACGAAGCGACAACACTGCAATACCCGTAGCGTCGTCTGGGCGCTCCAACAAGGTCATCCAGAGCCCGGCGTCATTCGCCGAGGCCCACTGGTTCCCACTCCGACCGCGGCCACGCTCTTGGCCGTCGGCGACCACGAGCAATCCCGCCGCAGCACCCTTCGCGGCCATCTCATGCGCGAGGTCCATCGTGGACGACAGCACGACGCGATGCTCCAGACGCGTGACGCCCAGCGCGCTCGCCGAGGGAAGGTCGTGGCCGTCGAGGGCGGTCATGCTAGCGACGGATCGCGATCGTGGCAAACACCGCAGCGGCCAGCATGAGACGGTACACGGCAAACACGCCAAAGCTGTGCTTGCTCACGTAGCGCAGGAGCACCGAAATCGAGAACCAGCTGCTGACGGCGGCGCACACCACGCCAGCCACCAATGGCACTGACAGGCCCTCACTCCGAATCACTTCGGGCAGCTTCACCGCGACGGCGGCCATCGTAATGGGCATACTCATCAGAAAACTGAACCGCGCCGCGCTTGGACGATCGAGATGCAGTGCGCGACCGGCGGTGATCGTCGAGCCCGACCGTGATACGCCGGGAACCAGCGCGAGCACCTGTGCCAGGCCGACGAGCACCGCATCGCGGAGCGTGATCTCGTCGATGGAGCGTGCGCGCACACTCCACCTATCAACGGCCCACAGTACCAGCCCCATGACCGCCAGCGTCGAGGCAATCAACGCCGGCGAACGAAAGGTCGACTCGGCGTAGTCGTTCAACAGCAGGCCGCCGATCCCGCCTGGGATGGTGGCGGCGACCAGATACACGGCACGCCGCTCGTGTATCGTTTCGATCTTGCGCGTACGCACGATGCGCCATGCGCTCGCGATCATCTCGATCCAGTCGGCGCGGAAATACCACAACAACGCCAACAACGTCCCGAAGTGCAACGCCACATCGAACGCGAGACCGGGATCTTTGAAGTTCAGGAAGTACGGTGCCAGCGTGAGATGTGCAGAGCTGGAAATCGGCAGCATCTCGGCAAATCCTTGGACCAGTCCCAGAATAATCGCTTGCGTCAGTGTCACGGCAATGGTGATGAAGTGAAAGACGACTTCGTGGCGAGCGTACGTGCATACACGGCTTCATACTGCGCGACCACGGCATCGAGCGAGAAGCGCTCGCGCGCGTCGGCCGCTGCGGCAGTACTCATCGAATGCCACCGCGCGGCGTCGGCAAGAATAGCGATCCCTTCGTGCGCCATGGCCTCGACATCGCCGACCTCAAACAACGCACCGGTGATGCCATGCGTCACAACCTCTGGTAGCCCACCCGCGGCAGCGCCGATCACCGGGACGCCGCTGGCGAGCGCCTCAAGCGCGCTCAGTCCGAACGACTCTTTGTCGCTGGTGAGCAGGAATAGGTGCGCACCGGCCAAGAGCGGCGCAATCGCATCGATCTTGCCGAGGAACAGCACGCAATCGGACACACCCAAGAGCCGCGCCTCATCTTCCGCCTCCACGCGCTCCGGCCCATCGCCAATCATCACCAAGAGCGAAGGGACGGACGCATTGATCTTTGCGAACACCCGCACCACGTCGCGCACGCGCTTGACCGCGCGAAAATTGGAAATGTGCATGATGACCTTTCGGCCACGCACCACATCTGCAGGGATCGGAAAGGTGTGACTGGCGCGATCAAAGAGCGTTGGGTCGATGAAATTGTGGATCACCTGCACATCGCAACCGACACAGCCGAACGCCCGGTAGGTTTCGTCCCGCAAATACGTCGACACCGCCGTCACGGCGTCCGACTTCTCGATCGAGAAACGGGTAATCGTGTAGAACGACCGCTCCTGCCCAACAATCGTGATATCGGTTCCATGCAAGGTCGTGACCACGCGCACATCGGCCCCGCCCTCGCGTAGCATCTCGCGCGCGATCCACGCGCTGGTGGCGTGGGGAATGGCGTAGTGGCAGTGCAGAATATCCAGCTCGTGGTCGCGCACCACTTCGTGCATGCGGACCGCCAGCGCCAAATCGTACGGCGGGTACTCGAACAGCGGATACCGTCCGACATCCACCTCATGATACCACACGCGCGGCAAGAAATTGGGGAGTCTGAAAGGCTGCTGGTACGTGATGAAGTGCACGTCGTGACCGCGCGCCGCCAGCGCGATTCCAAGTTCTGTGGCCACGGCGCCCGACCCACCATACGTGGGGTAGCAAGTGATACCGATCTTCATGTCAGTCTCTCGTCGTCGGATGCCCACCACGCCTTGGCGCGCTCAAGCGCGTCGGGCGCACTGCTGTCTATCTTCGTCACCTGCTCGGCCGGCAGTTGATGCCGGTACCACGTGCGCTGTCGCTTGGCATACTGTCGCGTTTCGATCACCACACGCTCGATCGCCGCGTCGCGTGAACCTCGACCGACGATGGCGTCCCGCAGCACCCGATACCCACTCGCACCCCAGGCGGGCGCGTCCTCCGGTACACGCGCCATCAGCGCCTCAATCTCCGCCACCCATCCAGCAGCCAGCATCCCGCGCGTTCGATCGGCGATACGTGTCGCCAACAGCGGCCCAGGATCAACGACAAGATAGCGAGCAGCGCTCGCGCGCGGATCGACCGCTCGTGCGAACGCGGGTTCAGGGTGAAACGAGTCACTCAGACGAGTGCCCAAGAGCACGGCCGTCTCCGCGGCGCGCAGCTGTTGCGTGCGGCCCAACGTGGCACGGCGTGGATCGAGCCTCCTGCACCACCGTTGCAGTTCCTCGGCCGAAAGCTGAGACAACCATCGGTGGAGGGCGTCTCGTGCCGGCTCGTTCGGCGGTGATGCCGCATCGAACGGACTGACCAAGGCGCGAACATAGAATCCCGACCCTCCGACGATCACCGGGAGCCGCCCGAGATCGTGGGCCGACCGTTCCCAGCGGTCTACGTCGGCCGCCCACTGGAACGCCGAGTACCGCGACATCGGATCGATCACATCGATGCCAAAGTGTGGCACCTGTGCACGATCCTGCGCACTCGGCTTGGCGGTCCCGATGTCAAAGCCCGTGTAAATCTGCCGAGAATCCGCGCTGATGATCGCCAGATGGAAGCGTTCCGCAAGGGCCATCGCGATCGCGGACTTCCCTCCACCGGTCGGGCCAATGATGACGCGCACTGGAGCAGACACCCGGTGCGTCACTTGCGCCCGAAGCGTCGGTCCAGTTCATCCCACGACAAGCGCACGATGGTCGACCGGCCGTGCACATCGTGCGCCGGCAAACGTGTCTCGGCGAGTGCCACATACAGTGCTCGCATTTCACCCGGTGACATCGCGTCGCCGGCCTTGATCGCCGCTTTGCAGGCGAAGGTGGCGGCCAAGCGCTCGTGCTTCTTGGCGTCGCTGGGCGACCGATCGCCGGTGAGTGCAGCCAACGTTTCGCGGAGACACCGCTCCGCATCGAAACGCGGATGCGGCATCGGCACCGACTGCACAAGCAGCGAATGCCCGCCGAACCGCTCGATTTCGAAGCCGAGGGCATCGAACGCGGACTTCTGCTGATCGAACGCCTCGGCTTCGTCTGCACTCAGGTGCAACGTCATGGGAAACAACAACCGTTGCGACGGCGCCTCCCCGCGTTCAATGACACCCATGAACTGCTCATACAACACGCGTTCGTGTGCTGAATGCTGATCAATAAGTACCACACCCTCGTCGTGTTCGAACAGCAGATACATGCGCCGCAGCTGCAGCAGCGGCGGGATCTGTATGGGGTGCGCGACCTGCCCTTGCGCGTCTGTGTCCGTCACGGTCTCGCGATCGGCCGTGTCGCGAGATCCGTGATCGCGAGCGAGCAGCGCATCGGGCCCAGGTGCAAAAAGCCCCTCTGCCGTTGGGACGGTACGCAGGTCGGCAGGTTCGAACGGTGCGCCGACCAGCGCGCGCTCATCCGGCGCTCCCGGCGTCCACGTGCGCCATCCGATACCAGCACTCGCATCCCACAAGCCAAGCGCGCGGCGCACCGCCTGTTCGACGGCACGCTCGACGGGCCACCGCTCCCGCAGCCGGATCTCCGCCTTTGCCGGATGGACATTCACGTCCACATCGTGGCCGGGGACGTGTAACTGAAGCACGAGCGACGGACGCAAGCCTGCCGGCAAGGTCGACCGATACGCCGTTTCGGCTGCGCGCACGATGCCATGATCGCGCACCACGCGTCCGTTGATGATCAGCAACATGCGTCGAGTGCCGGTGCCCACATCAGCGGGTCGCTCAACGAGTCCGGTCACGTGCACTGGACCCAGGACGTCGTCCACCGATACGAAACGCTCAATCTCCCGATGTCCCCACAGTGCGCCAAGTCGCGTTCGCAGATCGGGGGCAGCAGGAAGGTCCAGCGACAGCTTTCCGTCGTGGCGCACCGTGAAGTGCACATCGCGCCGCAGCGCCGCGATCGCGTGCATCGTGTCAACAATGCCGCGCCATTCGGATCGCGCGGACCGAAGAAACTTCTGACGAGCCGGCGTATTGAAGAACAACCGTGACACACTCACCGTGGTCCCGCGGCGCCGCGCGACATCTCGCGTCTCGAGGAGCGTACCCGCAGACGCACGAACCACGGTGCCGGCGCCGTCATCGGTGGCGGTTTCCAGCTCCAGTTCCGACACGGAGGCGATGGCCGGCAGCGCTTCACCGCGAAACCCGTGGCTTCGTACACCGACCAGCTGTTCCGCCGAACGAATCTTCGAGGTGGCGTGTCGCGCCAGCGAAAGCACCGCGTCGGCACGATCCATGCCCGACCCGTCGTCGGCGATTCGGATCATCGCTCGGCCGCCGTCCTCGATCGTGACGGTGATCGCGGTTGCACCGGCATCAAGCGCATTCTCGACCAACTCTTTCACCACGGACGCAGGACGCTCGACGACTTCGCCGGCCGCGATCTGGTCCGCGACGGCGCTTGGCAAGATCGCGATGCGTGTTGACGTACTCATTCGCGGGCGAGCCCGTCGCCATACGGCGAGATGGCGACCAGGCGCGCGCTGGGCAGCCACCCACGGCGCCCGTCGGCATGCTGCACGCGTCGCCAAAGTGGGCGCGACTCGTCGATCGCCACGACGTCACCGGTCGACACGCCGCCCATCGCGTCGGCGTCGCTGCCCGGCGCGATGCGAAGCGTTTCCGGCCGAGAGACAACGTACAGTCTCTCGGCATCAAGGCGACGAATGCCCCACCACGCCGACGCCCCGGTCGCAGTGCCGCCGAGCACCAAGACCAGCGCGGCCCGGCGTGCGACGCGGAGCACCTGGCTCTCGTCTGCCGACGACGTTGACGCCGTTGGCGAGAGCACCGACGCACGCCAGATGGCAGCGCGCCAAAATACCCCACTCCAGATCAACCACCCGGCGACCCACAACGCCAGCGCAATCCGCAGCAACCAAGGCACTGGAATCATGGGAACGTCCGCGATGCCGCCCCGCGCACCGGCAGGTAAGACGCCGAGACGGCGCGTTACGTCGGTGGCCATCGGCTCAAGGCGTGCGGCGCGTTGCCACGCAATCACGGCAGTGACCGTATCATTCGCGGCCCACGCGGCGGTGCCCCAGTTGGTCAACACATTGGCGTCCGCGGGGAATTCTTTCGCTACCTGACCAAACCGTTCGGTCGCCTCCACGTACGCGCGTTGTGCATACGCGCGACGCGCCGCAGCAATCAACTCCACGGCGCTACTGTCGCGCGAAGCGACCACCGACGCCTTCGCGTTGGATTGCTCGCGACCCTGCTCCCGCGACTCTGACTGCGCACGGAGCCCCCTCGGCGCGGCGACACCGGCCAACGTTGACAGGAGCATCAGAATGAGTATGGCATCTCGCAGCTCGCGCCCGCGCGGCAGCGCCTGCGATTCGATGTCCCGCAGGAGCGCCTCCGCCTCGCGTTGCGCGGCATCGGCATTCGGGAGTACGGTTTGCCCGTTGAGATCGGCGAACCCCACCGCATCGAGGCGATCCAAGAGCGTCACGATCTCGCGCGTCGTCGCCTGCGTGACGCCCGCTCGGCGCAAGACGCGTGCGAGCTGTGCACGTGAGACGATTGCCTGCGGCGACTGCGAGAACCGCTCAGCGAGGGAGACCAACAAGTTTCGACGAACTTGCCGCACGGCGTCGCGCGGCATCTCGGCTGCCGCCACCGCGGGTTCCAGCCGTCTTGGGATGTTTTTCACCACCGCCCCGCGTCGCACACGTCGCGCGCGGAGCGCGGCCCACGCCGCGGGACACGGAGCAAGCAAGGCTACCGCCACCCATGGGAACCACGACGGCGGCGGCAGTCTGCGACCATTCCAGACGGGCTGCCGTCGGGGCGTGCTCAACGCACGTAGCGGCATCACATCGGCCCCTTCGCCTTCTTCAACGACCGCCAGGGTGCCGCTTTTCACCGACAGCTCAACTGGGGCGGACTCCGCGACCGCGTACTGTGCGGCATACGGATCGAAGTAGCTGTACCGAAGCGCCGGGACGGTAACCCGGCCGTCACGTGCGGGCGTCAGAATCCAGTCGAACTCCTTCGTTCCGCGAACCAGGGCGCCGGCACTATCCACTTGAATGCGCTCGGATCCCGCGACCACCGTTGCCCAGTTCAACTCCAACACGGGGCGAGGTAGCAGTTTGACGTTGCCAATGCCCTGCACTCGCAGCGTCAAAATCAACGGATCACCCACGCGTGCGACGGCGGAGTCGAGCCGCACACCAGACGTGAACTGTCCCACCGCCCCATTGAAGTCATCTGGCCGACCAGCCACGGGCAACGGCTTGACCACAAACGACGCGCTTTCCGCGCGTACCATAAAACGCTCCTCCCGACTGAAATAGCTGGATGACTGCGGAAGCGCGTACGTGAGTTGGGGCGCCGGCACCACCTGGACACCGGCCGCGACCGGAAACAGCGCGCGTTGAAATACGTGCGCTTCAAAGACGGCGCCCGCGTAACTCTGCGGCGCAACGCGCGTCGGGGTGCCCAGCTCGTACGCGAGGAGTCCCCGCAATTCCGGTGGCAGGAACTCCGGATTGCGACGCAGCCGCGATCGCGCCTCAGGGCTGAGCAACACGGCGACTTGATAGGTTGCCTGCTGCCCAACGAAGACGGAATCGGACATCACGGCCGCATGGAAATCGATTGCTCGACGCGGATTCACTTGCACGCGATTCAGGATAGCCGTGGGCCCCTTTTGCGCTGCGGCGGCCGCTGCCCCTGCGACGGCCAACAACCCCACCAGCACACCACGCGCCGCAAAGGCTCCGCGTTGCTCGCGACGCAGAGACCACCACGCGCGCCTCACCAGTCTTTCCCGACTGGTGGGACCTTGCCCTGCTTTTGCTTACGCCCCTGCACATCACGCTCCTCGCGCGCCGCATTGTTCAGCAGCGCTTCTGCCTGACGTTGATCCAGCGCCCCCTGCTGCAACTCCGGCGACTTCGGCTCCTCCGGCGAGGGGTCGTTCCCTCCACCCCCGCCGCCGCCGCCGCTATTTGGCGGCGGATCACGCAGCGCCAGCTCATAGTTCCACTTGGCATCCGCATCCGTGTCCCGATCCTGCAGAAGCGCACGATAGGCGCTGCGCGCCGCCGCAAATGCACGCTCGGCCTCCTTGTTCCCCTCGGTTCGACCCAGCAGCAGCTGGGCAAGCCCCGCGTTGTAGCGGGCGCGCATTCGCAGCTCGCCGTCGGTCCCTCGCCGAACAGCTTCCAGCAATTCGATCGCCTCGGTGAGTGAGTCGGCGGCCAGCAATACCGTGCCGAGGTTGTAGCGAATCACCGGCGATGTGTCGCCGGCGGCAATGAGGCCGCGGTACGCGGCGATCGCACCGCTCACATTTCCGTCCTGAAAGAGGCGCGCAGGGTCCGGCGGGCGCGCGCAGCCAAGCGCGCTGGTCAGCAGCGCACCGCACACGGCCACCATGGCTATTGGCACCGTACGAAGCAGCTGATCCCCACCGGTGCCGTTGCTCGGAGGAACACGCCGCGCCGTGCCGCGGGCCATTGCCCACGTGTCAAACATGAGCAGCAGCAGCGCGGGCACGAGCGCCCACAGGAAACGCGGGACGTGATCCTCCCGCGCGTCGACCGTTCGGCGCGCCGTACGCAAACTCCGCAAGGCCACACGAACTCGCGACGCTTTGTCGGAGGCTTCCGCTGGGATGAACGTACCGTTCGCGGCTGCCGCGGTTCGCTGCAACAGCTCGGGATCATACCGGCTGATGACCACCTTTCCATTTTCGTCCAGCTTCTCGCGAACCACGCTGCCATCGCGCACGCGCAGCGTGCTCCCTTTGGTGGTTCCAAACCCCACCGCGACGAGGCTTACGCCCTTGGCTCCAGATTCGCGCGCAGCGGCTTCGACGTCTTCCGACGGTTCAAACACTTCTCCGTCGGTCATGATGACGAGCGCGCGATCTGCACTGCCGTCACTCGCCATCAGCAACTCAGTCCCTTGACGTATCGCCTTGGCAATCGAACTTCCGGCCTGACCGACCACGCTGGGATCGAGGTTGTCAAGGAAGAGCTCAATCGCCCCGTCGTCCGTTGTCAGCGGCGTAAGGATGTAACTTCGGCCGGCAAAGGCGATGAGCGCCACGCGATCGGCCCGCGACATGGCCCGAAGACGCCGAACCTCTTGCTTCATGCGCTCGAGTCGTGACGGCCGCTCATCGGTGGCGGTCATGGACAGCGACGCATCCAGCGCGATGACCATGTCAATGCCGCGCGCGGTGGTCGGCCCGCGCGCGATGCCGAACCGCGGGCCCGCGAGCGCAATGCCGGCAAGGAACGCCACGCTCACCAGGCGTACGGTGCGCGCCGTTGGGGTGGTACTCGCAGACAACAGCAGTCGTTGCAAGGCGACAACATCCGCGAAGCGTGCCAGGCGTGCATTCCGTTGGCGTTCGCGCATGCGGCGAAGAATGACGACGCTACACGGGAGCAGGAGCGCCACGAGGAGCAGCCATGGGAAGTCGAAGAACAGTCGCGGAAGGTCGCTCATGGAAGCACCCCCCGTCGCGCGAGGATGAACAATTCGGCGAGGAGGGCGACGAGCGCCACCGCCAGCGGCCAGCGATATCGTTCGGTGTAGCGGACAAACGCGCGTTGCTCCACGATAGAACGTTCGAGCGTGTCGATCTGTTCGTAAATGCGCTGCAGCGCCTCCGCATCTTTGGCGCGAAAGTACCGACCACCGGTGCTGGTCGCGATCTCCGTCAGCAGGGCTTCGTCGATCTTCACCGGTCGATTCTCGTAGCGCAGACCAAATAAGCTGCGCCCGACGGGAACAGCAGCCAGCCCTTCACTGCCAACACCGATCGTGTAGATCCGTATCCCGAAGGCGGCGGCGGCCTGCGCTGCCGTGCGCGGATCGATGGCGCCACGATTGTTTTCGCCGTCGGTCAAGACCACCATCACGCGCGATCGGCCCGGCGCGGTGCGGAGGCGATTGGCGGCTGTGGCAATCGCCGTCCCGATGGCGGTCCCGTCTTCCAGTTGTCCGACTTGCAGGTTGTCGATCGCGGCCAGAATCACGGGATAGTCCGTCGTGAGCGGCACCTGCGTGAGTGCCTCTCCCGAGAATGCCACCAATCCCACGCGATCGGCCGTCCGCCCAAGCACGAATCGTTTGACCTTTTCCTTGGCCACCTCGATACGGTTCTGCGGTTGGAAGTCTTCGGCGAGCATCGAGCTGGAGATATCGACCGCCAAGGCGATATCGATGCCCTCGCTCGAGACGCGCGTCACGCGTGCACCGGAGCGTGGTTGCGCGACGGCCACAATCAGACTGGCGACCGCGAGTGCTCGAAGCCACGAGAGCCATTGCGACCACCGCGTGCGTGGCCGGGGGCCGCGTGCCAACAGGTAGGTCATCGAGAACGGCACCGACGCTTGGTGCTGCCGCTGCCGCTTCCGCCACCACGAGAATGCGGGCAGCAGCAGGAGCAGGCCCAGCACGAACGGATGCGCGAAGTTCACGCCAAAGAGCGTCGCGTCGTCAAGCGACACCCGCTCCCACGGCAATGCGCGAAACCACTCAAGGGCGCTCTTCATGATACGCCCGCCGGTGGACCCTTGGTTGCGCGACGGGCCGCCCGGCGCGAGCGATCGTCATCGGCGGTGCGCTGGCTGCGCTCGGCCTGTTCGGCGTCCCGGAGTGCATCCTGGGTGGCCTGCTGCCGGGCGCGTTCTGCGGACTCCACCATCTGCACGACGCCGCGCGCCTCTTGCTGGAGCGCATCCGCGCGGAGCGCGCTGACCCCGTCGTGCGCGAACTTGATCCGATCCACGTCGTGCAGCAACGATGCCAATCGATCATGTGGAATGCGCGGATCGTTGGCGATCGCCAAAAGCAGCCCGTCGCTGGTGTGCGCAAGCGTCGCCTCTGGATTGCGCGCGGCCAGGTACGTGCGCGCGACTTCCACGGCAAGCGCCGCCGCGCGTCCGCGCTCTCCGGCGTCGACCAGTGCCAATTTCTCGAGGCGTTCGAAATCGTGCATTGCACGAGCAAACACGTCCAGCGGTATGGACGCGACCGCCGGCGCGCGACGCCGCCGCCATCGTCGCCACGTCCACCACAGGGCGGCAAGGGCACCCGCCACCAGCAACGTCGGCCACCACTGCTCCCACCACGGCACCACGAGTGGAAACGGCGCGCGCGCCGGCTTGGGGACATGCAGCGAGGTGTCACCAGGAAGCACGGTCTGCACCACAATCCGCGCTGTGCGCAGCGGAACCAATACGACACCGCTGGTGAGTCGCACACTGGCGTCGGCGAGACCAATGGGCAGGATGCCGACGTTCCACGCAGCCAGCGCATACTCCGCCGTTTCGCGCCGCACGTCACCGAGGACCTCGCTCGTTACGCGTGACGGTGCGCGCATCGCCACCGTGGCGGTGCTGTCCGTGATGGACGGCCACTGCACTGTGGCGCCGTTGGGCACCTCGATGGACACCACGAGCGTGAACGGGTCACCGACCGTGACGGTGTCGGGCCGCACCACAAAGCCGGCCCGCAGCGTCGGCGCGGCGCGTTGCGGGCTTTCCGCAGGCAAGGAGGTCGCCGGCTCCGCTGCGCGGGCGGGCGGCTGCGCCCCAGCGGCGATGCCCGCGAGCGCCCACACGCTGGCCATCGCCAGTGCGCAACGCCGAGCGAGCGATGTACTCGCCCTGTGCCAACGGTCCGGGGAGCTGTGAGGCGACATCACCGCGTGCCGCTCTCGGTGCGGTGATGACGAACAGAGACGGTGTCGCTCGCCGCATCGCCGCGCGAGCCGCGAGGTCCGGTGCGCACCGCACCATGCGGGCGGCGCGCGCGCGCGCGGAAAAAAGCGAGCAGCGCGTCCACGTATCCGTGCTCTGTGTGCACGACAATCTCATCGAGACCCAACCGCCCGAACAACTTGCGGCGGGCCGTGTCCGCCTCCACGACGCGCTGTGCAAAGGCGGCTCGCACGGCGGGATGCGACGTGTCGACTTCCACGCGTTCGCCACTTTCCGGATCTTCCAATCGTGCGAGGCCGATATTGGGCAACACCCGTTCGGCCGGATCCTCCAGCGTCACGGCGACGACATCGTGTCGTTGCGCGAGCCGGGCCAACGGACGCTCCATCTCGTCGGTCAGGAAATCCGAACACAGGAACACCACGGAGCGGTGCGGTAACAGACGCATCAGGCGATCGACCGCGACCGTCACCGATGTGCCGCGCGACCGTGTGGTGACGCTCAGCAGATCCCGAATGAGCCGCAGCGCGTGCTTGCGTCCTTTTCTCGCCGGCAGCGCGTGTTCGATCTGATCTGTGAACAACAGGAGGCCAACGCGATCGTTGTTCCGTACCGCCGTCAACGCCAACACGCCGGCCATCTCCATGGCCAGGTCGTGCTTAAACCGCGCGCGTGTCCCGAACTGTGACGAGCCCGACAAGTCGACGGCCAACATGATCGTGAGTTCCCGTTCCTCGACATACCGTTTGACAAACGGGCGCCCCATTCGCGCGGAGACGTTCCAATCGATGGAACGGACTTCGTCGCCATCCTGGTACTCGCGGACTTCGGCAAACTCCATGCCCTGCCCTTTGAACAACGAGCGATACTCGCCGGCAAAGCGCGAGTCGACGAGGCGACGCGTCCGGACTTCGATGCGTCGCACTTGCCGCAACACATCGGCCGGCACCGCCGACGCGAGCGACGCACTGCGTGGAGACGCCATCGCGCGTCAGGGGGTGTCGACGGTGGCCAGAATGCGGGCGACAATCGTATCGCTCGTCACCCCTTCGGCATCGGCTTCGAAGGATGTCAGGACACGATGTCGGAGGACGTCCGGCGCAATACTCTTCACGTCATCTGGCGTCACGAACGCACGACCGCGCAAGAACGCATGCGCGCGCGCGGCTTGCCCTAACGCGATCGTGGCCCGCGGGCTGGCGCCAAACTCGATTAACGGCACGAGATCCGGCGCCCCGACGTCTTTGGGAAATCGGGTTGCATGAACCAGTTCCACGATGTAGTCGACGATACGTTCATCCATGTAGAGTTCGCTGATGCGCCGACGCGCGTCGAGCAGCTCTTCCGGTGACGCGACGGGCACAATCACCGTGTGATCGCCGCCCGCCATGCGTCGCAGGATTTCTTTCTCCTCGGCCCGCGTCGGATACCCGACACGCAGTTTCATCATGAAGCGATCAATTTGTGCCTCGGGGAGCGGGTACGTGCCCTCCTGCTCAATGGGATTCTGGGTCGCCAGCACGAGGAAGGGGTCCGGCAGGCGATAGGTGGTGCCGCCAATCGTGACCTGCTTTTCCTGCATCGCCTCCAGCAGTGCCGCCTGCACTTTGGCCGGCGCGCGATTGATCTCATCCGCAAGAATGATGTTGGCGAAGATCGGCCCGTGCTTGACGCGGAATTCCCCAGTGCGTTGATCGTAGATTTGCGTGCCGACGACGTCAGCTGGCAGCAGGTCCGGCGTAAACTGAATGCGCTGAAACGATGTGCGCACCGTTTCGGCCAGCGTTCGTACCGTCAGCGTCTTGGCGAGCCCGGGCACGCCCTCCAGCAACACGTGTCCACCGGTCAGCAAACTGATCAGCAGCCGCTCAACCATGTACTCCTGGCCGACAATCCGTCGTGCGACTTCGCGCGCGACGCTTTGCACGAGTGCGATGTCCGTAGTGGCGGAAGCGCTAGTGGTCACCTATTCCTGCTCCTCAGTGAATGCGAAAAAGCTGATGGTCGACGAGGCCGTGTACGGAGGAAGCCTTCGTGTCAGCATACCCGACGATGGCGGCGATGCTCCCTATCGGGTCGTGATCAGTGCGTCCAGCACCGATTGCTCCGTTGCCGACAGCGACCGCGTCTCACCCACGGCAAGGGTGCCCAAGCGTACCGGTCCAAATTGCGTTCGCACGAGACGCTCGACTTCGAGCCCGAGCGCCTCGCACAACCGGCGAATTTCGTGGGTACGCCCTTCGGTAATCGTGATCTCGAACCCCCATCGCCGCTGTCCCATTGGATGGACCACCACCTCTCGTGGCGTCACCATGCCGTCGTCCAGCATGACACCCTTGCGTGCTTCGCGGGCCGCGCTGACGGCGTTCCCTTGGACCGTCGCGATGTAGGTACGTTCGACCTCGGAACTGGGATGCGTCAGCGCGTGCGCCGCGCGACCATCGGTGGTGAGGAGCAGCACGCCTTCCGTCATGAAGTCCAGCCGCCCGACGTACACGAGACCCGGCACGCGTTCCACGAGATCAAACACCGTGCGGCGGCCTTGCGGATCACTACCGGTGGTGACCACCCCCGTGGGCTTGTGCAACACGATCCACCGATGTTTGGTGATCTGCACCGAGACCGATTCGCCATCAAGCGTCAGACGATCCCGGGACGGATCGACCAATTGTCCCACGACAGCCGTCACCCCGTTCACCTGCACCCGTCCATCGGCCACCGCGCGATCGGCTCCGCGACGAGAGGTCAGCCCCGCTCTAGCCAAGGCGCGCTGGACGCGAATGGGCCCCTCATCGGCTGCGGAGACGGTGCCGCCTTTTCCGCCGCTGCCTGGAGGGCTGGTATCGCGAACCGCGCGCGGGCGCGCTTTCTTCGCTGCCGGACGAGGAGCGGACTCCTCTCTCGGCGGCGGGCGTCGTCCTGGGCGCTTCACTCCGAGAGCACGGCGCTGCCGGCACCGCGCAGCGCAATCGCCAACTCGTCGGCCCGGGGCAATTCTTCGAGATGTCGAAGGGCGAACTGTTCCAAAAACTGTCCCGTGGTCCCGTACAGCAACGGCCGACCAATGCCTTCGCTGCGTCCTACCACATCGATCAACCCTCGCTCGTGCAGCGATTTGAGCACACTGCCCACGGCGACACCGCGAATCTCCTCGATTTCGGCGCGGCCGATCGGCTGTCGATACGCAATGATGGCGAGTGTTTCCAGCGCTGCGGCGGACAACCGCTGCGGGCGGACGGCCACCTGGGCTCGCTCGATCGCCTCGGCATACTCCGCCCGCGTGAGGATTTGCCAGCCTCCGCCTTGTTCGACGAGCTCGACACCGTGCCCATCCACGTCGTAGTGCTCGCGCAGTTCATCGACCGCCGCCGAAACGGCCGCCGGACTTGCTTCAGGATCGAGGGTTGCCAGCGCGTCCAGCCCCAACGGGCGCGGCGCGGCGAACAACGCGGCTTCAAGCAGCTTCGCTAACGGCGTCACAACGAATCTCCACAGAACCGAAGGGGCGTGTCTGCGCAATTCGCAGTTCGCCAAGCTTCGCCATTTCGAGCAACGCCAGCAACACCGACAACACTTGCCAAGGTTCGGCGTCTTGTCCTATCAGGTCAGACCACCGCGCGCGCCGTCGCATCATCAGCATCGTGCGAATCGTCGTCATCGCCCCAGCCACGTCAAGCGCTCGCGGCAGGATGTCGTGCGTCATGGGTTCTTTCGTCGTTCGCAGGACACGATCGACCGCCGCGAGCAGATCCGTCAGGGTCAACGCCAGGGGCGCGCTGATCGGGGCGATGTCGGCCGCTTGCGGCACCCATCGGCGATTGAACTGATGTCGGCGCTCCTCGCCGCGATGTTCCAGGAGATCCACCACCTCGCGCATCTGCTGGTACTCAAGCAGGCGCCGCACCAACTCCGCGCGCGGATCTTCCCAGGACTCTTCCCCATCGGCGCGCGGCAACAGCATCTGCGCCTTGATGCGCAGGAGGCGGGCAGCCATCTCGAGATAATCCGCCGCCTCGTCAAGCGCCAAGGAGCCGATGCGAGCAAGAAACTGCTCCGCAATCCTGGCGATCGGAATGTCGTAGATGTCAACCTGTTCATCGCGAATCAGCGACAGCAACAAATCAAGCGGTCCGGTGAACTGGCTCAGCTCCACGACGAACGTGGGAGCGTCCGCATCGACCGTGCGAAACGGGGAGGCGATCACGTGGCGAAGGGGTTGGGAAGCATGAACGGGAAATAGAGGCGTTCGGCGAGCGAGCGAAGTGTATAGGCGGGCGAAAGCCACGCGGACACCAACGGTCTCCCGAACGTGAGCAAGGCGAACAGGAGGAGCAAGCCGACACCGGCCAGTCGCTGGTAGGCGAGCGACCATCGCGGCGGCAGCAAATACTTGAATACGTGCGACCCATCGAGCGGCGGAATCGGCATCAGGTTAAACGCCGCCAAGATGAGATTGATAAAAATTCCTTGCACGAGCATGAGTTGCAGAATGCCCAGTGGTTTTTGCAGACCAGGGATCCGGAGACCAATGCTGCCAACCAGCATCACCAGCGGCACACTGGCAATGGCAATGAGCACGTTGGTGACCACACCGGCAAGCGAGACGATGATGTCGCCGCGACGATAGTGGCGATAGTTTTGCGGATTCACCGGGACCGGCTTCGCGCCGCCAAAGATCGGCCCGCCAGCGAACGCCAACATGAGCGGCAGCAGCACCGTCATGAACGGGTCGATATGCTTCAACGGGTTCCAGGTGAGCCGCCCCAGCTGATAGGCCGTCGTGTCGCCCTGTTTGAACGCCGCATATCCGTGCGCGTACTCGTGTGCAACCATGGCGAAGAGCAGCACGGGCGCCACAAGGACGAGCTGCTGAAGCTGAAGGGGATCCAAAGGGCGCGAGGGCGGCTGGAAACGAGCTGGTGATTGCAAGCAAGCGACATCTCAAAGCTACCCCCGCGCACGGGTCGTGTCAAAAGCTGCCCGCTGCGCCTTGACCCCACTTTGCATGCCCGATATGTTTCACGTTCTGTTGCCACGTTGAACGGGCGTTACGTCCGAATGTGGCGTCGGTGCGTGGATCCGTCCACGCGCCGCCTTTCTGATTCCAGACTTGTACCAGAGGTTTTTTCGTGCCGAATATTAAGTCCGCTAAGAAAGATCTGCGGAAGTCGCGGGCGGCTGCGGTGCGCAATCGAGCGCAGCGTTCGGCACTCCGGACCGCAGTGAAGAAGGCGAAGACCGCAGCGGCTTCCCCGGTCGAGCGTCTGTCCGCGGTGTCACTGCTCGATCGCGCGGCTCGCAAGGGGCTGATCCATCGCAATACGGCCGGCCGCCAGAAGAGTAAGCTCGCGAAGCAGGCCGCGGCCGCCTAGGCGACGCCGTCGTGCGCTGCATGCAACCAGAGAGGGGCCGGAATCGCAAGCGATTCTGGCCCCTCTCTGGTTGCGCCACCGATCGCCTTTAAAAGGCGGCCAATTCTCCACCGCAACGCTCGCAATACCACTCCGTCGGCAAGTTCATCGTTCCGCACTCCGTGCAACGCAACGTCTTGAGTTGGTCACTGGATGACACGGTACGATTTGCCCCGGCCGACTCTGAAGGCTCGACGACGGAGCGTAGAAACGCGAGGTCATCAAAGCCACCATCGCGCGAAGTTGACGTCGTGTTCACGCCGTCCGTCGGCTTCGTCGATGCTGCGTGATTCCGATCGACCAATGGCACCGACGGCGGCGTCGCGACTGCGGCCGCCTTGACCGGCGGATCCATCCGTAGGTCGCCGAGGTCGGCGTCGTCAAAGACATCGACGCCATTGAGTGACCGCGGCGTCGGCATCGACTGCACGTAACTGGTCGTCGGCGCGTCGTTCGAAAACATCGACAGCGCGTTGTCCAAGTCCGCGAGTTCATCATCCGTCGGCTGGGACAAATCCAAGCGGCGCTCAACGGGAGCGTCGAGCGGTGACTCGACCAACGTGTCGTTGGCGAGCAGGTCGACGCTCACCGAATGACCAACGAGGCTGTCGCCGGTCATCACGTCGCGCATCGGCGCGTCGTCGCTCGCTGGCTCGTGCGTGGCGTGCTCCTCGTCCGTCACGCGCACCACATCGAGGGGCGCCGTCTCAGGCACGACCTCCACCTCGTTGTTCGCCGCCCGGGCGCTGTCGAGAAGTGCTTTGACCTCGCCGGACTCGGCCGCCAGTGCCGCGCGCTGCTCGCCGAGCTGCGCGATTTGTGCTTCAACGCTCTGACGCACCTGCTCCCATCGTTCGCCATCAAACTCACCGACGGCGGTCCGCAACATGGCCTCAGCGCGCTCGTCTTCGAGGGTTCCGAGCGTCCCTTCGAGCGATCCCAGTCGCGTGTCGAGGTCACCGGCCATGGCCGACAGTTCGCCGATGTGCGAGCGCAAACGCACGCCAACGTCTTTACGTCGACTGGAGTAGTCGGCCCGGACTCGTTCGAACACGCGTTCCGGCGTTTCCGCCCGGCGGACATCCAGTGCGGCGAGCCAGTCGTCGAAGCGCTGGCGCTCAGCGACCAGTGCGCGCACTTCTTCGATCGAGAGCTTCTGAGTCTCGGTCATGATAAGACACCCGTGGGTTGCGGTTCAGTGTGTTCAGTGTGTTGGGTGGACCCACCCGCTGCCTGCGTCGCGTCGGTCACCGTCTGCGCCCCACCCCGTCCGTCGGTGATCGGCGAGCGCCACAACGCGGAGAGAGCCTCCGCTTCGTGACGAGGCAACGGTCTGGCGCCGCCGAGTAACTCGGCACTCAGGAGAATCCGTGCCGCCTGCTCGATGCTTTCCATGCGCATCGTGGCGTCGGCGAGAGAACGACCGACGGTGGTAACTCCGTGGTTGGCGAGCAAGAACACCTCATGGTCAGCAGCGAAGACTCGAATCGCATCGGACAGCGCCGACGTACCGGGACGGCCATACGGAACGAGGGCAACGGGACCGATGACGACGGGAAGTTCTGGAAGCACATTTGCCGGAATGGCGCGATGGGCCGCCGCGAAACCCGTGGCAGTCGGGGGATGCGCGTGCACGACCGCCATCACATCGGGCCTGGCAGCGTACATGCAAATATGCATCTGCGCTTCAGACGACGGACGTAACGGACCGTCACGCAGCGGGACGATCGGCGCACTTGGTACCGATGGCCCATTGTCACAAAGGGTGCCGTCCCCGTGACAGTGCAGCACGTGGCGGCGTTCGATCGTGGCCTTGTCTGCCCCAGTCGCGGTAATCAAGAACGACCCATCCGGCAGGCGGACCGACACATTCCCCTCAGCTCCCGCAACCAGCCCCCGCGCATACAGGCGCCGACAGCAGGCGACGACCGCGTCGACATGCGCCTCGATACCGGCACCCTGGTGTGTCGACCCGTCCCCAGCAGGGACCGTCAACGGTTGCGTCAAGTCAGTCCACCGCCCTGTACACAATGCGGCCGCCAACGATCGTGACGCGTGCCTGCCCCGTCAGCTCGTGGCCACCATATGGCGTGTTCCGCCCCTTCGATTTGAAGCGCGCGGCATCGACGACCCACCGGCGCGACGTATCGAAGACGGTCACGTCGCCAATGCTTCCGCGGCGCAAGGATCCCCCGGGCAAATGGAACGTGCGCGCCGGTTTGCAACTCATCGCATCGATCAGGTGCGATAAGGACAAGACCCCTCGGTGGAGGAGGTAGGTGCAGTTCACGCCGAGGGCCGTCTCGACCCCGACAATGCCGTTCGGCGCGTCCGCGAACTCGCGTTCCTTTTCGTCATAGTGGTGCGGGGCATGATCGGTGACCAAGAGATCGATGGTTCCGTCGGCGAGCCCCTGCTGAAGCGCCTCGACGTCGGCCGCGGTGCGCAACGGCGGATTCATCTTGGCATTGGTGTTGTACCCCTCGACCGCATCTTCGGTCAGGGAGATATGATGCGAGCACACCTCGGCGGTGACATTCACCCCGCGCTCCTTGCCCCATCGCACGAGTTCGACCGATCCCTTCGTACTCAGGTGGCAGAGGTGAATATGTCCGCCGGTCCGGCGGGCGAGGAGAATATCGCGAATCGCATAGATCTCTTCAGCCTCCGCCGGGATCCCCTTGAGTCCGAGACGCGCCGAGACAATGCCTTCGTTCATCGCGCCACCGCGAGCGAGCGACATGTCCTCACAATGCTCGGCGACCGGGACGTTGAACGCGCGCGCATACTCGAGCGCCGTGCGCATCAAATGCGCGCTCTCGACCGGTCGCCCGTCATCGCTGAACGCGACAGCCCCTGCACCGACCATTTCGCCCATCTCGGCGAGGGTTTCGCCCTTTTGTCCAACACTGATCGCACCGTACGGATAGACCCGCGCAAAGCCGGCGGCCTCGCCTTGCCGTTTGACGAAACCCACGGTGGCTTGGTTATCGGTCACGGGCTTCGTGTTCGGCATTGCACAGACGCCTGTGAAGCCACCGGCAACGGCGGCGTGCGCACCAGACGCCACGGTCTCCACGTCTTCGCGCCCGGGTTCGCGCAGGTGGATATGCACGTCGATAAGCCCGGGTGCGACCACGAGGCCGCGGCAATCGACCAGCTCTGCCCCCTCGGGCACCGAGATCGACGGGCCGCAATGCTCAACGACACCGTCGCGCAGCAGGAGATCGCCGACCAGATCGATTCCCTGCGACGGATCCACGATACGACCACCCTGCAACAGCAGATCACGCGACATCAGGAGGCTCCCTTCTTAGCGGCTTCAGCGAGTTCCGGCTTACCGCCGGCGAGGAGATAGAGCACGGCCATGCGCACTGCCACGCCGTTCGTCACTTGTTCGAGAATCACCGAATGCGGCCCATCAGCGACATCACTGTCGATCTCGACGCCACGATTCATGGGCCCCGGATGCAGGATGCACAGTTCGCGCGGTGCCTTCTCGAGCCGTGCGCTGGTGATACCAAAGACGCGATTGTATTCGCGCAACGACGGGATGTAGCCGCCCTGCATCCGCTCGAGCTGCAGGCGCAGCACGTTCAGCGCGTCAGCCCATTCGATGGCCGCTTCGACACGATCAAAGACGGTGACACCCATGTCGCCAATCGCATTGGGCAGCAACGACCGAGGCCCGCAGACCGCGACCTCAGCGCCAAGCTTTTTCAGGCCCCAGATGTTTGAACGCGCGACGCGGGAGTGCAGCACGTCGCCGACGATGCAGATGCGGCGGCCCGTGAGGTCACCGAATCGGCTGCGCAGCGTCAACAGGTCCAAGAGCCCTTGTGTGGGGTGTTCGTTGGTGCCGTCACCAGCATTGATCACGTTCGACTCGATGCGCTCGGACAAGAACTGGGCCGCACCCGACGACGGATGTCGAATGACGACCATGTCAATCTTCATCGCCTCGAGATTGCGCGCGGTGTCGACCAACGTCTCACCTTTCGTGACACTCGAACCCGCACTTGCCACGTTCACCGTATCGGCACTCAGCCGCTTCTCGGCGAACTCAAAGGAGATGCGCGTGCGCGTCGACGCTTCAAAGAACAAATTGACAATGGTCATGCCGCGCAGCGTCGGCACTTTCTTGATCTGCCGCTCGGAGATCTCCCGGAAGGGGACGGCGGTGTCGAGAATGAGCCGGATCTGATCGGCAGACAGCGGCGAAAGCCCCAACAAGTCCTTGCCCAAGGCGCCGCCCATCACTCACTCCTCATCGTGGCGATTGGCAATCACCACATCATCCCGTCCGTCCAGCTCCTCGACCAACACATCAACGCGCTGGCCGCTGTTGACCGTCACGGCCCGCCCGACGATATCCGCGTGAATGGGCAACTCGCGGCCGCCGCGATCGATCAGCACGGCCAACGAGATCCGCGCTGGACGACCGAAGTCCGCGAGTTCGTCGAGCGCGGCACGCACCGTGCGCCCCGTGTACAGCACGTCGTCGACGATCACGACGTTCTGTGCGTCGAGCGTCAACGGAAGGTGCGTCGCGCCGACGACGGGGCGCGGCCCGACGGTCTGCAGGTCATCACGATACAGTGTGATATCGAGTGCGCCGCGCGCGACGTTCACGCCTTCTTGCGCCTCGATGATGCGTCCGAGACGTTCGGCAAGCTGTACGCCGCGACGCTGGATACCGACGAGGATCAGCCCGTCGGTCCCGGCATTGCGTTCAACGATCTGGTCGGCCATACGACGCAGCGTGCGATCCATCGCCCGCGCGTCGAGCACCGTGATTGGCTTCTTGGACATGACCGGAGAATATACCGGTCACACGCCTCGCCGCGTACTGCCGCGCGCAGAGAATTGCGTCAGGCGTTTGGCGTCACGCGCGTGTAATAACCGTAGACTACCACTCGTGGTGGCTGCGGGGTGGCTCAAGCGCCGCCGGACGGACTGGCCAGGATCCCGAGAGTGGGGACAAGTGTCGAGCGGCCGTTCGAGCGGCCCGCAGTCGTCGCTTGTCGATCGTCGGCAGCGATGCCGTCGCCGCGTACATGGCGATGTCACCGGCCGCGTCGAGCGTCGCCTGAGCGAAGCCGTGGCACCAATCCGGACCGTACGGGTGGGCCTCCGCTCGTTCGTCGACGCCGCGGCCGAAGGCGAGGCATTTTTCAGCCGCTTCACGCAGCGTGCGGCTGGCGGCCAGATGGGCAACCACCACGTGATACCCGTCGCGCTTGCCCATCTGGTACGCGGCGCTCCGGGTGGCGTCTCCACGAAGCGGTTCGACAATTCCCGACGCGATGCCGGTCATCAGCACGCACTGCGCGGAGAAGTAGCTACGGACCGGATCGACCGGCGGCTCACTCAGAACTTTAGACATGCATGACACCGGCTACAGCGTGGGTGCGGGTCGCCTGTTGCGACACCAGCTCACCCTCATGCGTGGCAAGCACCGTGCCGCGGCCCCTCGCACACGATTGCCTCACCGCGTGTCTCCGCGCAGCCAAAAAATCGTCGCGTGCCGTCCACGCCCGTTGCGGCGCGGCCGCCACAAGCGGCCTCACCTGTCAATGACGACCCCGGTACGAGTCCCTGCCTGACTTACCCCGCGTACAAGTTGAGGTCGGTGGCCACGGCATCAGCGATATCCATGGTTGTCTGCCAATCCGAGTGCCGAATGGTGAGATACCCATCGGACAACAGCGTGGCTTTCCAATCGCGTCGCGGCGCTCCAATCGGCAGCAGCTCTTCGACGCAGATCGCGTCTCCGAATCGCTGACGCAGCTGCCCAAGCCCTTCGATTCGCTGAATCCGACCTTGCCCGTGCGCACGTTTCGTGATGCACGCCGCATTGTACTTCCGATCGATGTCCAGCGAGAAGGTGCCGTGCAGCTCTGCCTCGGCCCATCCGGTGAACAGATCAACGTCCGACGCATAGTTCATGAGGTCGACCGTGCGTGCTCCTGGTGGACGAGCCGCGATTTCGCCGAAAACGACCTCGCCGTCCGACTTGAGGTACCACTCCATGTGGGTGAACCCCGTATCGTATCCCAGCACGTCGAGCACGCGTTCGCCCATGGCACGTCCTCCGGCGACCCATGGGTCGTCGACATGCCGATAGCTGAGCGTCTGCGGGCTGATCCACTCGTTCGTACGAGCAATCAGCGGACGCGGCCGATAGTAGCCGATGTGGAAGTACTTCATCTCGCCACGCGCGCAAATCGTGTCGAACGTGAACTCTTCGGCGTCGATAAATTCTTCGACGCTCACTTCAGCAATGTGGCCGAGTTGCGCGATGGCGGCTTCGACGGCCGCCTTGTCATCGCAGCGAAAGGTGTCCATCGATCCGGCGCCAGCAATCGGCTTGAGAATGAGCGGATATCCGATCTTCTCGGCCGCGGCCCAGACTTCCTTCGCCGTCGTGGCCACCTCATGCCGGGGCACGCGCACCCCGCCCTCAATCAGGGCCAGCTTCATCAGGTCTTTGTTGCGGAAGCGCAGCGCTTGCTCGTATGACTGTCCCGGGACTTCGAGCGCCTCACGAATCTGCGCCGCGAGTTCGATGCCGGGCTCCCACAGGCAGCAGACGCGGTCGACGGTTCGGCCGCCAAGCCAATGACGAATTTGGTTGATCGCGGACGCGGTATTCGTGAACAGGTCGGGCACCTGCAGGTATCCCGAGAGATGCCGACGGGCAAGATCGGGAAGGTCTTGGGCGGGCCCGTTGGCCACACCGAGCACCGTCGCGCCTTGCTCTGACAGACCGCGAGTAAAGTGTGGCATTTCCCCAGGAAAGCCGGGGGTCAGCATGAGGACGGTCTTGGGCATCGAGCGTTGAGTTAGGCGAGAAGCACGCGCACGGTGGACACAATCTGCTGCACCGCACGCTCGACCACGTGCGTTTCTGGATGACGAACCATGATGTAGCCCTCCCCTTCATAGCTGCCGGTTGGCAGTTGCCCCGGTGTCGGAAGCTGTACATCACACATGAGTGCACCACACTCGGACTGCACCGCGTCGAGTCCCTGCACCGCGGTCACGCGTCCCCGGCCTTGTCCGCGCAAGAACGCGGTGCCGACGGCGTATTTGCGCTCGGGGATATCAAACGTCCCGTGCACCATCAGCGTGACCCACGCGGTGACAAATGCGAAGTCGTTTGCGCGAGACATCATGGTCGTGATCTGCGCGCCGGGAGGGCGCGCGGCAATTTCGCTGATGGCGACACTGCCATCGGGGCGGCGGAACCACTCACAATGCGACACGCCCGTATCCATGCCCAACGCGACCAGCGCGCGGGCGCCGATTGCTCGAATATCATCGTACATCGGCGCATCAACATCGCGCGGCAGCACGATCCCCCATTGGATCCAGGGGTTTTCAACCACCGTGAGCGGCGTGGGTGAATAGTGTGTGAGCGAATGCCAGACCGCCTTGCCATTCATGCTGATCGTTTCCAGCGAATGCTCGGTGCCTTGCAGGAACTCTTCGAAGAGCATGGGATCGAATGCCGCCGGCGGGTGCTGCGACAAGAACCGAGAGAGTTCAGCGGCGGAACTGATGCGGTACGTGGCGCGCGCGCCAGCGCCCGCCGGCGGCTTCACTACCACCGGGAACCCGACCTCAGCCACGAACGCCTCTGCGTCTGCTCGGGCGCCCACCAAGGAGTGACGCGCCACCGGAACTCCGGCGGCGCGCAGCACGTCCTTCATGCGCGACTTGTCACGAAAGTTGTTGGCGGCATCGCTGGACATTCCGGGAATCCCGAGGCGCTCGCGCACCACGGCGAGCGGCACCTGGAGTTGCTCGTAGGCACCGAAGCATCGTGCGATCGGACCGAGGCGACCGGCGAGCGAGCGAACGGCCCACTCAAGTTGGTGTCGGTCGGTGATGTCGTCGACCTTCCAGTGGCCAACCAGTTTCTCGCGCAGGTCATGGCGCAACTGTTCCCTCGCTTCCTGCGCAACCACGGCCACCCGAACCCCGGGGAGCGAGACGGCCGCCTCGATCATTTGCGAAGCGGCCGGCGAGAACATCGGTGCTACAAACACCACGAGCGTCATAGGATCTCGGTCAGTAGCAGACCCACGGGCCACCGGCAACTTTTGCCTTGAGCTTCACGGTGGGTGTGGCGAGGTCGTACGCGGTGATTTCGACGCTTTCGTTCTGCGCGTCTTCCATGGTTTGGGTCGAACACTGCACCACCTTGCGCGCGTTCAGCATGCCCGCAGAATCCGCATCAAATGTGCCGAAGTCCTGCGGCGCAACGGTACCAGGGGCACGCGTTCCGGTGATCTTGATTTTCGCGCTGGGTGCCCAGCCCTTCCCCTTGAAGAGCAACTTGGCGCCCTGCGCGGTTCGCTCTGCTTCCACCTTGAATTCGGGCTTCGGTTGGCCATGATTGGGGGTTGCAACGGCGGCCTGCGCCGTCATGGCGAGGGCGGCGACGGCAACGATGGGTGTGACGACACGACGAATGAACGCGCGTCGATCTGGGCGCCGAAAATGCTGCATCGAAATCCTCCGTGATCTGGTAACGTGCCCAAGCGGGTGCCGAGAAGAGGCACACCGCGCACGTACCGCAGAACATGGGGACAAACGCCTCGTCCCGCAACACGCGGGGGCGAACGCGCAACGCCCCGTCGGCGGTCAAGCCAACGGGGCGTTCAGCGGATGGGGCGAGATTCGAACTCGCGAGACACTTTCATGCCCACACGCTTTCCAGGCGTGCGCCTTCAACCACTCGGCCACCCATCCGGGAAGCGCTCGATGCCGTACACCCGCAACCTGCGTCTGAAGCGGACAGGGTGAGATTCGAACTCACGATACCGTTGCCGGTACGCCGGTTTTCGAGACCGGTGCCTTCAACCACTCAGCCACCTATCCAACGACCTTCCCTGACCCGAAGATCCGGAGCCAGATCCCACTACAGCCCCATAACGTAGCGAGCATGGACAATCTGGTCAACCGACCGGGTGGCCGGCGCTTCACCGGATCTCGCGAAAGAACCCCTTGAGCAAGCGCGATGACTCGTCGGCCATCAACCCACCGAGGACTTCCGGCTGGTGATTGAGTCGGGAGTGACGCACCAGGTCCCCAACGGATCCGCACATGCCGGCCTTGTCGTCAAACGCACCAAACACGAGCCGGTCGACGCGCGCGTGAATGATGGCCCCGGCGCACATCGCGCATGGCTCCATCGTGACCACCAATGTGCAGCCTCCTAACCGGACGTCGTGGCGCTGCCGCATGGCCTCCCGCAGCGCAATCAACTCTGCGTGCGCGGTGGCGTCGGTCTCCCGTCGCATGCGGTTCTGCGCCACGGTGAGAATCTGGCCGTCGTATAGCACCGCCGCGCCTACCGGCACCTCGCCAGCGAGAGCGGCCTCACGTGCCTCCGCGAGCGCTGCCCGCATCGCCGCTTCCTCACCAGTTCGCGGCGGCGAGCCAAGCACCGCTAGGCGTCCTCACCGGCGCGACGGGCAGACGGGTTGACCGCATCGACGTCGCTTCCGTCACCACGCCGGAATGACAGCGACTCGGAATCGTCGGTGACGTCGGCGACGATGATATCCCCTTCGGTGAATCCACCCTCGAGGACCGCCAGTGCCAGTGGATTCTGCAGCATACGTTGCACGGCTCGCTTGAGCGGCCGCGCGCCAAAGACCGGATCGTATCCTGCTTCGGCGAGCGCTTTGCGCGCGGCAACGGTCAGCACGATCGTAAGCTTCCGGTCGGCCAAAAGCTTTCGGAGGTGACCGAGCTGCAGATCCACGATGTGATCAATCTCCTCACGCCCGAGCGGATGAAAGACAACGACGTCATCAACCCGATTGAGGAACTCGGGACGGAACACGCCACGCAGGGCGGCAAGCACGTCCTGTTCCATCTTTGCCCAGCTTGAGGGATCGTCGCTCTGTCCACGCTCCAGAATGAGCTGACTCCCAACGTTTGACGTCAGAATCACCACCGCATTCCGGAAGTCGACCGTGCGGCCCTGCGAGTCGGTCAGCCGTCCGTCATCCAGGAGCTGCAACAGGATGTTGAACACATCGGGATGTGCTTTCTCAATCTCGTCGAAGAGGATCACGGAGTACGGTCGACGACGCACCGCCTCCGTGAGTTGGCCGCCTTCTTCGTATCCCACATATCCCGGTGGTGCCCCGATCAGTCGCGCGACGGCATGCTTCTCCATGTACTCAGACATGTCGATGCGCACCATCGCATGTTCGTCGTCGAAGAGAAACTCTGCCAAGGCGCGTGCCGTTTCGGTCTTGCCGACACCGGTCGGACCGAGGAAGATGAAAGAGCCGATTGGTCGGTTCGGATCCTGCAACCCCGCGCGCGAACGACGCACGGCGTTTGATACGGCGCGAACGGCTTCGCGCTGCCCGACGACCCGCGTGGCGAGGACGTCCTCAAGCTTTGTCAGCCGCTCACGTTCCGATTCCAACATGCGCGAAACGGGAATTCCCGTCCACGCCGCGACGACGTCCGCGATGTCATCGGCCGCAACTTCCTCCTTGAGAAACTGCGGTCGACCACCATGGCTGGCGAGCTTTGCTTCAGCATCCTTCATGTCGCGTTCGAGCTTCGGGATGCGGCCGTAGGTCAGCTCTGCCGCCCTATTCAAGTCGCCTGCGCGCGTAACCTGTTCCGCCTCGGTTCGGGTCTGTTCGATTTCCTGCTTGATGCGTCCTACGGCGCCAAGCGTATCTTTCTCCTGCTGCCACTGGGCGCGCATGCCGGAGGCCTTTTCCTTCGCCTCGGCGAGCTCGCGTTCCAGTGCGACGCGACGGTCCAGTGATGCGGGATCCGTTTCCTTGCGCAGCGCCTGACGCTCGATCTCCAGCTGGACAATGCGACGTTCCACCTCATCGATTTCCTGCGGGACCGAATCGATCTCAATGCGCAACCGCGATGCTGCCTCATCAATCAGATCGATCGCTTTGTCCGGCAAAAAGCGATCGCCGATATAGCGATTGGATAAGGTCGCGGCGGCCACGACGGCGCCGTCGGTGATGCGCACCCCATGGTGCGATTCGTAGCGCTCCTTGAGTCCGCGCAGAATCGCAATGGTGCTTTCGACGCTCGGCTCGCCAACGTAGACCGGCTGGAACCGGCGTTCGAGGGCTGCGTCTTTTTCCACGTGCTTGCGATATTCGTCGAGCGTGGTCGCACCGACCACACGCAACTCGCCTCGCGCCAGCATCGGCTTGAGCATGTTGCCCGCATCCATACTGCCTTCCGCTTTCCCTGCCCCAACCAGTGTGTGCAATTCGTCGATGAACATGATGTACAGCCCATCGGCCGACGTGATTTCCTTCAGCACCGATTTCAACCGCTCCTCAAACTCGCCACGGAACTTCGCGCCGGCGATCAACGCACCAAGATCGAGGGCGACCAATCGTTTGTTTCGCAATCCCTCGGGCACATCGCCGCTCACGATGCGCTGGGCGAGGCCCTCCGCGATGGCGGTCTTGCCGACGCCGGGCTCGCCAATCACGACCGGGTTGTTCTTGGTACGACGCGACAGGACCTGAATGACCCGGCGGATCTCTTCATCGCGACCGATCACCGGATCAAGCTTGCCACGTCGTGCGGCATCGGTGAGATCGCGCGTGAATTTCTGGAGGGCCTGGTACTGTCCTTCAGGTTCCTGGTCGGTGACCTTGTGCGCACCACGCACCAACTTGAGCGCGTCGAGGAGCGCCTGACGATTGGCCCCGACGGTCGCGAGCAGTCGAGAACTATCGATCCCCTTCACGTCAGCAAGCGCCAAGAGCAGATGCTCGGTCGAGACGTACTCGTCGCCGAGGAGCTTGGCCTCCTTCTCTGCGGCGTCGACGACTGACGTCAGTTCGCGACTGAATGAGGGCTGCGCGTCGGATTGCTTCGCGTAGCGCGCCGATTCCGTGTCGGCCGCAGCGCGCAACGTGGGAACACTGACGCCGATACGCTGCAGCACCGGTACGACGATCCCCTCGTCTTGCGACAGCAGCGCTGTCAGCAGGTGCAGATCGTAGACAAGCGGGTTGCCGGCTTTCCGTGCCAAGGCAACGGACTCGTTCAGCGCTTCAGCGCTCTTTACGGTGAGGCGGTCTGGATTGATCATGTCTCATGAACATGGCAATAGAAATGCCGAACGCAATGCGCCACATCAGCAGCGATGGTACAATTTCGTCGGCAAGACACTGCAGGGCTGGCATGACACGTGGATTCTGGACAGCAAAATGGCGCGCTGGGTCCGCTCACCCGGCGCGCCACTATGATTTGTCTTGTGCAGGTCCGTGGTGCTCACTGCGATCTTACTTCACCACGATCATCTTTTTGACAAGCTGTTGGCCGTTTACTTCAAGGCGGTAGTAGTACATGCCCGAAGCGGCTTCCCGACCAGTGTTCAGCACCTTGCCATCCCAATAGGCGCGATACTCGCCGCATGAGACGGTCGCATTGTCCAGCGGTACGGCGGGACCCTGCAACACCGGTGTTGCGACCAGCTGAGAAAGAATGTTGTAGATCTTCAAACTCACCCGGTACTGCGCACCGTTGTCGGCGCACGTAGGTGGATCACCTACGCTGAACGGGATTGTCGTCTCAGGGTTCATCGGGTTCGGATAGTTCTGCCCCAGCGACATCTTGGGCTTCTTATCACGACTTGATTGCGCCTGAGCTTCTCGTGGCATGAATGCAGTGAGAGCGAGCACCAGACCTAGCGCTGCCCACACACGTTTCATGTTGCTTCTCCGACTGACGAATCAGGGGGTTAGTCGAAGTCTCCGGTTTGAGGGTGAATGGTTGATACTGCTGGTACCGCACTAGGGAAACTAGGATCCGATATTCGTGGAGTCAAGCAAATCGCTCCACTTTTTTTGTGCCGAAGATCACGCAATTGGACGACTGGCTGACCGGAAAGGCAACGACCGCGAGGGGCAAACTGCAGCACCTGGAGAAATGTAAGTCACTGCAGTTACGCACTTTCCGAACTATTGCCTGAGTCGGTACTTGTGCTGGAGTCACACATTATGGTCGAGTCCGCCTGCCTCCCAGCTGGCGTACGCACGCAAAGGTCGGCCATCAGTCATGTGATGGGCGACGAACTCCCTTAGCAGACGCTGATGGGCGCGAACGTCCGCCTTGCTGAGCTCGCTAGTACTGTCATCCATCCATCCGACAATTGTCTTTCGCGCCGCGGCCGGTAAACGACGACCTCCCGGAGAGCGTGTGGCGCATTGCTGACACAACACTCCTCCCATCGCGTGGCTGAAGGAGGCGTCGGCGGATGCGGGAACGAGCTGATGACAGCTTGCGCAGACGTCGAGCGACGGGGCGAACCCCACATCCCGGGTCAGCCGCCAGAGCGCACCAAGCGCCGCCGGCGCCGCCTCCTGCGCGTTCGCGACGCTCAAACGTGCAAACGCGTCGATAAGTCCTTGGTACACCGTCGGTGCCAGTTCTTCGTGCACGACCCGCATAACGCACTCGGCAATTGCCGAGGCCGCACTGAAGCGCGCCATCTCGCCGGCGAGTGCCGGATGGGAGGTGGTCACGTCAAAGCTGACGAGGGTGTGCATGTCCCGTCCGGGGCGCATCTCAATCTGCGCATGGCCCCGGGCAAACAGATCGACGGCGGCGCCAAACCGCTTTTTGGAGTTACGCGCACCCCGCGCGACGACTGTCTGCACCCCGCATTCCCGCGTCGCCAGGCGAAGAATGCGGGATGACTCGAGGTAATCGGCGACGTGCAACACGACCGCGTCGGTGGCAAGCAGAGGCATGACGGAGAATAGGCGCGGGTCCAGCGATGTCCAACAGCCTGTCTTCCCACGGCCTTTGGCGACTCCGCGCGCATCCCGCGAAGGCGATCTATCGGATCGCCAAGTCGACGCCTCCCTGTCCCGCTGACGCGCGCCGCACTTCGCGTCCGCTGACATCAAAAACCCAGAGCGTTGTTGCCGAAGCAGCACCGTTGACCAGGCAGTGCACGCGTCCCAACGCGTCCGCCACAGCCGATCCACAGGCTACCTCTGATCCGGCCGTGTTGAGCAACGTCATCCACGGCTCAGCTGTTGTCGTCACGATGGAGAGATCATCGGCACGCAGTTTGATCACGCGGTTCTTGAACGTGGTCAGATCGGCATAGAGCGACGCATACAGGAAGCCGTCGCCACCAAGCTTGACGCCGGCTCCGTAGCTCATCGCTGGCATGGACCGCTGCGACAGCACCCGACGATTGCGCAAATCCACTTTGGCGACGCGTCCTGATGCAAGCAACGTGTAGGGGAAGGCGCTGAAGTTTGCATCGCCGCCACCAGAAATGTACGCGACCTCTCCGACCACAACGGCTGCCGCACCAGAGCCTCGCATACCTGGAATCGTCAGCGTGTCGCGCGTGCTGCCGGTGGCCGGGATACGAATCAGACGGACATCGCCGATCGCCGCGTAGTTGCCGCGACAATTCGCGTTTGCATCGACGACCCACGTTGCGTTATCAAACTGGAACACATCCGTGGGGCACGTGCCAGCGTTCGCGATCCGGGTAATCGTGGGAACGGCGGTGCCGCGTACAGACACAAGCGCCACGCTCGCCGAGTCACGAAGCGCGACGCCGATGAGCGATTGGCCACCGCTGCCGACCAACAATCGTGCCCGTGATGGGTTGCTGGCCGGCGGCAATTGTATGCGACGTACTGCGCGCGACGCAATGTCTGCCACATATAACAGGTCACCTGCGGCGCGGCTTGAGACCGACAGGACGGTGTCACGCACGAGTGAAAACCCGCCAGCGTCAAACTCTGTCGTCGCGCCGAAAATGATGCGCGCGCTTTGCGCGCCCGTATCTGACAGCAGGGTCAGTCCGGGTTGAATAAACCCGTCCAAGACCACGATCCCCTTGGGGGGTTGCGGTGTGACGTCCACCGGGTTGTCCGTCCCGCACGCACTGATTGCTACAACGCCAACAGCTAGGACTGCACGCACCACACGGCAGGTTCGTGCACTTTGGAAACAGGGCATCATCGAGTTGGTTGGAAGAGAAAGGACAACATCCACGACCGCCTGGCCGCGGGAAAGCCACGCACGGACTGCCATTCAACATTCATCACATTCGATATCGACCACACGACGCTCGTCGTGACGGCCTTCGGCTGCAACGACCGTGGCAGGGGATGCGATACCGACACATCCATCAGCGCCACCGCCGGAAGCTCAAACGCCGCGTTTCGTGGACCAGCAGAGAATGGCCTTCGACCGGACACCCGCGACATCACTGCACCGGTGAGACTCCCCGCCCGAAGGAACGCGGATCCGCCAAACGCCACCCGAGCGACGTAGGGCGTGGGGATTCGTAAGGCATCGGTAATCAACTGCGAATCGTAGACCGTAGACCACGCCGAGAGTTCGCCCCAACCTGCGGCGAGGTGCGCGCGCAGTTCCCCTCCTTGCAGTTGTTCTTGTCCGACGTTCGCCGGACTCCACCCGAAGTTGCCCGGGAACCAGATGATCGCGTCGCGCGTCGTGCGCGAAACGAGCGAGGCGTCGATCGCAGCGCGGCCAAGGATGGTCGCGCGCTTCCAGTGTGCGCTGACGTCGACGTCTGCCAGCACGCGTTCCGGGCGCAGTGTCCGCACCGTGACGCGTTGCGGCGAAGAGAAGTACAGGTCGTACAACGTCGGGACGCGCATCGCCTGCGCGACTCGTGCACCAAGCGAGAAGCCAGCGCCGACAGGGCGTTCAGCGGCAACGGTGAAGGATGGGACGGCTGCGGTGCCCTCGATCACATCGGCACGGGCGCCCGCCTCCACGCGCCACGAGGAACGCTGCAGTATTGCTTGCGACGCAACGAAGGCCCGCGTGCGAGATTGCGAGATACCCCCTGTGGCACGCAGCGCATCGGCGCCGGCGCCGGCTCGCCAACTCGCGGTGACCGGCAGGCGCGTGCTCAGGGCGGCACTCCCTTGCACCGCGAGATCTGACGCGATCGATTCTGCGCGCGCGTCGGACGCGGGGCGCGCGGGATCCCGGTAGTCGAGCGAGAAGTAGCGCACTCCGGTCGTCACTTGGGCCCGTGGCAGCATCGCCTGTCCGCGAACGAGGACCCGATGTGTCCGTGCCCTGTCTCGGTCGTACGCACGCACGTTGATGGGACCGACCATGCCGCGGTCTGCGCGCGACGCCAGCGCGAACAGCTGCCACCGATCGGCCGTTAGTCCGACCGACAGGGCGGCGCGCGTCTCGTCATTGTTGACACGCTCTTCGCGCTCGCGACGTCCCGACGCACCCGCGTCGTTCACGAACGCATAGTCATTGATTGCGGTTCGATACATCACCGTGGCATGTGCGACGACTGGACCACCCGCCACCGACCAGCCGGCCTCACCCCCGCGACTCCCGAAGGCCCCGAGGTGCGCGCTCATCACGCGCTGAGCTGCGCGGGTGAGCGCGATAACACCACCTGCGGCGCCCGACCCGCCATTCACGGGGTCGGCCCCAAGCGCCACCGTCGCCGAGGACAGCGTTGCCAGTGGAATATCGGCCACGTCAGCAATCCCACTGGCTGGATCGTTGAGCGCCAATCCGTCGAGGGTCACGACGACTTGCTCTCGCCGCGATCCGCGCAACGACAGGCCCGTTTCGCCGCGAGATGCTCGCATGCTGACATACGGCAGTTGCTCGAGCAACTGTGAAACGGTCCCCGCACCGGCCCGACGCGCTGTACTCGTCGACACGGTCACGACGGTTCGTGCCACGGCCGCAGGCACTCTGCCGGCGCGCGCTTGTATCGTGTCAAGCACCGTCAGGGGCATGACGCCGGCAGACGTCGTTGGCTGGAACCACACGGTGTCGGTCGCTCCCCCTCGTAGCGTGATCGACGTGGACCGATATCCCACGCGACGCACCCGCCACGCGCCGACGGGCACGTTCACACAATCACCCGCGGCGCGCAGGGAACGTGGTTGTTGCTGCCCATCCTCCACGCGCACCAGTAGCGTCCCTGTGATCGGTGCCGTGGTGTAGTGATCGGCGAAGCAGACGGTAGCGCGTTCGACCTGCATGACGTGAAGGGCGATGAACACCGCGTGGAGCACGGCATGGGTCACGGCGCGCGCTTCCCACGACTGCGCAGGGGAAGCATGGAGAGTGCGCCGACGGCCGCGTCTCGCGTCACAACCAGCGGCCAATCGTACACCTGCTCCAAGAGTTCGCCACGCATGACGTCGTTCGCACTTCCAGCGGCGGCGACACGGCCGCGGTGCAGCAACACAATGTGCGAGGCAAAGCGCGCCACGAGGTTTAACTGATGGCTGACCAGCAGGACCGTTCGCCCCTCATTCGCCAAGGTATCCAGCAGCTCGAACACCGCCATTTCATGCGCGATATCAAGGAACGAGGTCGGTTCATCCAGTACCAACACCGGAGCATGCTGCGCCAGCGCGCGCGCGATTCGTACACGCTGCCACTCGCCACCTGACAGTTGATCCGTTCGTCGATCACTCGCGTGCGCCATCCCGGTGCGCGCGAGTCCGTCGGCGATATGTGTTCGATCATCGGCGCTGAGTGCGCCGAACGCAGAGCGATGCGCGTGTCGGCCAAGCGCCACGTAGTCTCGTACGAGCATCGGCATGAGCGGTTCTTCGCGCTGCGGAACAACACTTACGGTGGTGGCAAAGCGCCGTGGCGTGAACGACTCCAGCGACTCCCCACCGATCTGAATGACACCGCGCATGCGTGGGCTCAGGCGCAACAGCGCGCGCACAATCGTGCTCTTGCCACTGCCGTTCGGTCCCACCACGGCGGTGATGCCTCGCGGCGACGCACGCAAGGACACACCGTCGAGCGCGGGGGTGGCGTTCCCGGCATACTGCACCACGAGATCCGCGATGCTGAGCTCACGCGCCGCGGCAGTCGGCGGCGTTGGACCGCTTTCCTGTGGATCGAGCGCGGTCATGATGCGAGTCTGCGCATCTTGACCAAGAAAAACGGCACACCGATCAACGCGGTCACGGCGCCAAGCGGGAGATCGGCTGGGGCACGCACGGTACGGGCCAGGATATCGGCACCAATCATGAGTGCCGCGCCGAATACCGCGGAGACCAACAACATGGATCGATGTTGTCGTGCACCAAGCGCGCGCGCCAGATTCGGCACCACCAGGCCCACAAACCCCACGAGTCCCGCCGCGGCGACGGTCGCTGCGGCAAGCCACGACGCCACGAGAAACACGCGCCGTGCAGCGCGCACCGTATCAACGCCCAACGACGCCGCGGCGTCATCCCCCATCGCCAGCACATCAAGCTCGCGCGCCCACCAGATCAGTGGCATTCCCAGAGCGACCACGGCAACGGCAAGTCGCATCACGGATCCCCACGTAGCATCAGCCACGGAACCCATCATCCACCACAACGCTCCGCGCAAACGTTCCGGAGGTGCATCGGCCAGGGCGACCAAAATTGCGGCATTGGCAAACGCGCCAACCACCACGCCAGCCATCAGCAGGAGTCGGGTATCGCTGCCCCCACCACCAAGGCGTGCGATCGCCGACACGAGCACCGTGGCCAGCGCGGCGCCGCCGAATGCGGCCACCGTGACCAGCAGCGGTGCGGTCACGCCAACGGCCGTCGCGATCACGGCCCCCACCGCCGCGCCGCCGGACACGCCCAGCAGAAAGGGCTCGGCCAACGGGTTTCGGAGCGTGCCTTGGAGTGCCCCACCGCTCATCGACAGCGCCATGCCGACCAGTGCCGCCAACAGGGCGCGCGGCATACGCAAGTCCCGCACAATCGCGATGGTGGTTGCATCGCCGGCGCCATGCAACGCACGCCAGACGTCGAGTGGCGGAACTGTCACCGTACCAATCGCGACGGCCGCGCTCAACATCAGCACGACACCGAGGATACCGAGCGCACCGAGTACACGGGCATCGGTTGGTTGGCGCGCGGAGTGGTGAGTACTCACGGTGCCCGGCCCTTCGCGACTGCCGGAACAGGAAGGGTCGGCAACGCCGCGCTCAGTTCAGGATGGAGCAACCTCGCCAGCGAGACGGCTGCCGATCCAAGCACGACGGAGGGCCGTCCGGTCAACACCGGATTGTGGTGCACCCACCGTCGCTCGCGCACGGCTCGCACCGACTTCCATTGCGGCTTCGCGTCGAGCTCTGACGCGGTACGTTCGGTGGCAACAATCATGTCAGGATCGCGACGCGCGATCTCCTCGATACTCACCGGCGGTGAGGGGGCTGCGAGGTCGTGAAACACGTTGCGGCCACCCGCCACCTCGATCAGTTCGTCGAGGTAGCTTCCACCGCCGACGACGAGCACGGGCTGTTGCCACAATGGCCATACGATGCTTCGGCGTGTGGCCGCGCCCGTGACCGCGCGCACCCGATCGAGCGTCTGCTGCACGGAGTCCACCATCGCCTGCGCGCGACGGCCTTCGCCAACGGCGACGCCAAGACGCGTGGTGAACGACATGAACTGGGCGATACGATCGACGCGCAGCGCCATCGTGCGAACACCGGCGCGCGCGAACGCTTGTGCGGCCGCGCGGTTCTCCGCCGTCGCGTACAGGATGACGAGCGTTGGCCGCTGCTGCAAGACCGCTTCAATATTCGGGCGAATACCATTGCCGACGTTTGGAACGGCCGCGGCTTCGGGAGGGAATTCATCCCACGCACTGCGGCCGACAAGTCGTGCTTGCGCGCCGATCGCAAAGAGTACTTCCGTGGCGGCGGGATTCAGCGACACCACACGGCGCGCGAAGGAGGCGTCGGTGGGTAGCGGTGTGCCAAAATCATCGGTGTCGGCGGGCGCCCATCCAGCGATCGGCGCCGCACTCCCGGTGGTGGCGCGTTCTGCACTCGGGGCGTCCGCCTTGGCTGCCCGGTCTTTCGACTGGCACGCGACCACACTTGCGCCAAGGAGGCATCCGAGGCCAAACACGCGGCGGAGAGGCGACCAACGACGTCGCGGACTGCGGAGTACAGAAAACACAAAAGCATCCTCTCTGTCGAAAGAATGCCCGAGCTCGCGCAGCCTCGCTCGCCCGGAGCGTGACTACGTGGCGCGAGCCCCCCCTCGAGGTCTTCGTCCGCAAAAAGAGTGAGGTCGTCTCCTGGCTCCGGGCTGCATCACTCGCCTTCCCGGTTCGCAAGAACCAGTGGCTGCGTACGTGATGCGTACACACTACCCGTTACAGTGGCGGGGCCGCGTCGGCGTTGCACCGACTTCCGTGTCCCAACTCTACTTGAATTGTTTGACGCGCAGAATGCGCGACAGGGAAAACCTATCGTTTGGCACCGGCCGTGGCAAGCGCTTCAGAAAGCGCCTCCTTGAGCTCTCGACGACGCTCGTCGTACGCGGCGTGCATGCTTGCCGACGGCGTCGCGTGTTTCGCGAAGGTCGCGTCGAGTGCCGCAATCTCTTGCGCAAGGCGGTCGGCGAGCGGTGTCTCCGGCACGCGCGCGTTCACCATGGACCGAATGGCGTTGGGCGACACCGGCGTAAGTGCGCGCCCCAAGGTACGGCGCTGCATCGCGCGCGACAGCACCAACAGCATCAGAAATCCGATCGCGACGAGCAATCCCGCGATGTAGAGATTTCGCCCCGGCGTATTCGCGGTTGGAAGTTCAATGGTCACCTCGGCCCTTGGCTTCAAGTCTTGCGCGAGGAATCGACGGAAATTGCGATTCTCCAGATTCACCGGATCAACCGCCACGAACCCTGTGCCAAATACGGTACCCTGCGGCTCTTCCAGCAGGACCTCGAACACCACGGCGCCACGCTCGGCGCGATAGGTGATTGGGAAGCTCGATGCCGGCAATTTGTATGAGAATGCGAACTGCTTGAGTCCGGGCGCAACCGGTGCGAAAATCGACACGCGCCCGTTCGCGTATGCAAAGGCATCGGCGGCGATGTCGCCGTCCGTCACCCGCACGTCCTGCGCCGCGAGTGGAATGGTCAGGCTCCACGTCGGTGCGGCGGCGGCCCCCTCGGTCGTGACGAGTGTGTTCAAACTGTCGTTCGAAAGTTCGAATACTTCGATGACCGTCCGTGAATTACTCGAGTCCAGCGCGCCGATGATCAGGTGACGCCCTTTGACCGACAGCGGAAAAACACGCGACGTTGTGTCGAAGACGGTGATCTCGGCGGCGTCGGCTCGTGCGTTGATCTCGCGCAGTGGCGCGGTAAAGTACGCGATGCCCCCCGCCGTGACCGACGCGAAATAGACGGCGTCATCGGCGCCGAAGGGGGTCCACGCCATGCGATACTGTCCCGACTCGCTCGTGCGCGCCGAGTCGATAGGGCCTGCGCTATCTTTGCCGACCCGGTGGAGCGTCACCCATGCCTTGCGGACCGGTCCCATGCCCGTGGAGTCTCCGCCACGGCGCACAGGCGTACGCACACGCCCCTCCACGGATCGCTGACCGCGCGATGCCGATACCGCGGGCGGCGTTTTCGATCTCGGCTGCGCCGTCAGTGACTGGGCGACCAACATACCAAGTCCAAGCATCCATGCACGGCGACATCGCGTGGAGCTGGTGCCTTTCACGGGATGAACTTCCCGAAGTCTTCTGGGCGAAGCGTGGCGAGATACGCCTGTAACTCCTCGCTGGTCATCTCGTGGCCGCTCGGCGGCGACGTCCCGATGGGCATATCGTCCGTCGCATCGTCTTCCGGCGAGATGAGCAGCGCTTCGTCTACGAAGATCGGCGCCTCGAAGCGCAGGGCAATGGCAATACTGTCCGACGGGCGCGCATCGATCTGAACAATCTCGGCGCCTCGCTCGAGAAAGAGCGCCGCGAAATACGTGTTGTTGTGCACGCGATGAATGTTCACACGGCGCAATGTACCACCGAGTGCGCCGATGATCGCCTTGCACAGGTCATGCGTCATGGGCCGTTCGCGTTTGACCTGATTCATGTGCACGACAATCGCCTCCGCCTCGGGACTCCCTATCCAAATCGGCAGAAATCGACGCCCCCCAGTCTCACGCAAAACGACCACGGGCGAATTCGAGGCCCCATCGAGACCAAGTCGGACAACGGTGACGGCAACCAAGGACACGGCGATCGTCCGCAGGGGTGGCGAGTGGCGAAAAGCACAACGTGGGCACGAGGTGCTCTTCGTGCCCACGCGAGCGCTGCGGAAATCTATCGCACGTGTCGCTTGAGCGCCGCCACGCGATCCGTACGCTCCCACGTGAAGTAGGTGCGTGCGCTCTTACCGCGTCCCTCCGTGAACGGAGTACGGCCGAAATGTCCGTACGCCGCGGTTTGGCGGTAAATCGGCTTGCGCAGATCGAGGTCGCGCGCGATCCCGCGGGGCGTGAGGTCGAACACCTCGTTCACCGCCGCCTCAATGGCGCGATCGGACACGCTCCCCGTGCCGAACGTCTGCACGTAGACTGACACAGGCTCAGCGACACCGATCGCGTAGGCAAGCTGCACTTCGCAGCGTTGGGCCAGCTTGGCCGCGACGATGTTTTTGGCCACCCAGCGCGCGGCATAGCAGGCCGAGCGATCCACCTTGGACGGATCCTTTCCGCTGAAGGCACCACCGCCATGACGGCCCATACCTCCGTACGTGTCGACAATGATCTTCCGGCCGGTAAGACCGGCATCTCCCTGCGGACCACCGACCACGAACCGTCCAGTGGGATTGATGTGATGCTTGACCTTCTTGCTCCGGAACTGTTCCGGAATCGTCTCTTCGATCACGTCACGCAAGATCGCTTGGCGAAGCTTGGTATTCGCGATTTTTTCGTCGTGTTGCGTGGAGATCACCACCGTATCGACCGCCACCGGCACGTGTCCCTCGTAGACGACCGAGACTTGGGCCTTGCCGTCGGGGCGCAGCCAGGGCAGCGAGCCGTCTTTCCTGAGCGCCGCGAGACGGTGCGTGAGCGCGTGCGCCAGTTGGATCGGAAGCGGCATCAGCTCCGGCGTCTCGTCGGTAGCGTAGCCGAACATCATCCCTTGGTCGCCTGCTCCACCGGTGTCCACCCCCTGCGAGATGTCCGGTGACTGACGGTCGATCGTACTAATCACCGCGCAGGTCTTTGCATCAAAGCCGAAGTTCGCGTCGTTGTACCCGATCTCGTCGATCGTTTGGCGCACAATCTCGGGGAGATGGACATAGGCTGTTGTCGTGATCTCACCAGCGATCACCGCCAATCCGGTGGTCACAAGCGTCTCACAGGCAACGCGAGCAGCGGGGTCGACTGCGAGAATCGCGTCGAGTACCGCGTCGGAGATCTGGTCAGCGATCTTGTCGGGATGTCTCTCGGTCACAGACTCCGAGGTAAAGAGATGACGTTCAGCCACGCGGTTCTCGGGAAAAGGGGAAGTTCTTCGTTTTCAAGGAATTGTGCCGCAGGTACGCTAGTCCGCTAAAACAGTGACGGCAAGCCAGCGACGGGTCCATCATGACGTTCCAGCTCTGCACGAAGTCGCCGCCGCAGCAGCGTTTCTGCCTCACGAGCCGTCCCACACGCCATCGCCGCCATGGCCGCTTCCGCGGCCGCCAACATGCGAATGCCGGTAATGACGCGTTTGACCCCTGCAACGGCACGGGGGGCGACACTGATCTGGCGAATCCCAAGGCCCAACAACGCGAAAACCGCGAGCGGTTGGGACGCCATTTCGCCACACACACACACGTCGATGTCGTGCGCGGCCCCCGTCGCCTGCACCTGAGCCATCAAGCGCAGCACGGCGGGGTGGAAGGGCGTAAAGCGCGGCGCCAGATTGGCGTTCCCTCGATCGACGGCCAAGGTGTACTGCACCAGGTCATTTGACCCGATGCTGAAGAAGTCCACGTCGCGCACCAGCGTGTCGGCGGCGACGGCCGCCGCCGGCGTTTCGACCATGACCCCGAGGGGCAGATCGTCCCGAAACGGGACCCGTCGCGCGGCTAATTCCTCCACGCATTCTTCCATGAGCTGGCGCGTCTCGCGCACCTCATCGACCGTCACCACCAGCGGCAGCATGATGCGCAGATCACCGTGCACCCCGGCACGCATGAGGGCTCGTAACTGCGTCTTGAACATCGCGCTTTCGTCCAGACACATGCGAATGGCCCGCCAGCCCAGAAACGGGTTGGCCTCTGCAGGGAATCCGCCGATGGGCAGTTTGTCACCACCGATATCGAACGTGCGGATGACCACGGGCTTGCCTGCAAAGGCCTGCATCACCCGACGGTACGCCGCATACTGTTCGTCTTCGTCCGGCATCGCGGCGCGACCGACAACGAGAAACTCGGTCCGCATCAGCCCAACGCCGTCCGCGCCGCTCAGCGCGGCCAGCTCCGACTCGTCAGGGATGTCGACGTTTGCCCGAACGATAACACGGACTGCGTCGCGTGTGAGCGGCTCGCGGTGTGCCAACTCGCGGAGTTCGTCGGCATGCCCCTCCTCCTCGGCGACCGCGTCCCTGGCCTGTGTCACCTCGGCGTCACTTGGCGCAATCATCAAGGTCCCGTCAGCGCCGTTGAGGATAGCGAGCTCCCCGCCCTTGAGATACCGCAACGCATTGCGCAGGCCGACCACCGCCGGAAGGCCCAGGGAACGTGCCAGGATCGCGACATGCGCCGTTGCTGTGCCGGCGTCAGTAGCAATGGCGGCGATACATTCGCGGTCGAGCTGCAGCGTCAGCGATGGCGTGAGGTCGTGCGTGACCAGAATCGCGTTGCTGCCGCGTGGCACGTCCACCGGATCGTGGTCGGGCAGTCCCATCAGCATGGAAAGGACGCGAATGTGCACGTCGGTGAGATCACCGACGCGCTCGCGTATCATCGGCGCCACGTGGCGCGCGAAGTTCTGGCGCCATTCGAGCAACACCAAGTCGAAGGCTTTGTCTGCGCCGAGGTTTTGGCGTATGAGCGCCTCAACCGAGAGCGCGAGCTGCGGGTCATCGAGAATGGAGACCTGCACGTCGAAAATCGCCGCCTCCTTCGGTCCGGCCTGCGCCTCGGCTCGCGACCGCAGCAGCCGCAGGCGATCCCGCGCCCGATCAAAGGCATCGTGCAGCCGCTGGATTTCCTCGGGAATTTGTGCGTCGTCAATGAGCCGATGCTTGACCTCGGGGACCTCCCAACGAAGGAGGTGTACGGGGCCAACCACAATTCCCGGTGAGGCCGGAATACCGCGAAGGACAGACTGCACTACGTCTCCCCAAACCGTGAGGCGACGAGCGACGACAGTGACTCCAACGCGTCGTCGGCATCGGGGCCTGTGGCGCGAAGCGTGATGCTTGCCCCGCACTCAGCGGCGAGCATCATCACGCCCATGATGCTCTTGCCGTTCACCTCAAGGTCGTCACGCGAAATGGTGATATCGCTCTTGAAGCGAGAGGCAGCTTTCACCATCTCCGCGGCAGGGCGTGCGTGGAGGCCGTGCTTGTTTACGATTTGCACAGAGCGTTCAGCCATCAACCGATCACCGAGTAAAGGGTAAGGATCGCTAACAGCACGAGCACGAGACGCCACCCTTCGGTGCGACCGTGTACACGAACGAGCAGCACTGCAAGCAATGGAGTCATGATTGCCACGGTCACGGGAATCTTGGCGAAGGCGGGGCCTCCACCGATAGCCCGATGCACCGCAAGCGGAAGGGCCAACCCACCAAGCACGGCGGCGACCCGTCCAATGTAGCGCGGTCCGTGCTGAAGCACCGGGTGGGCCAGCGCAGACGCCACGCGAAGGCCATGGCGCCATCCCTGCCGAAGCCCCCACTCGCGAAGTCCGAAATGGCCAACATTGTACACCGCAAGGAATCCAAGAACGACCCAGGCCGGTGACCATCCCATCCCGAAGAGCAGCAACGCAAGCAGCGAACACGCCGGCAGCCATGACGCCCAGACCAGTCGATCCCCGACGCTGCCGAGCGGTCCACACAGGGCCGTTCTGAAGCGCTCGATGCGCGCTGGCTGCACCTGATCCAGCTCCGCCCGCGCCAGCGCGCCGATGGCCAGTGCGGCCAAATACGGGTGCGCGTTGAAGTACGCGCATTGCCGAGCCAGCGCGGCTTTGTACGCGTCCCCATCAACGCCGCCGGGAAGTCGCCGCAATGCCGGTTCGACGCAGAAACCGATCCCGTTCCCGACCAAGATCTCGTAGTTCCAGGAGCCCTGCACCGCCAACGACCGCAGGAGCATCGCGTAGTGCGTGCGCGGGTTCAGCGGAGGGCTCGCATGGGGCACCGCGTCTGCACCGCGCGGCGGGGTCGACAGCGTCCCACCTTGGTGCGGCGGCGTCAGCGAATCGGAATCAGCCACTGAGCACGACCAGCAGAGTGCCGACGGCCAGTGACGCCAGGAACAGCAGACGCGTACCGCGAATCGCGTGGAAGTCTTTCCAGACTGACGCCGCCGCCACGGCGGCAACGGCAACCACGACGCAGGCGCGCGAGACGTCTTCGGACAGTCGCCAGCGAGGGTTGGCCCACTCCGCGAGCAACGCCGCGGGCGCGTACGCGAAGAATCCCAGCACGGCTCCGCGCGCCAGATCGGCGGTCATGCCGAACACCTGCAACCCGACAACGGTGTTACGGTTGCCCTGAGCGAGCTGGCCAAGGCGCCCATGGGCAAACGACGCGATGAGTTGCCGATGTTTGACCATGGAGAGGCCACCGATCCACGCCACCAGAATACCGACCGCCACAGCGATGGTGAATGCCCCGGGATGCGGCAGCGTGGTGCCGGTTACGCCGTGCGAGGCGACGGCGCCGGCGACGACCGACGCGCTCCCCCACTCCGGGTATCGCGAGGCTCCAACCGGCAGCGCCTCGAGGGCAAGACACTCCAGCGCCGCACCGCATGCGAGGCCAGCGATCGGCGCGCCGAGAAACGCGCCGGCGATCGTGGAGGCGACAATGGGTCGCGAGATCATGGCCTGCGGAAAGCTGACGACGTCCAGGCCCACAACACCCGCAAGCAGTGCGATGGGGACGACGTGCGACGCAAGCTCGGCAGCGGATGTCACCATAGCCACACGCTCAATGGTCCATCGTGCTGTGGAGTAGTTCGTCCAATGGCACCGGAGACGCTGCAGGGACATCCTGCGCCGTGACGGAGACGCCGAGCTTCTCAATCCCGCGGAGGGCGTCCTCCTCGGCCGGGGAGAGGAAGACGTACCGCAACCGTGCGACCCGCCCGGGGGAGTGATGGACGCCCCCGATGTTCACCGCCCGAATCGTGCCGTCGGACACCTCAACCAAACGCCTCATGGTATCGATGTCACCCACCAGCAGGATCCCCGCACCGACTTGCTCCTGCAGCGTGGGCAAGGCGGACGCGGTGGCGTCCACGCTCAGAAAGTACACCGCCATTTCTGGCGGGACGCCCATGCGATACAGCTCTTGCTCCCACTCGCTCTGCGCCACTTCATCGTCGACGAGCACGATGAAGCGCAGTTCAAGCGGTTGTCCCCAGCCAACAACAACCTGACCGTGAATGAGGCGGTCATCAATGCGATAGAGGGCGATGGGCATGCAAGGATTCAGAGTAACGGAAACGGATCACGCGCCATGCGCCATCATCGATGCTTTCCCTCGCTCGATGGCCGCGTGTGCGGCAGCCACCGGCTCGTCGCCATCGTGCATGGCAAAATCGAGGAGCACCGACAGGTTGACACCGGTCACCAAGATCACGCCGGGGCGACTGCGGAGCAATCGTCTGACCGCCATCGTGCAGCTCCCGGCCGGGAGATCTGTGAAGATCACCTTGGCACCGGTCTCGTCAAGCGCCTGACCTAACGCGTGCTGAATATCCTCAAGACACAGGCCACTATTGGTCATCGTGCGAAAGACGATGCCGCGGCCGGTGATCTGTTCAACCGCGGAGACCAGTCCGGTCGCAAAGGACCCGTGGCCGGCGACGATGGCTCGCACGCTCGCGGTGTCGTCGCTCACTACTCTTCATCCTCCTGCAGGTACCGTTGCGCATCTGCCGTCCTGCGCATCTGCCCGATCAACCGCTCATTGAACGCGGTCGCCGAGTCGTAGCCGCGATAGTAGCGCAGCAGATGGTTCATCGCGATCACTTCGGCAATGACGGTGATGTTCTTCCCGGGATTGAGATTGACGGTGATCCGCGGCACCTCCACGCCGAGAATGTTGGTGGTGTGTACGTCAAGACCGGTGCGATCGACGGGACTCTCCCCGTCCCATTCCTCGAGCACCACCACGACTTCAATGCGCTTCTGTTGTCGTACCGCGTGGATACCGAAAATCGCCGGGATGTCGAGCAGCCCAACCCCACGAATTTCCATGAAGTGCCGCTGCAGTTCATGGCCTTTTCCGATCAGCACGTCGTTGCCGCGCCGCGCGACGAAGACCAGATCATCGGCGACCAAGCGATGCCCGCGTTCGACGAGATCCAGCACACACTCGGATTTCCCGATCCCACTCTTGCCCGTAAAGAAGACCCCGACCCCAAACACGTCGGCCAACGAACCATGGAGCGTGGTAGTGGGTGCGAATTGCTCAGCGAGGAACGGCTTAATCAGACGATAGAACTCTGCCGTCTTGAGCCGGGTTCGCAGTACCGCGACACCGGCTTGCGCGGCCAGCTCGGCCAGCGGATCCGGTGGCTCCAGATTTTTGGTGATGAAGGCACAGGGAATCGGAAATCCGAAAAACTGCTCCAGGTGCGTCGTGCGGGGGGTCAGGTCGAGCGACTGGAGATAGCTGACCTCCGTCTCGCCGAGCACTTGGATGCGCTGGTACGGGAACCGGTTGATGTAACCGGCGAGAACGAGCCCCGGGCTTGACGCCTCGGGGCTCGTGATTTCGCGATCCAATCCAACGGACGGTCCGAGCAGCTCCAGTTCAAGCGGGTCTTTCATGCGCTCGAACAGGGCGCCGACGGTCAAACGTGGAGTCACCCGGATTTCTCTCCGGGCGGCGCCTGACGACGGAGTCGCTGCGAACGCACTCGCGCGACTTGGCTCTCCAGGCGATGAATCGCCGTGGCAAGTGCCGGCGCGAAATCCCGCGCATCAGCATGGGCAAACAACGGCCGTGTGCGGGTGCCTTGCAGCACGATCTCGACGCGACGCGTGGTCCCGTCTCCAATGAAGCGGACGATCGCGTTTGCCACGCGATGCACCCGAGCGGCGATACGATGAATGGCGGCCTCGGCTTGTTCCCGGAGTGACTCCGTAACCTCGGCGTGGTGCGCGTGCAGGATGATATCCATTAGCGACTGCCTCCCATGCCCACCACCTCGCGGAGGTGGGTGTCGGTCTCATCGGCGGCGCGTTGCCAACTAAAACCTTCCGCAAAGCGCCGTGCAGCGATTCCCAGGTGTTCAACGAGCGCTCGCTCGCCGCTGAGCTTTCGCATGCAAACTGCCATCGCAGCGACATCACCGTGGGGCACGAGGAATCCCGTCTCGCCGTGCCGAACGGATTCGCGAATACCGGGTGAATTCGACGCGATCACCGGGGTACCGCTGGCCGCTGCCTCAAGATTCGTGATCCCCCAACCCTCCTTTGGAGAAGCGAAAAGTGTCGCCCATGCCCGTCGAAGCAACGCGACTTTGGTCGATTCATCGATCCGTCCCAGAAACCGTACCCGGTCCTGCACCCCAAGGGTCCCCGCCAACCGCTCAAGCACCGGCCGGAACTCGCCAGCTCCGGCAATTTCCAGAGTGGCGTTGGGAATGGCCGCCTCAGCAAACGCCTGAACCACCAGATCGACTCCCTTATACTTCTTCAAGCGCCCCAAATAAGCAAATACGGGTTTTTCTTCCCGTTCGCTAGCGTTCGGCGTGTATTGGGTGGTGTCAATACCCGGGAAGATGACGCGAATGCTCTGGTGGTTGACGCCACGGGCCACGAGGTCGTCACGGGTGCTCTCGCTGATCGCCTGAAAGGCGTGCCGTCGATAGAAGAACGGCATCGGACGCTCCGACAACCAGACCGCCGCGGCAAGGGGCGCGGGCAGCTCCTGGAAGGCCGTTCCCCCGAACAGGTGCGGTACCAGACCAACGAGCTTCGGCAGACGCCACGTTGGCGTGTACAGCGGCACCTTGTTGATATCTTCGACGACGACGTCGAACGCCCGGTCAACGAGGTGACGATGCCAGTACCCTCGGGCCAGGAATGGGAACGAGGCCCGGGTCCCCACGCGATGGACCTCCAGTCCATCGAGCGTTGCGCGCGGCGGGCAGCCCGGCCAACCGCCGCACAGCAGCACCACCTCGTGCCCCCTGCCGACCAGGCGGCCAAAGATCTCGTGCAGATGGATCTCTGCCCCGCCGGCGAGCGGGTTTTCACGGCACTGCCAATTCACTACCGCGATACGCAATGGGCGTTCCGCGCGCGCGGTCGCGGTCACAGCAGCCCGAGTCGCCTGGCGTATGCGTCAAGCACGCCGTTCACGAAGCGCGCACTCCGTGTGCTGCCGTATCGTTCGGCCAGTCGGACTGCCTCTTGGAGCACTACGCGGACAGGCGTTTCCGCACGCGAGAGCTCCGCAGCCGCGAGACGGAGCACACTGCGCTCGATCACGCCGAGGCGTTCAAGACGCCAGTTCGCCGTGACCTCAGTCAACGCGGCGTCGAGGGCGGGGCCGCGTTCAATGACGGTGCCCACAAGACGAGACGCGACCGTGCGCTCGCCTGGATCAATCGCGAGGTCATCAAAGACGTTACTGGCGATTCGGCGCAATTGGGAGATGTCTCGCAGATCGGCCGCATACAAGGCTTGCAGCGCTCGTGCCCGTCCGCGCGTTTCCACGCGCTCCGCGGTCTGCGTCTTCGCTTTGGGTCGCGAGCGCGCGCCCGCTCGTGGCGCCACCGGCTCCTGCAGCGGACCATCCCAAAACGCTTCGTCTCGCACGGCTGGCGGTGTCACGAGGGATCCTCGGCATCCACGGCATCTTCCATGTCGGCGGGCACGAGCCGGTCAAACAAATCCAGGAGCTCCAGGACCGCTAATGCGGCGTCGGCACCCTTGTTGCCATGCGCGCCTCCCGCACGCGCCTCGGCCTGCTCCATGGTATCGGTCGTGAGCACCCCCAAGGTGACCGGCGCATCGAGATCGCGCGAGACGTCCATCAGGCCGCGCGCGCATTCGCCAGCGACGATATCAAAATGCGGTGTGTCACCCCGAATGACCGCGCCGATCGCCACCGCAGCGTCGTAGCGTTCAGTGGCCAGGGCGCGACGCACCGTGACCGGGATCTCCCACGCACCCGGCACCCAGAGGACATCGATATCGTCGAAATCCACCCCTTGGTCTACCAGCGCTGCAACGGCCCCTTCGGCCAACGGCACGGTGACGGTCTCGTTAAATCGGCTGACGACGACGACGATGCGTCGACCTTCGCCGCGCGGTTGTCCGGTGAACTCAGGCATCAGTGCTTCACTCCCGTGTGCTCGTTGTGAGGCGCTGTGCTGCCACCATCAGTATGCAACATGTGTCCAAGCTTCGTACGCTTGGTCTCCAGATACGACGCGTTCTCATCCGTCGGGGGCGCTTCGATCCGCACGCTGTCCGTGACCACGATACCGTAGCCGTCCAACCCAACGATCTTTCGCGGATTGTTCGTGAGGAGGCGAATGCTATGCAGCTCTTGATCGAGCAGAATCTGCGCGCCGATCCCATAGTTGCGCAGATCGGCTTTGAAGCCGAGCTGTTCGTTCGCCTCAACGGTGTCAGCGCCGTGATCCTGCAGTTCATAGGCCTTCAGCTTGTTGAGCAGCCCGATGCCCCGCCCCTCCTGATCGAGGTAGACAATCACGCCGCGGCCTTCATGCTGGATCATGCGCATCGCCGTGTCCAACTGCCATCCACAATCGCAGCGTTGCGAATGAAAGACATCGCCGGTCAGGCACTTCGAATGCATGCGCGTCAGCACGCCGTCCTGCCCCTTCACGTCACCATGCACGAGCGCAAGATGCTCGCGTGTGTCCACGTCATTGCGGTATCCGATAATGGTCCACGCGCCATGTGCTGTCGGCAGGCGCGCCTCGGCGACCCGGTGCACCAAGCGTTCGGTCTTCAAGCGATAGGCCACCAGCTGTGCGATCGTGATAAACGTGAGTGAATGCGTTTTCGAGAACGCCTCCAGCTGCGGACGCCGCGCGGTGGTGCCGTCCTTGTTCAGGATCTCACAGATCACACCGGCACTGCGCAGACCGGCCAATCGCGCCAGGTCCACCGCCGCCTCCGTGTGCCCGACGCGTTGCAACACACCACCATCGCGCGCGCGCAACGGATGGATGTGTCCCGGCGTTCGCAGATCGGCGCGCGTGGCGGACGCCTCCACCGCAACACGAATCGTGGTTGCGCGATCACTGGCGCTGATGCCCGTTGACACGCCGAATGCGGAGCTGGCATCGATACTCACCGTGAAGGCCGTCGACATCGCCTCGGTGTTGTCTTCGACCTGCGGCTGGAGGCCAAGATGGTTTGCCCACGCGTTGGTCATGGCCAGGCAGATCATGCCCTTGGCATCCAACATGAAGTTGACCATCTCCGCGGTTACCAACTGGGCGGCGCACACCAGATCACCCTCGTTTTCCCGATCTTCGTCGTCGGCGACCACGACAAAGCGACCGGCGGCAATATCGGCCAAGGCTTGCTCGACCGTCCCAAACGTCGGCTCATCGTCGTGTCTCACGCAAACGCCTCCGATGCCCGGTGTGCGAGTTGCGCCGCGAGCAAACGCTCGACGTGCTTTGCCAGCACATCGGCCTCGATGTGGACCGGATAGCCAACGGCAAGCTCGCCCAGCGTGGTGTGGCGCATGGTGTACTCGATGATAGACAACTGAATGCCGTCGCTGGTGAGCTGATTGACCGTGAGACTGACGCCGTTGACGGTGACTGATCCATGCAACACCATCAGCGGCCGCAATGACTCCGGGAGTGCGAGCGTGACGAGCCACGCGTCGCCATGCATGCGGACGTCCGTCACCAGACCAATCTGGTCGACATGGCCCAGCACCAAATGCCCGCCAAGGCGATCACCGAGGCGCATCGCGCGCTCAAGGTTGACCCGTCCACCCGCAGCCCATCTGGCAATGGTGGTGCGTTGCAGCGTCGTGACGACAGCCGCCGTGGTAAACCACGCGCCATCCTCGTCAACACCGTGTTCGCGAACTGTCAGACATGCGCCATGGACGGCGATACTCTCGCCGTCCACGAGTCCCTGAAATTGACACCGGATGCGCAGTTCGCGTCCAGCAGGCGTCTCGGCCACATGCGTAATGATTCCAACGTCCTCGACAAGCCCCGTGAACATCGCCGTTCTACTCTCCCGAAGCTGCGTAGGTAGTCATCAAGTCCGATCCGAGGGCCTTCCGCGAGACGACCCTGAGTCGCGGCGCCGTATCAGCGTTTTGCGCTGGCAGTGCGGCAAACGCCGCCAACGCCCCCGCTCCCAGGAGGACCGGAGCTTGAAACGTAATCAGTCGATCGACGAAACCTGCCTCCATAAACGCGGAGGCGATGGTCGCACCGCCCTCGACCAGCAGATGCGTTACACCACGGGCACGCAGCGCCTGCAGCGCCTCGGCCATGGAGTGGACGGGCAGGACGACCGCGCCGGCCTCCTGCAACCGTTGCTCAGAGGCGGGGGTTTGCCCATCCGTCACGACCACAACGGGGCCGGCGGCTGTCGATCGCATCAGCGCCGACGCTAGCGGCAGACGTGCCGACCGGTCGAAGATGACGCGTTGTGGTACGTTCCGTACAGACTGCCCCTCGCGCACGGTGAGTAAAGGATCATCAGTCAATACGGTTCCAATCCCCACCGCGATTGCGTCAACGTTGGCCCGGAGCGCGTGGACCGCGCGACGGGAATCCGGGCCTGTCAACCATCCCCGCTGTCGCGACGCAGCGACAATCGCCCCGTCGATGGATACGGCCAACTTGAGCGTAACGAAGGGCCGGTCGGGGTGGCGCACCGCGAACGCGAACGGGGCGATCAACTCGCGGCCCTCATCGGCACACACGCCACCCACCACATCAAGACCGTGCGACGCGAGCGCCGACGCGCCTCCCGACGCGACGACGTTGGGATCGGCCACCGCATACACCACACGCACGATCCCGGCAGCGACGATCGCGGTTGTACACGGCGGCGTCTTTCCGGTGTGCTGGCATGGCTCCAACGTGACATAGAGCGTCGCGCCGCGCGCCGCCTCGCCCGCATTACGCAACGCCATGACTTCGGCGTGCGCGTCGCCGAAGCGTGCATGCCAACCCTCACCGACCATGGCATTGTCTCGAACCACGACAGCGCCGACGAGCGGATTGGGCGCGACACTTCCGCGCCCCCGTTCGGCAAGCTCCAGCGCACGCTGCATAAATCGTGCGTCGTCGGACGCGTTCGCGTGCATCATCGGCCAATCAGAAGCGAATGGTGACGCCAGCCGATCCGTAGGTGTACGCCTCATTGGCCCTGCGGCCACCGAACGTATTCAGTGTTTCGCGTATTGTCCCCGCGCTGGAACGTCCGGCTTCAACCACCAGCCGCGCCGCCGACACCCCCAAGGACGCGTTTGCGAAGGCGGTGGTGCGCGTCACCGATTCGCGGAGCGTCGGGAAGGCAATCGCGACGCGTTGAGCCGTCCCGAGCACCGGCTCGTTGACGATCGCCGACAGCTGTGCATTCCCTGCAATCTTATCCTGCCCCGCACCGACGGCGAGCCCAACGAAGATGAATCGTTTACTGGCGACCACGCGCCACGCGTCTGACGTCAGCGCGCCCTTGCGCACCTGCACGCTGTCGTTTGCCGTCGCATAATTGGCATCGAGCGACGGTGTCCGGCGCCGCAGGACGCTGACACTGATCCCCGGCACAAACGAGGATTCCTGGAGCAGACCAAGTCGCGCGCCGTACGAGAGGGCAATGCCTCTCCCCGCGGGTTTCAGATCGAGGCCTCCTTTGCTCACGCTCGGCAGTGCTGTGGCCCCGAGCAGCACATCGACACCACCGATATTCGTCACGCCCATCGGTATGCCCGTGAGGACGCCGATAGCGGCGTCAATCGAGGCCATTGGGACGGGCGTGCGCGCCTCCCCGAAGTCGTCTCGTACGGCGCCGCTACGACGCAAGGTCAGCGGTACGTCGTTCGCCGGAAGGCGACCGTCAACCGCGGTCACGCGAAGCGTCACCGATCGCTTGCCCCAGCCGCCAAGCGTTCCGCCTTCGCCGAGCACCGGATTACCGCCCGACAACGCAACGCCTAACTGCGGCACGACAAACGCGAACAAATCCGCCGCCTTCCGACAGATATCGAGCGCGCTGCCGGCGACGGCGGGTGTCACCGTGCACTCAGGCGAAACGGCTTGTGCTCCCGCTGTTGCTGCTCTCACCAACACGAGCGCCGCGCCGACGATGGCACCAGCGCGAACCCTCACGCGGTGACGCCATCAAAGCGCACGACGCCGCTGCCTGGGATCACGGTGCCCAGTTCCCATGCGGCGATGCCGTGGGACGCGGCTTGTTGCAGAATCAGTGAGGCAGTTTCGCGCGCGGTGATAACGACCATGCCGACTCCCATGTTGAAGGCTCGATACATCTCGGCGCGAGGGACCGCGCCAGCCTCCTCCAGTACCCTGAACCACGAGGGGATGGTCCATGTGTCGGTGATCACATTGGCATCAAGGGATGCAGGGAGCGCCCGATTGAGATTCCCCGGCAATCCGCCTCCAGTGATATGCGCCATCGCGTGAATGCTGTGTAACACGGGCTTGAGACAATTCAGATATGATCGGTGCACTTTGAGCAACACGTCGGCCACCGTCGCGTCGCCCGCATCCGGGAACCTGTCGTGCGATGAGAGCCCCAGGCGTTCGGCGACGATGCGCCGCGCAAGCGAGTACCCGTTGGTATGCAGACCGTCGCTGGCCAACGCAATCAAGACGTCATCGGGTTGCACGCGCGCACTGCCGAGGACCGCATCTTCTTCCACCACCCCGACAATGAACCCAGCAAGATCGTAGTCCGGCGGGGTGTACACGCCGGGCATTTCGGCCGTTTCGCCGCCGATCAACGAACACGCGTTCTCACGGCAGCCAGCGGCAACGCCTGCCACCACGGCCTCGACGATGGCCGGCTCCAGTTTGCCGAAGGCCACATAGTCGAGAAAAAACATTGGCACGGCACCCTGCACCAGAATGTCATTGGTGCAGTGGTTGACGAGACAATGCCCGATGGTGTCATGGCGATCACTTTCGATCGCCGTCTTGATCTTGGTGCCAACGCCGTCGGCGCTGGCCACCAACAGCGGTGCCCGCATGCCCTCGGGCATGCGAAACATGCCGCCGAATCCGCCGAACGCGCCCCGCGCGCCGGCCGTGAGCGTCGATTGGACTAACCGGGCAAGGCGATGCTTCGCGTTCTCCGCCGCGTCAATGTCGACGCCGGCGGACCGATAATCCATCGGGGTGCCGCCGACGCCACTCACGCCTCGAGATCCGCGTCGAAGGCGACGAGCTGGCGGAATTCCTGCACGCGCGCGTCAATGTCTGCCCGCGTCAACTCAAGCAAGCGCGCATTCGAGAACTTCTCAACGGCAAACGACCCCATCGCCGATCCCACGACGACTGCGCGGCGCATCGACCGCTCGCTCAAGTCGTTCGTCGAGGCAAGATAGCCGATGAACCCGCCGGCAAAGGAATCGCCCGCACCGGTGGGATCGAACACGGACTCGAGTGGATAGGCGGGAGCAAAGAACACGGTGTCGCGCGTGAACATGAACGCACCGTGCTCGCCTTTCTTGATGAGCACGTGCGTTGGTCCCTTGTCGAGAATCCAACGCGCCGCCTGGACGAGATTCGTTCGCTCGGTCAGCTGTCGCGCTTCGCCGTCATTCAACGTGATGAGGTCGACATGCTTTAGGAGTTCCAGCAGCTCCGGCCGACGCGATTCGATCCAGAAGTTCATGGTGTCGCACGCGACGAGCTTGGGCTTGTTGACTTGCTCGAGCACTTGCAGCTGCAATCGAGGATCGATGTTGGCGAGGAAGACGAACGGCGCATCGCGGAACTGCTCAGGGATCTTTGGGCGAAAATTCGAGAAGACGCCCAGATGCGTTTCGAGCGTTTCGGCCGAGTTGAGGTCGTGGCGATAGCGACCACGCCAGCGAAAACTCGATCCGGTGGTCTGCTCCAAGCCGGAGAGATCAACGCCCCGTTCGGCGAGCACGGCGAGCTTGTCGACGGGATAGTCATCACCAACCACGCCCACAAGTTGCACGGGAGCGAAATGCGAGGCCGACGACGCGAAAAATGTCCCTGACCCCCCAAGTACGTCATCGGCGCGTCCGAATGGTGTCTCGACGGAGTCGAGGGCCACCGACCCCACCACGAGCACCGCACTAGCTGGCTGTACACTCACATGCGCTCCGGCGCAGAAAGTCCAAGAATGCGCAGCCCGGCCTGCAGGCCAAGCTGCGTGGCGCGCGCCAACACCAGCCGCGCGCGGGTGATCGCCTCGGGTTCCCCGAGCACGTGATGCTTGTGGTACCATGTGTGAGCGGCGCGTGCGGTTTCCAATAACCACGCTGCCACACGATGCGGTTCGAGATGTTCCGCCGCGCTCTGTACCACCGACGGGAAATCCAGCAGTTGCTTGATGAGCTCCTGCTCGGCCGGCTCGGCGAGGACTGCGAGATCCACGTCGTTCGCCGTGACCGTCGCGGCATCGATTTCTCCCACGCGGAAGATGCCGCACATGCGAGCATGCGCCATCTGCACGTAATACACTGGATTCTCTTCCGACTGGCTGCGCGCGAGGTCGATGTCGAAGATGAGTTGCGAGTCGCCGCGGCGCATAAGATAGAAATAGCGCACCGCGTCACGGCCGACCTCGTCGATCAGGTCGCGTACGGTGACATACGCGCCTGCGCGTTTGGAGATCTTCATCTCCTCCCCGCCCTTCATGACCGTCACCATTTGGTGCAATACGTACTCGGGGTAGCCCACGGGAATCGCAACGCCGAGTGCTTGCAGACCCGCTCGCACGCGCGTCGTGGTGCTGTGGTGATCGGCGCCCTGCACGTTGATTGCTCGCGGATAGCCGCGTTCCCACTTCGTGACGTGATAGGCAACGTCGGGCACAAAGTACGTATAGTCACCACCCTTCGCCGCGCTCTTCTTCATGACGCGATCCTTGTCATCTCCGAACTCGGTGGTCCGGAGAAACAGGGCATCGTTCTCCTCGTACGTATGTCCCGAGGCGCGGAGCGCATCCACGGTGCGATCAACACGACCGTCGGTATACAGCGAGCTTTCCAGGTAGTACGTGTTGAACTTGACGCCGAAGGCTTGCAGGTCGAGATCCTGCTCATGCCGGAGCGCGGCCACTGCGAACTCACGCAACGCGTCAAGGTCTGCGCCCTGCTGGTCGTGCGGATGCTGCGCGACGTACGCGTGTGCGATTTCGCGGATGTACTCGCCGTGATACCCGCCCTCGGGAATGTGCAGTGGCGCACCGGCCAGTTCGCGCACGCGCGCCTGCGTGCTCAGCGCCAGATTGGCGATTTGCGTGCCCGCGTCGTTGTAGTAGAACTCGCGATCCACGCGCCATCCGGTCCATTCGAGCAACGTACTGATGGCGTCACCGAGTGCCGCCTGCCGCCCGTGGCCGACATGAAGCGGCCCCGTGGGGTTGGCGGAGACAAATTCCACAACCACCTTCTGGCCATGTCCGATGTCATGGCGGCCCCACCCTTCCGGATTGGCGAGGATTGGCAGCAGTCCCCGCGCGAGGAATCCCGCATCCAGTTTGAAGTTGAGGAATCCGGGACCGGCAATCTCCGCGCTCGCGACGCCAACGTCGGCCAGTGCCATCGTGGCGACCAGCGCCTCGGCGATCTCCCGTGGCTTCTTCCCGAGTGGCTTGGCGAGCGTCATGGCGATGTTGGTCGCCCAGTCACCGTGGGTCGGATCGCGAGGGCGCTCGATCACCGGGGCGATGTCGTGCGGCGCGCCAAGCGCGCGTGCCGCGCGCGCGATTTCCGCACGCAAGGTCTCGGCGTGGTTCACGCGGGGCTCACGAGGCGAAGACACGTGCCCACCGTCATTCGGATTTTGGTGCGGGTGAAGCCGGCGCGCTGGGAGCACTCGCCGCTGCCGACTTGCCTTCTCCCTTTGGGTCGCCCTTCGACTCGGCTTTCGACTCGGCTTTCGATTCGCCTTTCGACTCGCCTTTCGACTCGCTCTTCGTGTTGCCGCTCGCCGAGCTTCCTTCGGGCGACGACGCGGTGGATGAGGCAGTCTTTTCTGAGGCGGCACGTTGATCTTTCTTGCCGTCTTTGCCGTAGTCAGTGATATAGAATCCTGATCCTTTAAACAGCAGGCCGGCACCACCCGAGATCATGCGCGTGGCGACGCCGTCGCCGTTCGGCGACGGGATCTCTGATGGCGCTTCCGAGATCTTGAACACGCGTTCGATCACGGTGCCGTCGGGGCAGCGAAACTCGTAAGTCGGCATGGAATCGAAACTTGGACGATGTGAGTCGGGAGGAAATGCAACCCCGAAACATAGCCATGCGACGAGCGAGGTTCAATTGCAAGTCTCCGCCGCCTGCCCCGACGTCGGGCGGCAGTCATCGGCCACCAACGTCGGCGGTCCCTCTTTACGAGACGTACAGGACCGGGCTCCCAGGCGTATAGCTCACGCGCATAGGCGAAAGCGAACTCGTTTGGATCGGGGAGTTGGCCGCCAGTCCGCCATTCGCGTTAAACAGCGCTCCGTGGTTTGGGCACCGGAAGCTCTGGCCGTTAATCACCTGTACGTAGAACTGGTTGTGCGGGCAGATGAGCGAGAACGCGGCAAAGGTGCTCGCGCCGGTCCGAACGACGGCGACCGGATTGAAGTTGAGTGAGCCCACGCTCCCCGCGACGCCTCCGACATTGGCCAAAGCAGGCCAGTCCGCGATGGTGACGGCCAGCCCATCGACTGCCACCGTAAGCGTGACCGCGAGCGTTCGCGACGCGACACCGGCGCCACTGACCGTCACGGTTGCGGTGTACACGCCGGCAGCCAGCGCGCCGGTGAGCGGCCTCACTGTCAGGATGCTGGGAGTCGATGACGTGCCGATCGATGAGGTCGAGAGCCACCCCGTCGCGCCGACACCGTAGGCGATGGCAATGGAGAGCGCGCCGATCGTCCCGCTGCCCGAGTTGATGACCTGCACCGTCTTGGCTGCTGCGGACGCGCCGACCGTCGAGGTAAAGGACATGGTGGTACTCGACAACTGAATCGCTGGTGGCGCGGTCGGATCGAGAACGACGAACGTCACCGCAATGGACTGCGCTTGGTTGGCAGCGCCAGTCCCCGACACAGCGATGATGGCCGAGTAGGTGCCAGCGGGCAATGATCCGCGGATCACGGAGAGCGCGAGCGAGGCGGGCGCAGCAAGCGAGGAGAGGGACGCGGCGAGCCACCCGGTTGGCTGGTTGGCGGCGTACGTGAGCGCCAATGACAATCCGTTCAGCGTGCCACCACCAGCGTTGGTAATGGTGACCGTTTGCGGTGCGACCGCCGCGCCGCCGATGCTGAACGCGAAAGAGGCGCTATTCGTGGAGAGCGCCAACACTGGCGGCGACGGCGGCAACACGATGCCGCCGACCAGAAGGGCACCGTCCGCCTCCACCGACACGGCGATCGGCGAGAGACCGACCGTGCTCTGTCCACCCGTCCAGACGCCGTCGCGCGCAAACCTCGCGCCGTGATTGGGACAGACGAAACCATCGGCAGCGACGTCGACCACCGTGCCCTTGTGCGGACAGATCAACGAAAAAGCCCGGAATCGCTGCGCGCCAGCGTTTTCGACCACCATTGGCGCCCGCCCTGCCGGCGTGATGGTGACTCGGCCGCCGACCGTTTGCAACGCGGGATACAGTCGCGGGTCGATGCGAATGGGATCGAGTACGATATCGAGGAAGGCCTCTGGTCCGCTCAAGACGCCGTCGCCGCACGCCGCCATGAGCGCGCCGAGGGAGAGTACCGAGGCGGTGTTCAGAAACCCGCGGCGATCCAGGTGCGCGCATCCGCCGCATACGGGCCTCGCGACGTGCGTCTCGAGAGCGGTCTGGGGCTGGACTAGGTGGTCCGTCATGCGGCTCGACTCCGGATCTTGAAAGTTCTATTCCTCGGCACACGGCACGGTACCGCACTTTCGCCAAATGATCAACCCGATTCCCCGCGAGATCGTGTCATCCGCGTCACACTGTGCGGATCGGAGCTATCGCGTAGGCGGTTCCGGCATCACATTCGCTAGACGATCCAGTTGGTACCGTGTCATGCAGCGGCGACGCGTTCGCGTGGCCTCCGAGGACAACCGGGGCTGACCGTTCGAAGCAGGCGCGTGCTGCACGGAACGTCGACTTCGAGAGGAGTGAACATTTGTATTCGACCTGTCTGTTTTGTCACAGTGATCTCGGGAACAACGACACGATCGAGTCGTTTCCGATTGGTCGGCGACTGGCCTTCGATGTGGCGCGAGGACGTCTCTGGGCCGTTTGTCGCGTGTGCGACAACTGGAACCTCACACCACTGGAACAGCGCTTCGCCGCTGTTGAAGAGTGCGAGCGCGCCTACCGTGCGACGCCGATCCGCGTGTCGACAGACAACATCGGCCTGGCCACGGTGTCGTCGCGACTGGATCTCGTGCGTGTGGGTACACCGCTCCGCCCGGAATTCGCGGCGTGGCGCTACGGGACGCGCATACGGAGACGCTCGCTCCAGCGCGCGGCTCATGCAGCAACAGGTGTGCTCGCCAACAGTGCGGCGATGGCATTCGGCGCGGCGGCGGCGATCGCTGGTGTAGCGGCGATGGCATCGGGAAGCCGGCTGCTGCGAACGGCGGTGCAGCACCCGCTCGAAGAGATCGAATCACGACTGAACTACGACCGTGTGCTCGCCCACGTGCGGACGCCCGATGGCGTTCTGCGCCCGCTGCGATTCAGCCATGTGGCGCGACTGGAAATTGTCGCCACGCAGGAGCATCGTCCGTGGACGTTTCGCATCGCGCACCAGGCGGGCACCCTCGACCTCGAAGGCCCAACGGCCGGACAGGTTGCCGGGCAACTGCTGTCGCGCCTTAACCATCGGGGCGGGAACGCTGGCGAGCTGAAACACGCCACGCGGTTGATCACCAACGCGGGCGATCCCGAACAGTTCATTCGCGGCAGTGGCATTCTCCGACACACCCGACGTCGCAAGAACAGCATCTTCTGGGATGATGACGTCGGCGTGTTAGGGCTGACGTCAACAGAGCGTTTCGCTCTCGAGATTGCGATGCACGAGGATACCGAGCGTCACGCGATGCACGGCGAGCTTCATGCGCTCGAGACGGCATGGCGTGATGCGGAGGAGATCGCGGCGATCAGTGACCGACTGACGTCGCCCGACGGGAACGTCGGGTAGGGCGTCGGCAGGAGTGCTCCTGCCGACGACCGCCCGTAGCATCCCTTTGCATGCCGCGTTACGGCGTGCCCGTCTGACCGCGAATCTCGCCGCCAGGGAATGCGCTGGAGTGCACGTTCACGTAGGCCGAGCCATTCTGCAGTAACACGTACAGCGAGTCCATCGAAATTGCCGGCTGCCCACCGATCGAGCGAATGGCCGTGGCGGTGAAGGACCCCGTGAGCACTCCGCTGGCGGAGGTCAGCGGCGTCGGGGCGAGGTCGACCACGACGCCGGCCGTCGTCGCCGTGGTCGCGATGGCGTGGATGTGCAGACCGGAGGGCGCACTGGCCAGACCCTGATAGGCCACTGTGTAGTTCACCGTCGCGCCGTTGCGCGTGAAGACCGCAGCGCCGTTGGCCGATGTCGTGACCGCGTTTGGCCGCTCATTCGCCCCGTTCATTTGCGCAAAGATGCTTGGCGATTGCACCAAAACGCTGCCATTCATCCCAGCGTGGATGGTGCAGGTGTACTGATACGTCCCCGCCGTGGTGAACGTCCGGGCAAAGGTCCCACTGCTGGCCGTGGGCACGTTGGCTGGCGCGCCGGACGTGCTGAAGGTGACGTTGTGGTTGCCGGAAAACGTGTAGTTCACAATGCCACCAACGGCCACCGTGACGCTCGTCGGAGAGAACGTATTGGAGCTCGTACCGGTGACTTCAGCGACCGCTACTGTCGATGCGGGCGCCGTAACGGTGATCGCCGACGCGCCGGTTGCGGTGACGCCGTCGCGGGTGAGGGACGCGGTGACGGTGGCCGTGCCTGGCGCGATCGCCGTCACAATGCCCGCGGCATCGACGATCGCCTTGGTGCGGTCGCTCGATGCATAGGTTGTGCCGGTTGCGCCGGGAATCGTGACCGATCGAGCGTCGCGCGCCGTCGCGGCCAGCGTCGACGTCGCACCGATCGCAAGGCTTGCGGTCGCCGGCGTGACCGTCAGCGCAGCAAACCGTTGCGTGACATCGACAGCGAGCTGCGCCGAGACGGTGCCGCTGGTCGCGGTAATCAAGGCCGATCCGTTGCCGACGGCCGTGATGGTGGCGGTGGCGCCGCTTCCGGACACCGTCGCGACGGCGGCATTGTTACTGGACCAGGTAACGGCAGCGTTGGCAATGACGGCCTGAGCCGCGTCACGGACCGTTGCCGTCGCGGTGCGCGTCTCGGTCAGCGACACCAATGCGCCGGTTGCACTGGGGACGATCGATACGGTGGCGGCGACCGGCGTCGGTGTGGTGTTGTTGTCATCGCTGCCGCACGCGGCGGTGAACAGCGCGAGCGTGAACGGCAATACGCGGAGAGATGCTCGCATCGGCGGGCCTCGATGGGTGGAGAAGTGAAGAAACGGCGGGAGCCAGGCGGGACGAGATCGCCCGACTGGATAGATACTTCCGGAAGCGCGGATGCGCACCAGTGGCTACGGAGGCATCGGCCCACCGCCGCAAGCACGGTGTGACGGCCGACACAATCGTGACAGCATCAACCCGGGTAGTTAACCACAGACGCGCATGGCGCGTCACAGCTCACGGACCATCCCCGCCTCACGTCCCCCCGCAACATCCAGGACGATGGTCACGCGTTCGTACCGTCGGTCCGATCTCGGTGCTAGACGAAACCCGTTTTCCATGGCACCTTCGCGGGATGACACACGTCGACCATCACCCGACCACCGCGCCCCTCGACGCGCTCTGGATGCCCTTCACGAACAATCGGGCGTTCAAAGCTGCGCCACGCTTGCTGGCCAGCGCCCGCGGCATGTTCTACTATGACACGGATGGCCGTGAGATCCTTGACGGTGTGTCGGGGCTCTGGTGTGTGAACGCCGGACACGGCAGAGCGCCGATCACGGCGGCGATTCAGGAGGCCGCCGCCACGCTTGATTTTGCGCCACCGTTCCAGATGGGTCATCCGTTGGCGTTTGCGCTCGCCGCGCACCTTTCGACTTGGCTGCCCGACGGTATTGATCGCGTGTTTTTCACCAATTCCGGCAGCGAAGCAGTAGACACCGCGCTCAAGATGGCGCTCGCGTACCATCGCGCGATAGGCGAGCCGACGCGAGTGCGCTTTGTGGGACGCATGCGTGGCTATCATGGCGTGGGATTTGGCGGCATCTCGGTGGGCGGGATCGCGCCCAACCGTGACGCGTTCGCCGCGCAGTTGCTTCCGCATATTGATCATCTCCCACACACGCACGATCCGTTGCGCAACGCGTTCTCGCGGGGACAGCCGCCGCAGGGTGCCGAGTTCGCGGATGATTTGGAACGCATCGTCCATGAGCATGGGGCACACACCATCGCCGCGGTCATCGTGGAACCCGTCGCCGGGTCGACGGGCGTGCTCATTCCACCGGTTGGCTATCTGGAACGACTTCGCGCACTGTGTGATCAGCACGGCATCCTGTTGATCTTTGATGAAGTGATCACGGGCTTTGGACGTACGGGCACCGCGTTCGGCGCCACCACCTTTGGCGTGCGCCCGGACATGCTGACGCTGGCCAAGGGCATCACGAACGGCGCGGTCCCTATGGGCGCGGTCTGTGTTGACCGCAAGATCCATGACGCTGTCGTCGATCATGCAGCGCCAGGCATCGAGTTCTTTCACGGCTATACCTACTCAGGACATCCGTTGGCGGCC
>JANOPS010000628.1:0-1843 GCA_031421995.1 Gemmatimonadaceae bacterium
TGGCGAGCAACACCGAGTGGCCCGCGATGGTCGACTCGTTGCGCAAGGACTTGGTGCGACTGCCGGAGCTTAGCAACGAAGAGTAGACCGCCATGATGCCAGCGCACTTGGCGCGCGTCACGCGCCTGGGCGAGATGCACCAGCAGATGATTCGCACCATGGGCGGCAAGTAGGCACGGGCACCGCACGTCGTGCCGACGTGGAGCGCGTGTTCGCGCGCACACGCAATCCGCTGCCGGCGTTGGAGCGTTCAATCGCACATCCCATGATCAAGGTGCTGCTGGGACTTGTCAGAGAGCAGATAGATCGCCAACATCGAATTGGGGACCGACCGTCGCGGCGGCAGCGCGAAGTAAGTCCGCCTGTGCGCGGCGGCGTGTGCCGCGCATCCGCATTGTCGTGTCGATGTCCTGAATCTGCCCACCGCGACATCGTGCGCTGCAAGTCCGGTTCCGCGGCGGGCCGCCGAGCGACGCTGCTTCCCTAGCTCGTCGATCTCCGCGAGTGTGACGCCGGGCACCTGCGCGTGTTTGATGAAGTGTACGATGCCCACAGCCTCGGGAGGGTACTCGCGGTACGCACTGGCGCAGTGAGAGGACGGCTGGTGCAACCCGCGGCGCTCGTAGTAACGGAGCGTGTGAGCGCTCACGCCAGCGCACGCGGCCAAATTACCAATGTGAAGGCTGGATGCGTTGGACGAAGCGGCGCGTCTTGGGATCCACTTGCGACCGGTCGCGCTGCTGTTTGATCACCGCGTGCGTGCTGCCCTTGACCCTCTACTCGAGTAGAGAATGTAGTTTGTAGGCGTAAAGTGCGCGCCCGGTCATCCGGACTTGGGTGTCGATTCGTCCACTGGGCTCTATCCATGGCCGTCAAGAACCGGCTGATCCAAATCAAGGCGAGCGGAATGATGTGCTCGTTCTGCACGATGTCGGTCGAGAAGGCGCTCGCGCGCCTCCCTGGCGTCAACAGCGTACAGGTCAATCTCGTGCACGGCATTATCCTCGTCGACGCTGACCCGGCACGAGTCACCGAGAAGCAGGTCGCGGATAAAGTCGAAGATTTGGGGTACACGGTCGTCGCGACTGAGGCGCAGCAGGTCGCCACCGACGACGCGCTCTTCGCGACGATCCGCCGGCGCGGAGGACTCGCGATGGGGCTTGCCATCGCTGACCTGCTCTTCGATCCGCTCAACCTAGCCGGCCTCTCCGAGCGGACCCGCACGTTGGTTAGTGCCGTAGTCGCGATCATGGTTTTGACATGGATCGGGTACCCGATTCTGCGCAAGACGATCATGGCGTTGAGCGAGCGCGTGATCAATGCGAACGTGCTGCTCTCCACCGGCGCATGGGGCGCGTTCGCCATCGGCGTCGGCCATCTGCTGCAACCGACGGCTTGGCCCAACTTCTTCCCCGTCGCCGTCTGGCTGATGGCGCTACATCTCTTCTTCGGCGCCTTCAAGCTCGGCACCCGCAAGCGCGCCGCCGAGTCGGTGCGTCGGCTGCTGTCGTTGCAGGCTCAATCGGCCCGGGTCCTCCGCGGCGGCCACGAAGTTGATGTGCCGGTCGCCGAGGTCACGCTCGGTGAGATTGTCGCCGTGCGCCCGGGCGAACGTGTGCCCCTGGACGGCATCGTGCGCGAGGGCCGCTCGAGCTTCGACATGGCGAGTGTCACCGGTGAGAGCGTGCCGGTCTTTCGCGAGGCTGGCGGCGAGGTGGTCGGCGGCACGATGAATGTCGACGGCTTCGTGCGCGTCGAAGTGACGCGGCTCGTCTCCGAAGGCTTCGTCGCGCAGGTCGTGGGGTTGATGCGGCAGATCGAAGAGCGGAAGCCACCGATCCAG
>JANOPS010000629.1:0-4729 GCA_031421995.1 Gemmatimonadaceae bacterium
GTGCGCAATGATCTCGACCTCACGCTTGTTGGCAAGCAAGCACACTTTCCCGAGACCGGTTCACCCATTCAACTCGGTACCGAAGGTCGGTGGAACGGGAAGCGGTTTACGGTCGTGGGGCGCATCGCGTACGGCTGGGAGCGTGGGCGATGGAACGAGTGGTACTGCCGTCTGGCCACTGGCGACAGCGCGTGGCTGTCGGATGCGCAGCTCGAGTACGCGATGAGTGTCGAGGCTGCGCCGGGCGTGCTGCCGTCCGAACCGTTTGCGATGAACGTCGGTGACACGCATATCTGGAACAACCGCGCGTACGACGTGTCGACGATTACTCGCGCTCGCTACTTGGGGACCGAAGGCGACCTGCCGTTCACGTCGTTCTCTCGAGATGAGTGCGTGTTCGTCGATCTGCAGAATGATTCGGGACAGATGGCGACGGTGGACTACAGCGACACGCCGTCGAAGCTCTACCTTGGCGAGTACTGCGACTTTGCCGCACTCGAGTTCACGGGGCTGCGTGAGTATGAGGGATGGGACATGAGCCCGCGGTCATGACCAGCATCCCGCTCGATCCGGCGCCACCGCGTCCGCGTGCGACGTCTCTGGAGTGTCCGTCGTGCGGCGCCGGCATCGTGTTGCACGCCCAGGGATGGGCGGTCTCGGTGGTATGCGAGAGCTGCGGCTCGGTGCTCGATGCGACCAACGCCACGCTGCGTATTCTGCAGCGCCACGATGAAGCCATCACGGCGCGCCCACGAATTCCGCTGGGCACGCGCGGCACGTGGAAGGGCGTGCTGTGGGAGGTGATCGGTTTTCAGGTCGTGACGATCACGGTCGACGGGACCGACTACTCGTGGACCGAGTACGTGGCGTTCAACCCCTATCAGGGATTTCTGTATCTCTCGGAGTATCAGGGCCACTGGACCATCATCGAGAAACTGCGCCGTCGCGCGCGTGAGGATGCCAGTGGTAATCGCCCGGTCGCCACGCTCGACGGTCAGGAGTTCAAGCACTTTCAAACCTCGCTCGCGCGTACAACTACCGCGTTGGGTGAATTCCCGTGGCAGCTCAAGGTGGGTGATACCGTCGCGGCGCGAGACTACATTGCGCCGCCGTACATCCTGAGCGCCGAGGCGTCAGAGGGCGAGACCACGTGGTCGATGGGTACGTACACGCCGCCAGACGTCATCGCCAAGGCATTCGGCGTGACAGGTATGAGCACGCCCATTGGCGTGTTCGCCAATCAGCCCAACCCGCACGTGCAAACCGCAGGGCGCGTGATGCGGATGTTGGGCCTGTTCCTGGTGCTCTTAGTGGCCATGTTTGTTGGCAATATGGCGATGTCGGGCAATCAGGCCGTGTTCACGAATCGTTACGCGTTTGCGCACGGGACCGACGATTCTGCGGCGTTTGTCACGCCCGCGTTTGCGTTGACCGGCCGACCGTCGAGCGTGGTGATCGACATTGACAGCGATGCCGACAATGATTGGGTGTTCTTTGATTTCACACTCATCAACGAAGCGACGGGTGTGGCGACCGAATTCTCAAAGCAGATCAGTTACTTCTACGGTCGTGACAGTGACGGTAATTGGTCGGAAGGCTCGCGGAATGGCAGCGTGGGCGTATCGTCCATTCCCGCTGGCCGATATTTCCTGCGCGTGGCACCCGAGGGTGGTGAGCTGGGCAAGGTCGGCGTGAACTACACAGTTCGCGTTCGGCGCGATGTGCCGAGTTACCTGTTTTACGGATTGGCGCTGCTGGCGTTGCTTTTTCCGGCGCTGCTGGCGTTTCTGCCGAAGGCGGCATTCGAGCAGAAGCGCTGGGCCGAAAGCGATTACGGCTCGGAGACCGGTTCGGCGTCGTCTGATGACGACGGAGATGACGAATGAGCGCGCGCCTCTTTGCCGTGTGGGGATTTCTGGTGATGTCCGTCCTCGGCGTTGCGCAGTATCGCGGGTGGTCGCTGTCGTCGTCGAAACAGGGCAAGACCAACCCCACGTCTGTTCGCGCCAATCCCGGCGCATATCGTTCACCCTACTACATTCCCGGTCGCACGATGCGCGGGAAATAACGGAGCCTACTACCTATGGAAACGATCTGGACCAACGTGGGGATTGCGGCCGCGTTTGCGGGGCTCGGCGTGCTGCTGTTTGTCGTGGCATTTGTCATTCTCGACTTCCTGACGCCTGGAAAGCTGTGGGACGAGATCAGCGTGAAGCAGAATCAATCGGCGGCAACGCTGATGGGATTCGTGGCGCTTGCGCTGGGCGTCATTATTGCCGCCGCCATTCACTAGCTGCGGCATGAAGGCACGCGTGGCCGGGAGCTCCCGGTGAATGCTGCGCTGTTTATCTCGGTCTGTCTGATCGCCGCGTGCGGGCTGATTTATGAGCTCGTCGCGGGTGCGTTGGCGTCGTATCTGTTGGGCGATAGTGTCACGCAGTTTTCGACGGTGATTGGCACATACCTGTTTGCGATGGGCATCGGCAGCTGGATGTCGCGATTCATAAACCGTGATGTGGTTGGACGTTTTGTGCTGATCGAACTGTTGGTTGGCGTCGTTGGCGGGTTCTCGTCGCTGGTGCTGTTTCTGGCCTTCGCGTATACCGACGTCTTCCGCCCGGTGCTGTACGGCACCGTGATTCTGATCGGGATTTTGGTAGGGCTTGAAGTCCCCCTGCTGATGCGCATTCTGAAGGACCGGTTTGCGTTCAAGGATGTGGTAGCCAACGTGCTCACGTTCGACTATATCGGTGCGCTGTTTGCGTCGTTGTTGTTCCCGCTCCTGCTGGTGCCGCGACTTGGCCTTGTGCGCTCGGCGATGCTGTTCGGGATTGTGAATGTGCTGGTCGGGCTCTGGAGCACGTGGCTGTTCCGCGATGTGCTGGCGCGTCGCCGAACCCTGCAGGCGATGGGTGCGCTTTCGCTGCTGGCGCTGGGCCTCGGGCTCTGGCAGGGGCAGCGGATCACCACGCTGGCCGAAGAGGGGATGTACGCGGATCCGATTATCCTGTCCAAAGACACGCGGTATCAGCGGATTATCGTGACCAATTGGAAGGACGATCTGCGGTTGTACCTGAACGGGCATCTGCAGTTTGCTTCACGTGATGAGTACCGCTATCACGAGGCGCTGGTGCACCCCGGGCTGGCGGCGGCGAACTCGCGGGCCAACGTCCTGGTCTTGGGCGGCGGCGACGGGTTAGCGGTGCGCGAGATTCTGCGCTACCCAGACGTGAAGCAGATCACGCTCGTGGATCTCGACGAGGGCATGACCGCGCTGTTCAAGACGCACGCGCGGCTCACCGCGCTCAATCACGGTGCGCTCAATGATCCCCGCGTTCGTGTGGTGAACGCGGATGCATTCACGTGGCTGGATGAGCAACCGGCGTTGTTCGACTTTGTGGTGATCGATTTTCCCGATCCGTCCAATTATCACGTGGGCAAGCTCTATACGAGCGCGTTCTATCGTCTCGTGCGACAGCATCTTGCACCCGGCGCGTTCCTGACGGTGCAGAGCACATCACCGATGTTTGCACGGCAGTCGTTTTGGAGCATTGTGGCCACGTTGGAAGGGGCGGGGCTGCGCACATCGCCCTACCATGTGTATGTGCCGAGCTTTGGTGAGTGGGGATTTGTGTTGGCGGGCGTGGAGCCGTACGCGGTGCCGGCGACGATTCCGGCTGGTCTTCGCTATCTCACGGTGGCAACGATTCCCTCGCTCTTTGATTTCCCCACCGATATGGGAAAGGTCGCGGCATTGCCCAATCGGTTGAATGACCAGGTGCTGGTGCGGTACTACGAGCACGAGTTCGATGCCATCAACCGGTGACGGCTCGCGCCACAACGAGGGCAAGAATCGGTTGTCCCGTCGCGAATTCTTGTTTGCCGCTGCCGTCGCACCGGCGCTGATTGGGCTCACGCAGAAGAGTGGTGCACCGATTGCCGGCGGGTTCGTGGACGATGACAGCGCAACCGGACACGCGCTGCGTGACGGAGCACTGGTGTCGCGCGCGCGCGAGCAGCGTCGCGTGTCCGTGGCGATCGTGGGGGGCGGCATTGGCGGACTGAGCGCGGGCTGGCGCCTTGATGCCCTCGGCATGCGCGACTGGTTGTTGTTGGAGCTGGCCGGCGCGACGGGTGGAAATGCGCGTTCTGGCAGCAATAGCGCAGGGCGGTTTCCGTGGGGCGCGCACTACTTACCCGTCCCGTCTGGTGAGGCCACGCACGTGCGTTCGCTGATGCGCGAGTTGGGTGTTCTGGACGCCAACGGGCAGTGGGACGAGCGCGTGTTGTGTCATTCACCGCAAGAGCGATTGTGGCAGCACGGGCGTTTTCACGACGGGCTGGAGCCGCTTGATGCGATGCCGCGGGCCGAGCGGGCGCAATTCACGAAGTTCGATGCGTTGATCGCGGAATGGCGTGCGTCTCGCGCGTTTTCCGTGCCGACCGCGCTCGGACAGGGGCGGATCCAGCGCGGTGAGCTTGGTCGCGATGCGACGGCGACGATTCGCAACCTCGATGCGCAAACCGCCGAGGCGTGGATGCGCGCGCAGGGATTCACCTCGCCGGCGCTCAGGTGGTGGGTGGAATACGGGCTTCGCGATGACTATGGATCATCGCTCACGCAGGCCAGTGCATGGGCGGCGGTGCACTATTCGGCGGCGCGCGGCGTGGACGCGGAGGGCGAAGAAGGTCCACTCACATGGCCTGAAGGCAATGACTGGATCGCGCA
>JANOPS010000630.1:0-2121 GCA_031421995.1 Gemmatimonadaceae bacterium
CATATCGCAAATCTGGCCCTGCCGCTATCGGTGGCCGTGTTCAAGGTGAATCGAACGGTCTCCAGTACGGTCAAAATGTTGTTCATTGCCCACCTATTCAACATTGAGCTTGGGGTCGTCCAAGTGCTCACCTTTCTGACCACGATCGTGATTCTCAGTTTCACGAGTTTGGGAATCCCGGGCGGCGGCGGCGCGTTCAAGTCGATGGCCGCGTATCTCGCTGCGGGGTTGCCGATCGAGGGATATGTGCTTCTGGAGGCAACGGACGCAATTGCAGACATCTTTAAGACGGTGCTCAACGTTACCGGGGACATGTCCGTCGCCACTGTGCTAGATCGGAGGGCGAGCACGCACGGAGCTGTCGCCGTGACCGTCGCATCGTCACCCGACGAGTTCTCGTTGCACGTGCCTGAGCTCAGATGAGCCGCGCACTCATGCAGTGCGTTCAGGCCGCGTGGCGCATCAACATCGTACGAGCGTTTTGGCTGGCGTCCCCTGCTGACTTCGTAGAAAGAGAGCTGGCTTCATGATCCACTTCGCGATCTCAGAGTCGAGCCTAGAGGTTGGCATCGGGAGCTACCTTGCGAATCGAGGACGCGCGCTCCAGGGAAAGTTACAGGCACACTCGTACGAGTCGCTGTTTCCTGAGACGTCCGTGCCTGCCGGGAGTTGGGTCTTTGCCGGCATTTGCACCCTAACGCCAGCGGGCCGCGCAGTCGCATCGCAGCTTCGTGAGCGACTGCTGAGCGCCGGATGCCGCGTGTTGAATGACCCCGAGCGTTCGCTACGACGATTCGACCTGCTGAGCGCCAGCGGTATGACCGGTGTGATTTTTCTTGGTCGTGTGGATTTCACCGCCGTAACTGCCGGCACCAGCCTGTTGGCGTTGCGCTTCTCGGACCTGATCGATCTGTCACAGCAGTCGCTGCTTGGCAGTGCACACGCCCTCCAATATCCGATGGTCGTTCGATGAACTCTCTCCACGGTCTTGCCATGGTATCCGCACGAGTGCGGTTAGCAGCATCACGTGTCGCTGCGGTGGGTGTAGTCCTCATCTTGGCGGCGTGCCGAGACACAGAGGGGGCGGCATCGATTGCCCCAACGGCGAACGCCGCCCGCATAGCGCAATTGGAGGTCGCGTCGGCGCTGCCCGGCGACAGCGTGATCACGGTGTCGCTGGTAGTGGCCAATCCGGGTGCGGTGGCCATTGCCAGCATCACCGCGTCCATTGATTTCGATACGACGCGCGTGCGCTACCTCTCGGAGGTTGCCTTGAGCGACGGCGGTCTGCACGCCGCGAACGCTAAACGTGGGCGCGTAGTGATCGCGGCCGCGCACCCAACGGGGTTTGGTGAGCCAACACTCGCTCGGCTCCGTTTCGTGGCACGAGACAGTGTGGCTATTCGGTCGTTGCAACTACGCGTGAGCGAACTGCATCTCACGGATGCACACGATGCGCGTGCGCAGCTGACCATCTCACCAGCGGCGGTGATCAAATGATCCGCACGCAAAGAGGTCCTGAAGGGCAGCGCGTCACGCGACTGCGCATGCGACGCGCGAGGTTTGGCGCAACCACGGCTGGTGTGATGCTGTGGGCTGGTGCCGCGAACTGGCTTGGCGCGCAAGCCGTGAGTCAGGAACGTGAGGCGAGCGTAGAAGTGCGCACGGAGTGGCTGGAGAGCCAGCGGGCGTATCCGGGAACAACGTACCTGCAAAATCCGGTGTATGCGGCGCGAGCGGCGTCGGTCGCGCAAGCCTTTCGCGCGAGCGCCGGTGCATTCCCGATCACGTCGTGGCGTTCCGTCGGTCCGTTTGGATTCTTGACCAGCGGCTTTTACGGATCATCACCCAATCCTGATGGCGGGCGCATCCGCGCCGTGGCCATCCATCCGACCAATCCCAATATCGTATACGCCGGCGCGGCATCAGGAGGCGTGTGGCGTAGCCTCAACGGCGGTGCCACATGGACGCCGCTCACCGACGCGCAGTGCTCACTGAACACCGGGTCCATCGCCATCGATCGAGTCGATCCGCGCAGCGTGTAGGTCGGCACGGGTGAACCGGCAAGCTCATACGGGTGCGGGTTGTTACGCTCCTTCGGTAGTGGGGTCAGCTGGACCG
>JANOPS010000631.1:0-8465 GCA_031421995.1 Gemmatimonadaceae bacterium
CCGCTGGCGACTTTCGCGAAGGCGTCGCTGCCTACGAGCGCGGGGCGCGCGAGGTGGCGCGCATGAACTTCGCCCGCGTGGCACAACAGCATCCCGACGACGCGCGGCCGCTCGTGTATCTCGGGCGGATTGCCCGCGAAGAGGGAGACATGGCGCGCGCGAAACGGTTTTTGGAATCGGCCGTGCGCGCCGAGCCAACCAACGCGCTGGCCAACCGCGAGTTGGCATCAACGATGTTGGCGGACGGACAACCCGAGCTCGCGCGCCGTTTCTACGTGCGCGCCCTTGAGCAAGATCCCAACGACCGACTCGCGCAAGGCTTCCTCGGCTGTGCGCTCTTCCGGCTCGGTCGCATGGAAGAAGCGCGTCGTTGGTACGATCGCGCCGGGGTCGGCGATTGGACGTCGTGCCTGCTCGCCCCATCCGCCGTCCCCCAACCGTAACGACGTTCAACGTGCCCACCATATCATCGCAGTGACCCCGCACACCGCTGGCGACGCGCTCGCCCTCCATCGCGACACGCAACGTACGGTGCTGCCCAACGGGCTCACGGTGCTGATTCGGCACGATCGCTCGGCGCCCGTCGTCGCCATCGTGACGCACGTGAAGGTGGGCTACTTCGATGAGCGCGATGAGCTCGGTGGCATTGCCCACGTCTTGGAACACATGTTCTTCAAGGGCACGCCATCACGTGGTGTCGGCGCCATCGCGCGCGAGACGAAAGCCAATGGCGGCTATCTCAACGCGCATACGATTTACGATCACACCACGTACTACACGGTCCTGCCCGCGGCCTCGTTTGCGCAGGGGTTGGAGATTCAATTCGACGCGTATGCGCAGTCAATCATCGATGCCGATGAGTTGGCTCGCGAACTCGAAGTGATCATCCAGGAGGTGAAGCGGAAACGCGACACGCCGGGCGCGGTCGCGATCGAAGGATTGTACGCGCTGCTCCACGATCGGCATCGCATTCGTCGTTGGCGTATTGGCGAGGAGTCTGCGCTCCGGGCTTTCACCCAGCGCGATCTTTTGGACTTCTATCGGACGTGGTACCAGCCGTCGAACACGGTCCTTACGATTGTTGGTGACGTGGAGCCCGACATGGTGATGCGCGAGGTGGTGGCCCGATTCGGCGCGCTGACCGATCGCGCGGTGCCTCGCGTCGCGGGCCCGATTGAAACAGGCGCGCCAGGGTTTCGGGTGCGCGACTGGTCGGGTGATATCGCACAACACCACATCGCGTTTGGCTGGCACGCACCAGCGAGTGATCACGCGGACACGCCAGCGCTGGAGTTGGCGGGCGTCGCGCTGGGTACCGGACGCGCGTCGCGGTTGTATCGTGCGGTGCGCGATCAGCAACTGGCCTCGTCGGTGTCCGCGTGGCACTACACGGCTGGCGATGTTGGTGTGTTCACGGTGCATGCGGAGGCGCCACAACACCAGGCGCGCGCCGCCGCGCAACACACGTGGCAAGAGGTGCAGTCGGCGCGACAAGACGGCTTTCGAGCCAGCGAGGTGCTGCGGGCGCAGCGCATTCTCGAGGCGCGATGGCTGCGCCGGTTGGAGTCGATGGACGGTCAGGCCACGTACCTGGCCGCATGGGAAGCCGACGGTGGGATCGATCGCGCGTCGACGTACTACGATCGCCTGATGTCGCTGACGGCCCGCGACGTACATCGCGCGGTGGAGCAGTATCTCGCGCCAGAGCAGGTGTCGGTGGTGAGCTATCGCCCAATTGCGGCAGAGCCATTGGCGGTGGACGCTGATGCGTTGCGGCACTGGCTGCGAGCGGTGGAGGGAATAGGAAGTCGCGTGGTGTTGGCGCCAACGCTGCATACGCCGACCGACACCCCAGTGGTGACCGACGCCCCACTGCTCAGCCGTCGAGCTGTGAAGCCTTTCGCCGACCGCCACGAAGTCGACGGCGTCCGCGTGTTCACCCTGCACTCCGGGGTGACGGTGCTTGTGCTTGCACGGCCCAGCGCGCCGCTCGTCAGTGTCGGGCTGTTTCAGCGAAGTGGGTCGCTGGCCGAGGATGCCGGGTTCGAAGGGCTTGCACGATTGACCGCGCAGGTGATGCTGAAGGGCACGCACTCGCGCACCGGTGCGCGGATCGCCGACGCGACGGAAGAGTTGGGTAGTAGTATCAACGTTTCCGCGGGGCTGGAGAGCTTGGGCTGGTCTCTGTCGGTGCCGACGCGGCACGTCAAGACCGCCATCGAGCTGTTAGCCGATGTCACGCAGGATCCCGTGTTTCCGCTGGATGGACTGGAGACCGAGCGCGCACTGGCCTTGGCGGAGGTGACGCGCCTTCGCGACGACATGTATCGATGGCCAACGCGCTTGGCCACTGCGGCTGCCTACGGGTCGCATCCGTATGCGCGGATGGTGCAGGGGACGGCCGACTCACTGGCTGGCATCGATGTCGCACATCTTCGCGCGTTCCACGAGGCGTGCGTACTGCAGAGCACATCGGTGATTGCCGTCGTCGGCGACGTCGATGCCGACGACATCGCGCAAACGATCGGCCACGACTTCGCGAGGCTTCGCCATCGTGACGAGGTCATGCCGCCGCTGGCGCACTGGCCCGAGGCGGCCGTGTACGCCGAGGATCAACGCGAAAAACAGCAGACGGCCCTGGCGATGATGTTTCCCGGGCCCACGCGGAGCGACCCAGAGCGCTTCAGCGGTCACGTGCTCGCCGCCATCGCGAGCGGACTGGGTGGACGGTTCTTTGAGCAGCTTCGCGACAAGCAATCGTTGGCGTATACCGTCGCGGCGTATTCCGTAGAGCGTCGCGCCGGCGGCGTGTTTGGCGCGTACATCGCGACGTCACCGGCGCGCGAGGGCGAAGCGCGTGACGGGTTGCGGCACGAGTTTGCGAAACTGCGCGAGGCGCCGCCAACCGCCGAGGAAATTGCGCGCGCGCAACGGTACCTCATCGGCGCGCACGCGATTGCGCAGCAATCCGCCAGTAGCGTGCTCGGTGAGCTTGTCGACGCGTGGCTGTTTGGCGGCGGACTGCACGAGCGCAACGCCTACGTCGAGCGGATCGGCGCGGTGACGGCCGCGGACGTGCATCGGTATGCGAACCGGTACTTCGATCCGCATCGCGTGGTGGAAGCGGTCGTGCGCGGCCGCGCCTGACCGCTGCCGGCCTACCGGTCTACCGGACTACCGGTCTACCGGTCTACCGGTCTACCGCTGCCGGCCCACCGGCCTACCGGCCTACCGGACGCGCACGTCGCGCATGGCGCGCGCGGAGCCGGACAGCGTGGGCCACGCCATGCGCACGCGCCCGTTGGCGGCGCGAATCCCGAATCCCCCATCATAGTCTGCGGCCTCGCCGACGATGGCGGCGGTGATCCACGGCTGTCGCGACCCCCAGGCGAGGGCCTGTCGAATGGCCGCGAGCTGCGACGCATCGCCGTGGGCATGCGGCAGTCCCCCCACGTGAACCAGCCAGTGCGTGGCGGTGACCGGGCGCGCCACGGAATCGGCACTGCTCGCCGCCGCCGTCACGCGTGCATGCCATCGCTCAAACGCCCGCAAGCGCGCGTCGACACCGGCCAGACCGGAGAAGCTGGGATAGACAACCGCGCCTACCACGTTCACCGTCGTGCCGGCGGTAGAGGCCCATGCGTAAATCGCGCTGTCACGGGCATCGAGGCGCGACAGTGCCACGCCAAGCCGTGTTGCCGGCCGCACGCGGTCGCGCACCGTTGCTGCTGAGCGCATCAGAAATCGCCACCAGCTGATACTCGGCGACGCCGACGGCAAGACCGATGGCAGCGGATCGCCGATGGCGGGAAACAACACGTCGGGCCGCAAACGCTCCAGCACCCGTTCGATGTCGCGCAGTCGATCCGCATCATCCGCTGGCAACGGATTCCGTCCGTGATGGAGCGCGATCGCGATCCTGACGCTATCCGTACGCAGGGGTTCGATCACGCGAGCCAGTGAATCGAGCGCACTGAGACGAAGCGCATCGGTGCCCAGCACCAGCAGCACGATATCCGGTGCGAAGCGATCGGCCAGCGCGCGATCGGCGAGCACCGCACGCGCCCGGGGCGGGCCATCAAGGACCGGCAGGAAACGCATGCCCAAGGCGAAATCACCGGCCGGTCGCGCTTGCATCGGCACCGACATGGCGCGCTGATAACTGCGAACCGCCGCGACGCCACGCGGCCACTCAATCACCATGATGGTCGTCACCGCCGTGGCGGCCAAAACCAAGGTCGCGCGCGCGACCGAGGACAGTCGCCAGCGCGCCGGATAGGCCGGCGCGATCATCGGGACAATGATGGCGAAGGGCGAGACGAGCGCGGCACGTCCGACGGTCATGCCAACCACCACGTCGCGCGCCGCCACCGCCGCTTGTAGCCCGATTGGTGCGACACCTCTCGTGGCCACGAGGTAGTCGCCGGCGGCGACGGCAGTCACCACGACGTCATAGAGGAGAATCGGGAGCGCAACCAACGGGGACACCAGGCGGGCCAGTACGGCGTACAACACCTGCAGCACGAAGGCGGCGCATACGGCGGGCAGCAACCACGAGACTCCCGAGACGGTTCGAGCGCCGGCCTCCGTGCCGGTGGCAACTGCCACGACGATCGCCGGCGCCACCAACAGCCCACAGAAGCTCGTGATGTGTGTGAAAGCTGCAGGCGCCTCATGTCGGGTCGCAATCCACCCGGCCAGGACGATGTCCCACGATAGCACCAGAAGGGCTATCAGCAGCGAGAGCGGCGCAAGCTGCGCAAAGGTCAGCGTCACCCGCGGGCTACCACGCGGTTGGAACAGACGGGGCGAGACGAGTCACGTGACGCTCGCTCGGTCTCGGGTGGCATTCAAGTGGTGCTCAGGTGGCCGATGCGCACAATGCGCTCGGCCGCGATGGCCATTGGCGACAGACGACGAGCAAACACGTCCAGCGCGCGGGCGAGGTCGGCCGGTTCGGGGGCAAGCACGTCGAGCAGCAGCGTGCCTTCGTTGGCGTGTGCATGCACCGTCGCGTGGCCGCCGTCCACCAGCAAAATTGCATCCACGCCGCGCACGCCATGGACATGGAGAATGGGCGGCTGCGCAGCGCGCAGCCCGGCTGCACCGGCCGCGGCGATCAGGAGTCCACCCAGCAACTTGCGATCGCGCAGTTGGTCCGGATCGACGCCGGTTAACTCAGCCACGAGGTGCACCACTATCACGGATTCCGACGCCTCCATACACGCAGGATAACCTGACGCCGACCTTCCGGCATACCCTCGATGTCGGATCGGTCACGAACGTCGCGCTCGGCAGCCACCGTCAACGGCTAAAGCGCCGTCGCCAACACCCGTGGCACCAATGTTGCGCAGTGGCGTAATTTCCATGATGGCGCAACCAAGCCTCTTCACGCTTCCGAATCTGGTCTCAAGCTCGCGAGTAATTCTCGCGGCGGGATTTGTCGCGTACGAGTCGACAGCGGTCCGGTTAACGCTGCTCTGCGTGGCGTCGCTCACCGATTTCCTGGACGGGTGGATTGCCCGACGGACAAAGGTCACCTCGCGCTTCGGCGCGCTGCTGGATCCGGTGGCTGATCGATTCTTCGTGCTGGCCGTGGTGCTGAGCTTTGTGGCCGGCGGTCAGCTGCTGGCGTGGCAGGCGGTCGCGATCCTGTTTCGTGATGTGATGTCGCTTATCGGGTTTTTCGTCGCGCGCAACGTGCGTTGGCTACGGCCAATTCCGTTTGCCGCGCGCCCGCTTGGAAAGCTTGTCACGGGCGCGCAGCTGCTGACCTTTCTCACGGTGCTGGTGGCACCCCGGTGGGCGGATCCATTAGTCTGGGTCGTCACCGTGTTGGGATTCGCGGCGACGGTGGACTACACGCTCATGCTCTGGCGCGAACGCAGCCGCGAGCCGTTGGCCTGATCGGCCCACACAAAAAACGAACGCCTCGGAATCCCAGAGGCGTTCGTTTTCAGCTATAAGAGCACATCACATGCTGCGTCGTGCGAGGGCCGAGCGTCAGACCCCTGCGACTTCCTGTGCTTTGGCTTTCGGCGGCTGCGCGAAACGCTCACCAAGGGTGCGCAGCTCCGTCACTTCGGTCGGCTTCAATTCAGGATAACGACCAGCGAGATACGAGATCGTGGCGTCAAACCACTCTTTCTGATCATCGGGATGACACCCGATGACACCACACTGCATGATCTGCTGAAACATCTCGTCACGGGCTTCCTGGTAGGGAGAGTTCACAGTGACGTCACGGCGGGGACGAAGCTTGGGCTTAGCCATTTCCTCTGGGTAATGCGTGGGTACTCAGTGTACCTGCTGGCGCGATCGGTGAATCCGACCGAAACCGTAATCTAACCTCGCGAGCAACGTTCGTCCTAGTGGTGCCCGGAGCGACCGCCGGTTTGGCGCGGCGACGTTGCTGCTGGTCTAACGCATCGATGACGCGGAACGTTGCCGACTGAGCCAATCCCGCAGCAGCGCGGCAAGCGCATCGGGGACTTCTTCGGGAAGGAGTGAACGGGCGTCGGCGATACGTTCGAAGTTCACTGGGGCCAATGGCAGCACCGAGGCCCAGGAGAGAGAGGGGCGCGGTGAACCCGCCGCCCCTTCGATGATCAGCACCGCGGAGGTGAGTGACGCGATGGCCTCGCGCTCAGCCGTCTGCACCTCAAGTGCCCCGGCGCGCTGGAGGAGCTGGCTTGCCCCCTCCGGACCAACGTAGGGCGCCAGGTAGCGCGCGACCAACCGTTCTGGCATCGCGGCGGGATCGCTCACGGCGTCTCGCAGGAGCGGCTCCAAGAGCGCTTTCGCGCCGAAGAGCGAATTGGCGCTGAGCACGACTTTCGCGGACGCCCGCTGTAGGGCCCGGATCGGGGCGCCTGGCAGGTCGTCGGGATCGCTGGGCGATACCAGAATCGCGGAGTTCAGGCGCGTCCGCGGGTTGGTGGCGAGGAGCAAGGCGACGATTGCTCCGATGTCTTGACCGACCACCGTGATCTCGCTCAGGCGGAGTGCCGCCACGGCGCGTGCGAGATACTCGGCCTGCGCCGCCGGGGTGTACGACGCGTCCTCCGGCTGGTCCGACTCGCCGTACCCCAGCAGGTCAAGGGACAGCACGGTAAAGCCGGCCTGCGCCAGCACCGGGGCGACGCGGCGCCAAAGAAACGTGCAGGTCCCAAACCCGTGCACGAGCAACACGGGCGGGCCGCCACGGCCTAGTCGCTCGGCGTGGAGTGAGCCGGGGCCAACGGGAATGCGCAGATGCTCAACGTACATGATCTACAATCTGGCGCGGTGAGCACGGAATCGGACGTAGCCAGCGCGCATGCACTTTCGTAGCTTGTGAGGCGGTGGCCGCCTCATGGTGAAGGTTGCCCCGAACCGTGCCGCAGCGCGGTGCACCGGACTCGTTGCGGAACGCCAGCGCGACCTAATTCCTGAGGGATCGATGGCTGATCAGGACGACCAAACCTACGACGACACGCGCGCAGACAACCTGCGCGCGATGCTGCGGGCGTTGGCCGCGCAGATCGTGGCGCGGGACACCGAAGGGCAACTGCTGGCGAACCCCGGCGAGTTGATGCAGCTGATCGGCACCGTGCGATCAGAGTTATTTCACTATGAAGTGCGCTGCACCTACGACACGCCGGAAATCGCCGAGCATCGGCGACTCGTGAACGAGGCCCAGCAGCGTGACGACGAACCCTGGACACCAACCGGCTGGTCGCCCGACGACCCCGAGGAGAACGAGTGGTAAAGGCAAAGGCGACACCGACAAAATCACGCAGCCCCTTTTACGGCGTACTGGCTATTCTCGCCGTGGCGGGTGGGGCGGGCATTTGGTATTCGATCCAGAACAAGCCGAAACCCATTGTGCTCGACAACACGCTGGTGGCGAATCTGCCGAAGGCCGAGGGATACCTGCGTGGCAATCCGGATGCGCCCGTCACGATCATGGAGTTTGCCGACTTCGAGTGTCCCGGCTGCGGACAGTTTGCCACGCTTGAGGAGCCGGAGATCCGCACGCGGTTGATCGAGACGGGCTTGGCGAACTTTCGGTTCTTTGACTTCCCGCTCGCCATGCATCAGAACACGCTGTCGGCGCACTTGGCGGCGTCGTGCGCTGCAGACCAGAACAAGTTTTGGGAGATGCACGACGCGTTGTTTGCCAATCAGGACCGATGGAACGCGCAAGCGACCAGCAATCCGCGAAAGGTGATTGATCCGTTAGCGACTTCGGTGGGGCTTGATGCACAGAAGTACGCCGAGTGCATGACATCACAGGCCAACCTGGGCCGCATTCAGGCCAGCATGAAGGCCGGGACCGATCGCGGCGTGTCATCGACCCCCACCATTATCATCGGAAATCAGGTGATTCCCGGTGGATTGCGCTTTGACGGCATCAAGAAAATGGTCGACTCGATTATCGCGGCAAACCCGAAGGCCGCGGCCCCCGCCATGGCGCCGCCGGC
>JANOPS010000632.1:0-3748 GCA_031421995.1 Gemmatimonadaceae bacterium
CGATGGCGGCCCCGACCGTGCCCGTCGTTGGTGCACTTTCAAAGGTGGCGGACACGGGCGACGAGGTGCTGCCCGTCGCGCTCACAATCTTCTCGCCGCCGGAACAGGCGATGGAGGCCGCGATCACGGTCAGGGCGAGCAGGCGCCGTGACTTGGCTGCGTTTGACTTCACGGGCAGTCTCAGGAAGAAGGAGGAATCTTCGGGGAGCCGTGATTGGTCGGTGTCACGTACCCAACACTAAAGGCGTAAAACGCGGGAAAATCAGCTCATTGCACGATCCGATCTCAGAAAAGACTAGAATTTGGTGGTCGCCATCTTACCGGTACTGCTGGGTACGAACAGCGTCAACTGTCTTCGCTCGCCACTCTGCTTCATCATAAGAGATCCCCACTTCATCCGTCTCGATGCCACGTCGCCTGCAAAGTCTCAAGTTGGCCGCCGAACAAAGCGAGCGTGAGGTGTAGGTATAGCGCGTCCTGCGCTCTGCCTCAGAGGTCTCCCGGCTGCGCTCGCCCCGCAGTGACGAGCGCAGCGGCCGATTTCATTTCGTTCAGCGTGATGCCGCCCGCGTGCGCGCGGATTAGGCCGAACACGCGTGGGTTCGGACGTCTTCGCGAAACATACGACAGTGTGCCCGCTCGGGTTCACGATGGCCGTCGGCGTGTCCCTTCGGTGTCGCGAATGTCCAGAAACGACCGCCAATGACGCCGGAGAAGGAGAAGGACACCCATGCGTGGTGTCCGGCTTCCCCATCCTCTCCCGGAGCTGATCATGCCTCTCGCTAGTGCTCGCCACCGCCTCACCGTGGCCCTCTGCTCGACGGTATTCGCCGCTCACGCCGCTCACGCGCTATCGACAGACATCCAGCTCTCTGTCGTCGCACGCGGCGGCAACAGCGCCGTTGTGAGCATCAAATTCGATGGGATCGAAGGCGAAATCATGTCACCGCGCGATGCCGCATCCGGTCTTGCCACCGGAAAGCGGCAGCACAAGCCAATAGCTGCCAAGACGCCGATCGGGGTGCTTGAGGAATTCCAATTGATCGTGGCTAACCCGCCCGCAGCGAGGACCTCAACCGTATTCGTGACGCTGAGCATGGAAGGGGGAGGCACTTGCAACGCCCGTGTACCCGCAACCTACGATGCCAGTACGAAGCGGATTGAGGTGGCACTGGGTGATGCGGCCCGTTTTTTTGACGCCGCCAAACGTCCGCGCCCCGACCTCTGCCCCGCACGCTAATCGCCGAGCATGCCGCACGGGATCGTGAGCGTTCGACCACGTGCGGCATGCTCTGAAGGCGTGGACCCCGATGAGCCAGTACCCACATCGGTCACGGCGCTGCTCGCAGCCGCCGGGACGCGGGACGCGTCGTCAGCATCGTTCATGTCACCGGAAGCGTCGTCGCTGCGAGGCAGCGCAGCGCGCAAAGACCGACATGACGACGCATCATCGCTCGTGGATTCCGCGGGTGCGCCATTGTGATATGCGCAGCCTGTTCGCGAGCTTCGTCGTGCCGAGGATCGTCGCGCAGAGTTCGTGGAAGGCTGCCGCACCTTCGATGCATGGGAGGAGCATGCCGTGGCAGCAAAGCGCGCCGGTGCGCCGAACACGAGGGTCACGCCGCCATCGCGCGGCAGGCTGCCTCGCAGACCCGGCACGCCGCCGCGCATGCCTGACAGTGCTCCATCGCGTGCGCACCGCATTGCTCCGCGCAGAGTTTGCAACTGTCGGCGCAGAGGGCACAGAGTTGCGCGGCAAACGGACTGTGCCGCGCCACGGCGTCGGCGCAGAGGCGACAGAATGCCGCGCAATCGACGCAGCAGGCCGGACATGCGTTGGGGCTCTCCTTCCCCGCCATCTGGGCAAAGCAGTCGCCGCACGCGATCGCGCAGTCGTTGCAGGCGGTCATGCAAGCGAGTTCGCCAGCCGAGTAATGATTGAGCATCAGGAACTCCGAAAGAGGACGTGTGAGATGAAGGAAAGTGCGCGGAGAGGCGCACCCGACGAGCGTCCCTTCAACTCTCACGAATCGGCGCGCCACCGCCAACGCTCGATTGAGTCACTCACGAGCGCATTTGTCGCACGAACGTGCCGCACGCGCGGCGCCAACTGCGTGGACTTCGGAACATCCCAGCGGTGCGCCGCGTATCGCGTAGAGGTGTCAGGAGCAGGATGTCGTTCGTGGATGCGAGGCGTCGCACGAGGCGCCGGCACTGCGCCACGAGCCTGCGCGCACGCGGCGCGAGAGCCATGCGCTCATCCGCTCTCGTCATCGCGGCCCGCTGTTCGTGTGCATTTTCGCAGGTTACCGGATCGCCGTCATCGCCACATCGCACGCACGACCTAGTCCAGAAGGAGGAGCAGAGGGCCCGGGCACCCGTCCGCGCTACGAGGCGCGCCTCGCGGCCTATCACCGCGCGTTCGCGCCCGAGTTGCAGGCGATCCTCGATGCGCTGCCGCTTGGGGCAGGCATGCGCGTGCTCGACTTCGCCTGTGGCGACGGCTACTACGCGAGTCGCCTCGCGATCCGACTCGGCGCATCCGGGATGGTCGTTGGCGTGGATCGCAGCGAGGGCTACGTGGACGACGCCACCGCCGACGCGGCCGATGCCGCCACTGCCGCCAACGCCTCACCCGGCGCCACCGTCGTGTACGTGCGGGCCGCCGTGGGTGCGCTCCCCTTTGCCGACGACACGTTCGATCTCGTCTGGTGTGCGCAGAGCCTCTTCTCGCTCCCCGATCCGGTGGAAGCACTGTGCCGAATGGCGCGCGTGACGCGCCCCGGTGGACTGGTGGTCGTGCTTGAGAACGACACCGCGCACCAGGTATGTCTCCCGTGGCCCGTGCAGCTTGAGCTGCCGGTGCGCGCGGCCGAGTTGCGCTCGTTCGTGGAGGGCGGACTCGATGCGGCCAAGTTTTACGTCGGACGACGCTTGCCCGCGATCATGGCGGAAGCGCGGCTCGATCCGCAGCGGGCGACCACGCACGCCTTCGACCGGCTGGCGCCGATCGGTGAGGACGAGCGGGTGCTGCTGCAGGGCTACCTCGACGAACTCGTGCAGCGCGTTCGGCCCTTCCTCGACGCGTCGCTGCTCGCGGAGCTGCGGGACCTGGTGAGTCCCGCGTCGTCGCATCACCTGCTGGCGGAGCCGTACCTGTCACTGACGTGGCTCAATGTGTTGGCGGTGGGGCGGAAGCCGCGGCCGGCAGGAAGTTGTCCTTCCCAAGCAGGACGCCGACCCGTTGGGCGCTGAGCGTCAGTGGAAGTTCGCCAATCTTTGCCGACGGAACCGAGTTGAGCATCGCAGACTAAGATCGCTCGTCGGCTTCAGCGCACGTTCGGCGACACGCGCACGGATCCCACGGCCGCGCGACGAAAACAAGCGCCGCCGTCTCATCCTCCGCGAACGCAACAATCGTTGCCCCGACCGCGCAGTGCTCGCTCAACATCAGCGCTGGAGCTATTGCCAAGCTAGGGCGTCCCGCCCGTATATTCTTCTCACACGATTCTACGGAGCGTTTTATGGGGAAGTACACACTCAATGTGAACGGCGCGTCCCGGACCGTCCAGGTCGAATCCGACACGCCCCTGTTGTGGGTGTTGCGCGATTCGCTGGACCTGACCGGCGCCAAATTTGGCTGCGGCATCGCACAATGCGGTGCGTGTACGGTGCACCTGAACGGCGTTCCCACGCGTTCCTGTCGCACGCCGATATCGACCGTCGGCTCAGGCGTCGTCACCACGAT
>JANOPS010000633.1:0-1532 GCA_031421995.1 Gemmatimonadaceae bacterium
GTCGCGTCAGGTGTGGTACTACACGCCGGATGATCCGCGATTGCGACAGAAACGTGAACTGCGGCACGATCAGCGCCTGCTTGATCGCACGACGCTTGTGCGACGCGCGCTGGTGCCGGCTGACGCGAACGACGTGGTGCCATTGTATGCGCAGCTGTACCTCGGCAAATACTCGCGTTGGAATCCCGAGCTGCAGGTGGAAGGCATTCGGGCGCAACTCGCGAGCGGCGGACTGTCGGGAGAGGGCTTCGCGCTCGACGGCGTACTGGTGGCCGTGGCGCTGTACATTGACGCTGCGGGTATCATGACTACGCCGGTCCTCGGCTATGATCTCACCATGCCACGCGCGCTCGGCCTCTACCGACTGCTGTCGATGATTATCCTTGAGCGCGGCCTTGAGCGCGGGCTACTGGTGCATGCGTCGGCGGGTGCAGATGAATTCAAGTTCTTGCGCGGCGCCATACCGGCGTTGGAGTACGTGGCGGTCGATGTTCGAGGGCGTCCGGGATACCGGGCGGCGCTATGGCATGCCTTCGCGGCCGCGAGCAAATCCATGGCGCCAAGTCTTTTCACATATGTAACGCGTCACACGCAACTGCATGGAGGCACAGATGACGTTGTTCCGAGGACTCTCCGCGTTTCCCATTACGCCAGCACAGGCCAACGGTGACGTTGACGTTGTAGGGGTCGGTCATCTCACCGCGCGGCTCGCTGACGCCCATGTCGACTCGATTGGCTTGTTGGGTAGCACCGGCGGCTATCCGTATCTGACGCGAGAGGCCCGTCGTCGCACGATCCGTGCTGCCGTCGCAGCCGTGCGTGGACGTACGCCGATCATGGTGGGTATTGGCGCGCTGCGTACGGACGACGTCGTGTTGCTTGCGCACGATGCCGAGGCCGAAGGCGCGGATGCGCTACTGCTGGCGCCAATGTCGTACATCCCGCTTACGCAGGACGAGGTGTTTCAGCTCTTCGTCGCGGCGACGGCGGCCTCGCGCTTGCCGCTCTGCGTCTATAACAATCCCGGCACCACCAATTTCGTGTTCACGCAAGAGCTCATCGCTCGCCTGGCCGAATTGCCCGGAGTGGCGGCGATCAAGATGCCATTACCGACCGCCTCCCCCGTGACGAGCGAACTTGCGACGCTACGCAACGGTGCCGCCGCGCGTCTCGCGATAGGCTACAGCGCCGATTGGGGCATGGCGGACGCGTTGCTGTCCGGTGCCGACGCCTTCTACAGCGTGGCCGCAGGTGTACTTCCACAGCGCGTCATGGCACTCGCGCGTGCCGCGACGGCGGGCGACACCGATCTGGCTTGTCGGCTTGACGCACAACTGCATCCGCTCTGGGCAATCTTCCGCGAATTCGGCAGCTTTCGCGTGTGTTACGCAGCGCTCGAGATGCTTGGCGTATGCCGCGTGGATCCGCCCAGGCCGGTGCTACCTCTCTCGGACCCGGTGAAAGCGCGAGTTCGCGAGATGCTTGATGCACTCGGCGAGTAATGGTACCTCGCACGGAGGACGATGGGTCCG
>JANOPS010000634.1:0-11498 GCA_031421995.1 Gemmatimonadaceae bacterium
CGCTCCTTTTCGAACCGCAGGACGTACAGGTCGAGTTGGGTCCCGGCAATCTCGGTGGTCTGGAGTTCTACCACTCCGGTTCTTCTCTCGATTTCTACGCACGGCACGATTGCTCGCATCGGTGAGAATGTGCTGCTTCAGCCAATTTCTGCTGCGACGGTCGCTGACGGCAAGCTAGAGGTCGTCGATGTGGGACGTCGAGAAGTTCTTCGTTTTTCGCGTCAAGGTGGGCTTGATTGGCGCGCGAAGTGGAGTGCCGCGATGCTTGTGGAGTGTGCGAACTACTCACAGGGAATTTGGACGGTGATAGTGCGTACCGACCGCACGACGAGGTGGCTTGGCCGACTTGAGGGCTGCGACAGTGGAACCTGCTCGTTCGCACGGGTGGCCAAGCTCGATCCGACACGACTCGAGCCAGTTTCGCTTACTTCAGTCGGCACGACCGCGATCGTAAGCTACATCAATCCGCCGTTCGGCTTGGTCACCGTCGATTACATCACGCATCGAACATTGAAGCGAGCCATTCGCGTGTCCCCCCCGCTGAGTTCGACTGGTTGGTGGGTAGCAATGCCGGTCCTTGCATTGGACTCCGGCTTCCTAATGACGATTAGTGATCTCCGCAGTGACAGCCGAAAGCTCATAGTGTTGGATCAGGGATTCGCTACGACTCGTTTGCGTGACATCGTGAGTCCCTTGGCGTTTGCGTTTAGTGATCCGTCAACGCACCAGCTAGTGGCGGTGATCGCTGGCGAACCCGCAACAATTGTCACTTACGGATGGAGATGGAGAGCCGCCGCAGTCCACGCAGTAAACTAGTTCAACCACAGAAACGAGGATGGATCGATGCAACAGTCACATCAGTACTTGCGCCTTCCGCTGGCCGTCATGTCGCTGTTCATGTTGACCGTCTTCGCTGCCTCTTGGCTGCACGCCGACGAGTCTGGCGGCGCAGTGCCTATGTGCCAGACGTGCGTATTTACCCAAACGGAGTCCTTCTGCGAGGACAACGCAATCCCAAGCGATGAGAACTCCTTCTCCAACTGTAGCGCGTTAGGCTCTGGGGCAGGGTGCATGATCGATTATGAGAATATGGACTGTCCGTCTGGATGTGCTGGAGACGAGTGTCAGCAGCATGATGATGCATTGCGAATCGGCCTCCGCTACCTCAGCAGCGATGGGTCGATCGTGCTGGTCGGCTATCAGCCGACAGCGAGCGGTGAGGTGCGGCGCGACTGTCGAGGCTTCATCATCGGGCGCGCTTCTCGGGAAGTTGATCGCCCGGAGCGTGCCGGGATCTTCGTTGTTTAGCACGACGGCTCCGATCGCTATTCGGAGCCGTGTTTTCGGACTCGGCGTACTGTGCTTCCCATGGTCCATTGGAACGAGCGTCGCGCAAGGCCAAAGTACGCCCCAGCAGATCACGCGTTCCGTGCGGCCGTCGGCCGATCCGCGTGCCGAGTTGTTGCGGGTCGGCGTGGCGCGCTTCGGTCCCGACGCGTGGCTCTACGTCGCCGAGGACGCGCACCGCGACATTCGCATCTTCGACGAAGCCGGGCGATTCCGTGGCAACGTCGGCCACATGGGGTCTGGGCCAGGCGAATTCCGGCGCATCATGGACTTCGGTTGGGTTGGTGATACGTTGTGGGTCACGGATGGCAATCTGCGGCGTATCACCTTGTTTGACGCCGCTCGAAAACTGGTGCGCGCGTTCCGCTGGGACGTGGGAGGCGTGCCCACACAACATGTCGGCGACGTGATGACTGCAGGGAAACGAGTGGTGCAGCCGCATTCGGGCACGCTCGCAAGCGCATCCGCCGCACCACTGCTCTCGGTAACCCGGGACGGGCGTGTGTTGGACACGCTCGCCCAGCTCATGTATGGGCCTGTGCAAGCGGACATACGAATCGGAAAGAACCGCTTGCTGCTTCGGCGACCGTTCCCCGATTATGCGTTGTGGGATGTCGATCGTACCGGTCGATGGCTGGCTGTCGTGGAGCGAAGCGCCGCGCCTTCTCCGGCACGCACCTCCGTCTCGGTTGTCTTGCATGATTTGCAACGCGGCACGCGACAATTGATGAACATCGCGTACTCACCGGTGCGACTGACGAAGGCACAGCAGGACAGCGCGCTGACCATCTATCCGCCTACCCTCTCACGAGACGAACTCCGAGCAACTTTCCACTTCCCGGCTTTCGTTCCGCCAGTGGCTGCCGTCGTTGTCAGTGATGATGGTGGCGTCTGGCTTGAACGGTCTGGCGAGGCACCGGGCACGTGGGTGCGCATCGGCACCTCAGGAACAGTCACGCATGTCGCGCGTGTGCCCGCGCCGTACCGGGTGGTCGACGCGAGCGGGGGCAGCCTGCTAGCGGTCGTCGCTCTGCCAGACGACAGCCAGGCGGCAGCCATTGTCATCGAAGTCTACCGGTAGCGATCCGTTGTTCGGGGCCAGCAGCGTGGTGCGCGACAGAGCATGAGTCGCCGGTAATCGATCGCCATTCGCACGAGTCCGCTTTCAGACCCTCATCACTCGCCGTTCAGCGCACTCACGAAGTCCTCAACACGTATCGCGCGCACACCATCGGCAATAGCTTCAGTCACCGCGCGGCTCCGCGTCCCGCGGTAGACCACGGCAGCGCGCGACGGGGGACCGCTTGCACGGGCTGCGAGGTGCGCGAGCGGAGCGGCGTCGCGGGGGAGTGGCGTGCTATCAGCCTTGGCCTCCACCAGCCAAGTCTCCCAGTCGTGACGGAACAGAGAGTCGACCTCGAATCCCTGATGGTCCACGGAAGAAGTACAACTCGCGACGGAGCCCGCGATTCAGCTGCGCCTTGATGATTTCCGAGGCCACGTAGCCTTCAAACAACGCCCCACGAAATGGCGAGCGCTCCAGTTCCGGAGCGGTCGTGACGCCGACGAGATGGCATGCCAATCCACTATCCGTGAGATAGATCTTTGGCGTCTTCACCAAGCGTTTTCCGAAGTTCTCAAAGAGGGTGGTACGATCAGCACGTGTCCGGTGATCTCCAGCACCCCGAGCCACTGGCCTATGGTCGGAATGGACAGGCCGAGTGGCGCCGCGAGATCGGCCTTTTTGAGCATCCGCCCAGTCCGGCTGGCGAAGCAGCGCCGTCGACAGGGCGAAGAGCGTCGTCTTGCGGGCGAACCCATTCGGAGTCTAGTTTTACTGTTGCAAACATAAATAAATGGACTATCGTTGTTAAATGAACCATCCCCTAGATCAGCGAATGCTTCGGCGGCTCGTGACGGCACTCCCCGATCTCTTCGCACGTCATGGCCTTGACGCCCGGATCGAGCCGATCGCTCGGGGGTCTCTGAGTCAGGCGGACGCCGTGCTCGACCTAGAGGGAGAAGGAATACGTCTCGAGGTTGGGATAGACGTACACCGCCGCATCGATGGGGAGACGCTCGCACACGCGGGAGCCATTGACGATCCCCTCCGCGCGCGCCTTCTGGTGGCGCCCAAGTTCAGCCGCACCGCACGCGCACACCTCCGCGAGCAGAATCAGAATCATGCCGATCTGACTGGAGTCATCTTCTTTCGTGCACCGGGCGTGCGTATCGATGTCGAAGGCAGAGGACGCATAAACGTCGAAAACATCCAAGGCGACAAGCAGCGCATCAACCCGTTCTCGAAGAAGGCGTCGCAAATCATACGCCTGCTCTTCGGGCACCACGGCGAATCACTCGGCACCGGCGAGATGGTCTCCCGCACAAGTCTCTCGCGAGCGTGGGTGTTCGCGGTGACGAAGGAGCTGGCGGCTCGCGGATATGCCACGGCCGATGACCGGGGCTGTCGACTCACGAATCCTGTGAATTTGCTTCGTGACTGGATGACAGAGTACACGTGGAAACAGAATGTCCGACGCACGTTCACCATACCATTTGCCTATCACGAGATACCAGAGCGGCTCGCAAGCGCCTTCGGTGCCTCAGAGGTTAAGTGGGCGCTGACATTGCTTTCCGGGGCACAGCGCCGCGTTGGCTACGCGGAATACACTGGGGCCATTCATGCCTATGCGATCGCGCCCAGCGAAGCGAGCCTGAATGCCGCGCTCGACGCGTTGTATGCGGTGCCGGCGCCCGACAACGGAAATCTGGTGCTGATGGCCCCTCCGTACTACGGGGATGCCGTGTTTGTCGGTGTGCAAGAGCAGTCGACACCACCAATCGTCTCCGATGTACAGCTGCTGCTCGATCTTGCGCACTACCCTGTTCGAGGCCCTGAGATGGCAGAGGTACTCGTTCGCAGCAGGCTTGCAAAGGCGCTTGCGCTTTCCGCGGTCGACGTTTCGCGACTCGTTGAGAATTTCCGATGAGCCCTCGTGCAGCGGAGCAGTTCGCCCGCGTCGTCATCGAGATGGCACCATACGCCAACGAGATTGTCTATGTCGGCGGCTGGGTGCACGCGCTGTACCTTGCCGAAGCCCATGAGACGGGAGCCGTGCGCACCGACGATGTAGACATCACGATTCCCCTCCGCCTGCTTTCGGACGATCGTCCGACGCTACTGGAGCTCGCAGAGCGTGCGGGCTTCGCGCGCGACCCAATCTCCGACATGGAGGGCGCTCCCGTCATGATGGCGTATACCAACGCCGACGGCGACTCCGTGCCCATCGACTTTCTGACGGAGGGACAGCCGCGCGAACCCAAGCGGATTGAGGGGCAGCCCGGACTAACGGCACAGGGGTATCCAGGACAGGCGATGCTGTTGGAGAACGCTCGTGAGATACAAGTTGGTGCCGACATACATCGGCTCCTTGATCCACCGCGAACGATTCGCGTGCCGACCGTCGGTGCATACGTGATCCAGAAAGGAATAGCCTCCAGTTCACGCGTGAATCCACTGAAGGCGGCGAAGGATCTCGTGTATCTGTACGAAATTGTTCGTCACCCAAGCATTGGAACGGCCGCGTTCTCCCAAACGCCAGCACTCGGCAAGCGATACCCAACAGAACATGCAGAATGGAAGCGCGTGATGACGGAAGCGCTGCGCACACCAGCAACCCTGAATCACATCGGCGAGCAGCTCGTCGAATCCGGACGCACGTTTCTTTCTGCCAACGACGTCAAGCGCAGTGTCGTTGCGTACTTCCAGCGGCTGGTCGCGGAAGGCTAGCGACCGCGCCGCGCGCCGCAGCCTGTGCTCGCGATCAAGCCGTCCCTTGGGGGGAGCGGTGCTGATTGAAGGGCGCCGGAATCCCCGCCACATATCCTCGAATGGAGGGCTTTTGTGAAAAACGGTAGCCGCATTCTCTTCGCCGCTCGGGTTTCGTCCGTTGTTGCGGTCCCCACCGTGTCGCTCACCGCACACGCTCAGCCGGCGCTCAATGCCGCACCAAGCGCTGCGACCTCCCGCCTCGTTACGCGGATACAACCCGGGCCATCCGACACATGGCTCTTCGGCCGCATCCAGGCACTCGCGGTGGATCGCAACGGCCGCATCTATGTGCTCGATGCAACGGATCAGAAGATCCGGGTGTTCTCGGAGTCGGGAAAGCCGCTTCGGGTGCTCGGCGGGCTTGGGCGTGGTCCCGGTGAGTTGTTTCGACCGCGAACGCTCGACGTCGTCAACGATACGTTGTGGGTCATCGACAACGCGAACGCGCGCCTCTCGGCGTTTTCGCTGTCCAGCGGTGCGTATGTTCGCTCGTCGCGTGCCACCCTCTACGATCAAGACACGGAAGGCGTCTCCTCCGTCGGCATCTTCCTTTTCAAACAGGATGGCGCGGGTCAACCGTCCCGGACGAATCCCGTTGCGCTTCAGATAGTCCATGAGCGGACCACGAAGAGTGACCGTCGAACAATCGCCGCGGTGACGCTGACGCAGCGTTCGCTGGCGATTCAGCTCTCTGCGGGAGTCGCGAGGAAGCCGTTGAGTACCGCGATGATCCCCCAGCCACTGGACCATGGACCGCTGACGCGCGCATCCCCACACGGTCGATCGGTGGTCATTGTGGATCGATCACCGAGCACCACCGGCTCTTCGGCAACTAGCGCATTCGGTGCGCGCGCCACGAGTGTCATTCGTGTTCTCGAGATCGGATGGCGCGGTGATACGCTGCGAAGCCAGATGTTCAGCACCCCCACGCGAAAGCTCTCCGCTGCTGATGTTACCGCGCTTGTCGACTCGCTGGCCCACCCCAATCTGTTGATCATGGGCGCGAAGCCCGCCGGCGTCCCGCAAGCAATCCGCGACTCACTCTATGTGCCCCCGCAATGGCCGGCGGTGACTGAGCTGCTGGTCGGCCTCGATGGCAGTGTGTGGCTACGACAACCACAGCCACCGGCCAAGTCGGCCATGTTCTGGCGCATTGCAGCGGACGGCAAGGTGCTTGCACCTGTGGCGCTCCCATCCAGCATTCGGCCTTTTCGGGTGACGCGGAACCGCGTGTGGGGTGTGGCGGAAAATGAGCTCGGTGAGCCGGTGGTCGAAGTCCATGATGTCGTCGATCCGGTCACGTCGCCACCCAGGACTCCGCAGTTCTTCTCGCACTTGCGCAACTGACAGGTACATCTTCCTTGGCTCATTGCCTTGCAGGTCGCGCGATCGTGATGGGCCTGTGCGTGGCATTGTGCAGCGAAACAGACGTGGCGCATGGCCAGAGTACGCCCCAGAAAATCACACGCATCGTACGACCGTCGACCGAGGTACGTGCCGAGTTGTTGCGCGTCGGCCTCGCGCGCTTCGGCCCCGATGGGTGGATTTACGTCTCGTTGCGGCTACGGACCCAAGAGCGCTGCGGGAATCACACCAATGCCATCGCTCCGGCGATAGGCTCTGGTGCCGGTCGTGATCACGATGGCATCCAGCAATTCGTCATCACCAAGCTTCTCCCGAAGCCAGCGCAGATGTCGCACGTCGTCATCGGTCACCACCGCGCCCATTTTCACTTCGATGGCCACCACCCGTTGATCGCCGCGCACAACGAGGAGGTCGACCTCGTGGCGCCCTTCGTGGGTTCGCAGGTGGTGCACAGTGGCCTCGGCGGATTGCGCATACACGCGCGTGTTCAGCGTGACCAGTGATTCGAACAGACGGCCAAGCAAGGCGCCGTCGCGCAGCGCATGTTCGCGCTCGGTTGCTGTGCTCACACGCTCCTTCACCGTAGCCGACGTGCCGTGCAGGAGCGCACCAGTGTCGACGCCTAGCAGCCGAGCGGCGAGCGCAGGATCGACCAGTTGATGTTTCGGTGCGACGGCCAGCGCGGCGAGATGATTGCGCGGCGGCAGCCACGCGGGGACAGGCTCAATTATCCAGAGTCGCTCCAGCACATCGCGGTACATGGTCGTCGTACTCTTAGCCGGCTTCTCTCGCTGGCCGCTCGTCGCAGCATCACGAATCGTTTCGAAGCTTGCCGTTGTTGAAGATGCCGCCGCATACGCACGCATCCAACGCAGCAACGCCATAGGATTGCGGAGCGGTCGCTCCTGCTCTTCAAAGTCGCAGTCAACGATACGCGCCAGATAACTGTCCAGCGATGCGCGCAACACACGATCCGGCGTGCGGCGCAGTCCGGGAAATCCAGAGGCGAGAATTTCTCGGGTGTAGTCGGCCAAACTGACGTCGGTGTATCCATCAAGCGGTGGTCGTCCACCGAACAACAGCAACTGCAAGCTCACCGACGGCTGCCCTACCGCGCGTTCGACAAGCGTCATCGGACGCATGCGCACGTTGACGATGCGTCCGGCACCAGAGTGATGCGCGGGGTGCGCTGGCGACGCGGAACCGGTGAGGAGGAACCGATTTGGCGAACGGTCCGCGTCGACCGCGCGCCTGACGACGTCCCAGATCGCTGGCAGACGCTGCCACTCATCGATGAGGATGGGGAACGGGCGTTTCAGGGACTGGAAAGGATCCGCTTCAGCGACGGCACGTTCCGCTGGATCATCCAACCGGATGATGGTTGCGACCCGCTGCTCCGCCGTCGCCGTCTTGCCGACCCCTTTTGCCCCATCGAGGAGCACCGCCGGGACCTGCGCAAACAGCTCGCTCAGCTCCTTGTCGGCAACTCTGGGTAGGTAGATCTGCATAGCGTATTGGTTTGGTCTGCGAGGTGCGTGTTCGTGGGGAGCTCGACCATACTACCTTTTTCTGTCGTTTCGCGCTACTCTTTTCACACATTGTAGCAGCCTGAATTTCAGTCGCTTTCTGGTAAGCGTTGGTGGCTGGCCGCACCCCTGAACGTTGATGATGCCATGGTACATGATTACTGTGATATCGTGGCTAACATCACAGTTTCTGTGCCAGATGATGTGTACGATGCTGCGCGGGTAAAGGCGGCCGAGGCGCGCACGTCCGTGTCCGCCCTTGTCCGTGACTATCTCATCCGGATGGCCGCACAAGGAAGCGAGTTTCGACGACTCGTCGACCTCCAAGAAGAGATTCTCGATGGCATTCAGTCCACCGCCACCGGCTTAACGGCCAGCCAGCGCCTGCCACGATCTGCGGTACACGACCGTGATGCGCTTCGTTGACACCAACGTGCTTTTGTATGCCGTCAGTACAGAGGCGACCGAAGCGGAAAAGCAGCAGGCCGCTCGCGCCATTCTCCGAGCGTCGGACTTTGCGCTCTCCGTGCAAGTTCTCCAGGAGTTCTTCGTGCAAGCCACGCGCAACTCGCGAGCGGGCCACCTCACGCATGAGCAAGCTGTTGGTTTGATCTCCTCGTGGACGCGCGTACCAATCCAAGAGTTGACCGTGGCGATCGTGGTTTCAGCGATGGCCGCCGCGAAACGCTGGCAGCTCAGCTACTGGGATGCGGCGATCATCGAGTCCGCGCGCGCCGCCGGATGCTCCACGGTGCTCTCCGAAAATCTGCAGGACGGACAGACTTTCGACGGGGTGCGGGTGGTCAATCCGTTTCGTGTGGCCGTGCGCGCAACGGAACCACCGTGACCGGCGAAGGTGGGGACAAACAGCCTCGCTGCTAGCCGAATTCGATCGCCTGCCCGATCGCCCGGATGAGCAAGGTCTCGGTCGTTGAAGCGTGCATTCCCGTTTGGACGCGAGTGTGCTCCCTTTTAGCCGCTCGTATACTCCCGTTTGGACGCTGAGGACCGAGCCTCTCTTGCAATCCACCCTCGCCACTAGCCGGAACCCGCCGTGACCTATTCGCGGTATCTGGAAGGCCGCCTCCGCGGCATCTTGGCCTATACCCCAGTCGCCGGCGTGATCGGTCCGCGTCAGTCGGGAAAAACCACGTTGGCGAAGATGGTTGGCGGGTTGGACCTCCCATACCTCAAGCGCGCATGGCCGTGCTCGGACGGACGGCGCAGCCTGGTGTCGTCCTACTCGACGACGTGCGGCGACAACCCGCCGTCACCCACATTGGTCGAACCGATGGCGGGGTAGCCGCTTCTCGCTACAGCAACTCCCCAAACTCATCATCGCCGAGACCCGCTTGCTTGATGATGGCTTTCACAAGTGGGCGAGGCAAATCACCAGAATGAATTGGCACCGTCGTGATCACGCGTCGCTCCGGGTGCCACATCCGCAGATGGCTTCCGCGCTGACCGTCTTCAATGAATCCTGCCCGCTTGAGCGCGGCGACCAGCTCGCGGGCGGTGATCGTCGGTAGGCGCGCCATTACGTTTACGCACTGGCTTTCAAAGGCACTTGGATGATCGCGGTGATCTGGTGATGCTCTGTCTCACGTGGCACCGGCTGGCCATGCTGAATGAGTCCCTCGACGTGGAGCCCAATGGCCTCAGAGGCGTTCGCTAAGGCGGTCGCTTGGTTCTCTCCGTACGAAAAACACCCGGGAAGCACCGGCACCGTCACCATGAACCCGCCCTCTTCGAGCGGCTCAAGCTTGACAGTATATGACGCGAAGTTTGGCATAGTCTAATCCTAGCAGAGAACTGCGACAGGTTCAATTCGAGCTGCTGCCGCGAGCACGGGCGACATTGTCGGGCGCCTCACGCGAGCTGTAGACTGGTTTCCTCCCGGCAATGCCGACGAACGGACTTTCGTGGCAAACTCGTCCCCGTCCGCCAATTCTGTCGATGTTAAGTCCATGAGCATCGATAGTGCGAGCCGGGTGTGGCTCCTGATCCGACGCGCAAATCGAAGGCCGACACGACCCGGGCCCCGCGAAGCCCCGGTGGCAGACCATGAGCGGAAGGCGTAAATCTCCATCGTAAGTCCTCTCTGGCTATGCTGCACACCCCGACCATCAGAGTGGAGCTTCCAGTGTCTTGCCGCGTCTGGATCATCACTTCCGGCACCGTGCTCGCCCTCGGCGGCGATGGTATTGACATGACGTTGATACGTTGGCGACTCGCCACGCTGTTGCTCATCGGTTGCGCACCTGCAGAAAAGCGCGATGCGCCGTTCATCGACGTGCGTCCACTCACGAGTCTCGCGATCGACTCGGTCGATCTCCTGGAACGCGTGCCCGCGATATCGAGTACCGGATACATCGCCGCGCAGCTTCTCGCGCCGCCGAGTGGTGGTGTGGGCGTGTTCGATTCCCACGGACGTTTCGTGAAGCGCATTGCCAAGGCGGGTGGCGGACCCGGCGAACTCCGCGGCGTTGATGCCGCAGGATTTGGGCCCGGCGACACACTTTGGATCATCGATCAGTCGCGCGCCCTTCATGCGTTCGCGCCGCCACCCTCGTTGACGTATGTGCGGACCATACACGCCGAACACCCCATCTCAGGACAGGTGACGCGCTTTGGATTCCTTTCCGAAGCCTTGGTATGGGGACCAAATACGCAGGCTGCGGTTTATGCCACCGATGCTGTTGGGGTGGGATGGCAAAGAGTCGGCACGATTCGGCGCAGAGGAGGCGGTGGGCGATGCCGACGCGCGCATGGGCGCGGTGTATGCAATAGACTCGTCGCAGATCTGGTGGGCGAGGGGCAACGCGTACGCGGTGGATCGCGTCACCAAAAACGGCGCCGTGACCGGGCGCATTGCGCGGACGGTGGACTGGTTTCCACCCGGCATGATGACGACTGCCCTGCCGTGGGAAGCGCGTCCCCGTCCGCGCATTCGATCCATCACCGTGGATAGCGCCGGCCGAGTGTGGCTCTTGATCCGACGTGCCCATCGCAAGTGGGTGGCTGATACCACGCAACCGCCCCGACGGCCCGGACCGATTGCGATTGCCAGCCTACGCTCTCTCTTCGATGTCAGTCAATACTTCGAGACAGTGATCGAGGTGTTCGATCCCTCCACGGGCGTCCTGCTCGCATCAAGCACGATGAGCGCCACGATCTTCGGATTTGCCGCGCCGGGCATTCTCTGCGAGGTGGGGGAAACGGAAGATGGTCGGGCCACCATCAGCTTGCTGTCAGTGTCGCTGCAGAAAGTGGATCGCTTGGCTCAGCGCCGATAGACATCCCGTCGATTCCCGACTTTGTCGCGATCGTGACGCTATAGCTTGCCACGCCGCTTCATGTCTCGAACAACGGCTTCGAAGGACGAACGCGGCTCCTTTGCGCGGTCTCGAAACGCGGCGAGATCGTCC
>JANOPS010000635.1:0-8331 GCA_031421995.1 Gemmatimonadaceae bacterium
ATGGCCAACGTGTACTGCGTGAGATCGTTGGTACCGATCGAGAAGAAGTGTGCCTCGCGAGCAAACTGCTCGGCCATCAGCGCGGCTGCGGGAGTCTCCACCATGATGCCCACTTGGATCTCCTTCACGCCCAACGCGTCGCGCTCGCGATCCACCAGGGCCTTCGCCGCGCGCCACTCGGCCAATGTGGCAATCATCGGAAACATCATCGCCACCTTGCCCGACGTCGACGCGCGCAAGATGGCGCGCACCTGCGTGCGAAACAGCTCGGGGCGCGCCAAGGTGAGACGGACGCCGCGCTCCCCGAGGAAGGGATTCAGTTCGGCGGCAACATCGAGGTAGGGCAGCGGTTTATCACCACCGACGTCCAACGTGCGGATGACGAGAATGCGCTCGGGGCCGAGGGCGCGAGCGACACTCGAATAGCTGTTCGTCTGTTCGTCCTCATCGGGAGCGGTACGCCGGTCCATGAACAGGAACTCGCTGCGGAGAAGCCCGACACCTTCGCCGCCAACCTCGACGACGCGCGCGCCTTCGCTCACGGCGCCAATGTTCGCTACGATCTCGACGCGGTGCCCGTCGCGTGTGGTGGCGGCGTCCATGGCCACGGCGAGTTCGCGGCCCCGTCGCTCGGCGTCCGCTGTTTGGCGTTCCGCGATGCGTCCTTCGTCGTCGGCGCTCGGTGTGGTATTCACAAGGCCGCGGTCACCATCGACCACGACTCGTGTCCCGTTGGGCAGGGAGAGGATGCGCGGGTCGACACCGGCGACGGCGGGCAGCCCAAGCCCGCGGGCGAGGATCGCGACGTGTGACGTGGCGCTCCCCATCGTCGTACACAACGCCAACACTCGCGTGCGGTCGAGCGCGGCGGTGTCTGACGGCGTGAGGTCTTCGGCCACGACGATGGAATCGGGTGGGACCTCCACTGCGGCGGAGCTTCCCAGCAGCAGATGCATCACGCGGCGCCCCACGTCGCGGAGGTCGGTCGCGCGTCCCCGCATCACGGCGCTGGAGAGCCCCGCGAGCCGATCGGCCTGAGAAGTGAAGGCCTGACGCCAGGCCCAGCCAGCGGAGTCGCCAGCGCGCACCTGGGCAAATGCACGATCGAGCACCTCAGGGTCTTCAAGAAGCTCTTGATGCGCCGCAAAGATGGCCGCGTGGTCGGCGTCGGCCTCTTCGGTGAGGCGCTGTCGGAGGCCTTCCAACTGGAGATGAGCCGCGGCGATTGCCGACTCGAGCACGCGACGCTCCTGTTCGGGGTCGGCGCCCTGTTGCTCGACGACGGCATCATCGTGCCGCAGGTGAAAGACCTTTCCTATCGCCAACCCCGGCGATGCAGCGACTCCGCGCAACACACCGGCAGCGACCGGTTCGGCCAGAGAGGGTGAGATCATCGCGGGGGCGAGTGGCGTGGATGCGTGCGCACCTTTGTCTTTGCCCGCGCTTTCGCCGGTGCCCGCGTCGAGATCAGCGGCAAGCAACGCAACGAGCGCCGCAATGGCTTCGGCGGCGTCGGCGCCACGACCGACCACCGTGAGCGAATCACCGCCGCTCACTTCAAGCGCCATGATCGATACGACGCTGCGCGCATTGGCCTCGCGGTCTCCGCGGTGCAACCGAAGGTCGGCAGCAAAACGCCGAGCGGCGGCGGCCACCACCGCGGCGGGCCGCGCGTGCAGTCCAGTGCGCGCCCCAACCACGACGGGTGCGGAGGTGATCGCTGCGTCGGTGCTCGTTGACATCGTGGGCGCGCTCGGGTCCGCCACGAGATCGACCTCAAGCAACACATCCTTCCCGGCCACGACCACCCCGGTGCGCGGGCGCAGTGCGGCAATGCGATCGACATTCGAGATCACGACTTCGGTCAGCAACGATCGTGCGCGCCGGGCGACGTCGTCCACGTCAAACCGAAGGAGGACCTCGCCTGCGCGGACGTGCTGCCCGGCTTTCACCGCAGGGTGGAATCCGGCTCCTTGGAGCAACACGGTATCCAGTCCCACGTGGATGACGATCTCGAGCCCTTCCGCCTCGAGCGTGACCGCGTGGGACGCACGATGCACCTGCCTCACCACGGCGTCGCAGGGCGCGACCACTTCGCCGCCGAGCGGATCGATGGCCGCGCCGTCGCCCGCCAGGCGCTGGGCGAATACGGGGTCCGGGACCGCTTCAAGGGGCACGATGACCCCCGAGACAGGGGCACGGAGGGTAAGCGTCGCGCGACTGGTGATCGGCGCGAGAGTGGACTCAGGCATCAGGAGGGGGGAGGCGATGAGATCATCGGGACGTGGACGGAATCGTGGCGCCATGCGGCGCTACAGGGAAGGGGCAGCGCATTGCACAGGCGCTGAAATATGAACGCTGACGGCGTCTGACAAATCCGCTCCGCACGCTATCTTCTCCGAGTGCAATCGATTGCTGCTGTCACTTGGTCGCCCGATCGTCGGGCCTTGCAATATCTCGATCAACGCGCGCTCCCGGCGTGCGAACTCGTGGTGCTGGCCCGCGCCGTGGATGAGGTGATCACCGCGATTCGTACGCTGGCTATTCGTGGCGCGCCGGCGATTGGTGTCGGGGCGGCCATCGGGTTGGTGGTGTCGCTTGACGGGGCTAGCGAGGGCAGCGGCGCGCGCGCCCGCGCGCTGCTTGAGGAGTACAGCACTCGACTGATCAATGCGCGACCGACCGCGGTCAATCTCGCGTGGGCTGTGACGCGCATGCGCGCGTGCGCTGCGCGCTGCGCCGACGAAACGTTGCTGGACGCGCTACGAGCCGAAGCCGATGCCATTCTGCGCGAGGATATCGCGATGTGTGCGGCGATCGGCGATCATGGGCTCTCGCTGATTCATGACGGATCGCGCGTGCTCACGCACTGCAACGCGGGCGCGCTGGCGACGGCTGGTATCGGAACGGCGCTCGCACCGATCTATGCGGCATACGCCGCAGGACGGCGCGTGCACGTCTACGCCAACGAAACACGCCCGCTGCGCCAGGGGGCCCGCCTCACCGCGTGGGAACTTGCGCGCGCGGGCATTCCAGTCACCGTACTGCCCGACGGCGCGGCCGCCTCGCTGCTGGCCAGCGGGACCATCGATTGTGTGATCGTGGGGGCGGACCGCATTGCCGCCAATGGAGACGTGGCGAACAAAATCGGCACCTACGGCGTGGCGCTTGCCGCGCACGCGCACCACGTGCCGTTCTATGTGGCCGCACCGTGGAGCACGATCGATGTGGCGACGGCGAACGGCGCGGACATCGTGATCGAACATCGGGACGCGGACGAGCTGGGCGAGTTGCCACGTGGTGCGATGGTGTTCAACCCCGCCTTCGATGTCACGCCACGATCGTTGATCTCGGCGTACCTTACCGATCGGGGGATTGTCGACCCGCCCTTCGCGTAGCTGCCGGTCAACTGGGGCTGTGGATAGTGGTCTTCACTTCGAAACGACTCTGACCTGAAGCACGTCGGGAATGCTGTCGCTTTCTTGCTTTGCCAGGATGGTGCTACCCTGCACCGCAAGAAGCTTCGTTCGCGCTGGAAGGGTGAAGGAACGCCACGCGCCGCCTTGTGGCCCGCGAAGCCACCACCGCTGCGTTGCTACCGTCGGATCGGAAAACTCACGCAGGCACAGGGTTCCGTCCGAGCCGGTGACAAGTGGTGGGTCTCGACTGTCGTCGCCGCTGCCCCACAGTGGACTTTGGGTAGGTGTCGGCGTCGACGCCAGCATTGCTTGAAAATACCCAATACCGGCCGCGCTTTCCTTCAAATGGAGCGAGGCCCAGCGTCTCTCCGCTTCTGTGGGAGCGTGGGGTGGTGGTACCAAAGGAAGATCGACCACGGACTTGCGCCAGACCCCCGAAACTGTTCGAGCAAAGTACCAAAGCGTGTCGCCGTCGAACACAAAAATTTGGCCTCCTACCGCGGCTACGGCGGCACGTTTACCTAGCGGGCGAATAATCTCGGTCGCAGCTGTTCCGCTGCGTGCGCGGAGCAACTCGCTACTGCGGACGCTTGAAACCATCGTTGGTGCAGAGCCCTCTTTGGCAACGAGGAGTATGCGTTCGGGACGAACCACACCGACGAGTGTGTCGTATCCGTCGTCATATCCCGAAAACAACAGACTCTGATCACTGAGAACGCCATCCACGCTTGAACGAGCATACAGCGGAAGGACGTCAATACGGCGCTCGCTCAGAAGCGCGCCAGTACGGAGGGACCGAAGAACCAGTTTTCGCTGGCGCCCGTCAAACAGACGGAGGGTGTCGGAGGAAGTGCTCATCCAGTCAACGCGAAGCATCTCGCCGGGCCCGCGGCCCTTCCCGCCAGCGCGCCACAATAGCGTCCCATTCGGACCCAGCGCCGCAATCATTGCACTCGTGGCATCGGCGACAATTGAGAGGCTATCGGCCTGGATGGCCGATGAAATCTCTACGACGTCCGCTTGAGTGGCGCCGATTGATCGCACAAGCGTGGCACCGACGTCGTCGGCCGTGGCGTTTGGTACCGGTGCCTCCACGCACGCCCCACTGGCAAGCGTGGCGACGAGACAACAGAGAGTCCGAACGAAGTTCACGATAGCCTACCGTGCCAATGTTGGAGTGCGCGCACCCGTCTTTACCCAACGCTGAATATCCTCGCGCCCGATTACTCTGACCACCTCTACGGGTCGCGAGACTTCAAAGGGTGCGCGGGTCGCCTTCACGGATTCTCGAAAGATTGCGAGCTGAGGCACTGCTTGCGCACCACCTTGGTCGCTGACGTATCGACTCGCCGTAGAGTTCATCCAGCGTCGGCCGGCGGAGACCTCATCAAACGGGCCAAACTTACGTACAAAATCAAAACCGGATGAAGGATTCCAGGCAATGCTGACGGCGACTGTGGAGTAGAGGAGGCCTGCCCCGCGGGCACGCTCTCGAATGCTATCGCGCGCCGCGCTCACGAAGTCTACCAGCGTCAAATCTTTGCTGTTGCCATTGGTCGCAAAGAAGAAGACCAGTTGGTCGCCGTCGTTCAGCACAGTGTCCGGGACGAAACGCTGAGGGAAGAATACACGCCAAGTCAGAAGCGTTCCTAGCAGCAGGAGCGTCGCCAAAAGCGCGAGGAGACCGATTTTGCTCGAAAGTCTTGGAGGCATGACTGCGCTATCTGGTTCCTGGAAGGGTGAGGTACGAGGCTCTTCGCGCGGCAAACAGCCTCGTACCCGGATGATTCGCCTGTCAAACTCTGCAAACATCCTCTTGACAAGTCGACCCATCCTTGCACCACCAGAAGTGACCCACGTAACTACACGCTCCACTCACGCACTTCTCTCGCGCGCAACCTCCTCCATCACCGGGGTCTTGTTGCGAAGACAGCATTTGGCTCGATGCGACTAGTGCCACAAACGCGAGCATCGGGAAGCGAAGAACTTTGAACATGTTGTACCTCGGAAAAGGCTCGGAGGAGGTAAATACTCGCTGACTACCCTCCGAAGCAATCAGCGGGTTAGCGTGTGCCGTGTGCAAACTCAATCACTCGCCGGACAGACTGCACCCCAGCGAGAGTCGTTCCGCGTTCGCTGATGAGCGTTGGTGTTCCGTCAATGCGCATACTCCTCGCGAGCTGATCGTCCGATTCAACGGCCAATCTTGCGGCAGGCGACGTCAGACAGGCGCGCCAAGGTCCCATCTCGGTGGGAAAGTCGTTCAGAATCGTAGAATCCAGCGAGGCGTCGTCGATCGTTCGTTGCATCAAAGATTCGTACGCGGTCCACCCAAATCCTCGTCGGGTCGCGCACTCAGCGGCTATCGCTGATTGTTGTGCTGTGCTGTCTCCCGGGCGAGCGCGATTGATCACCAGAATCCGAGGTCCCCCCTTCGCCGCGACGGCCGCCCGAAGTGAGTCGACGAACAATTTGCAGTACTCGCAATCGAACGAACTTACGAGAATCAACAACGGTTTTGGCGGCGAACCGACTGTGGATCTCGCGCGCAACGCCGGCCAAGCCTTGCGAACAACGGACGCGCGTTCAGACGCAGTGCGCCACTCCAACAGCAGATTTCGCGCGCGACCCCTCGGATGCAACAAGACCGCGACGGTCGCAGCAGAAAGGAGCAATCCGGCCAGCCGTGCAACCCTTTCGATGCCAGTCAATTGTCACCTCGATGGAAATTGTTCGCAAACTGCGAAGATGCCCACAAAGCGAGATTCCAACGCTAAAAACGACCGGTGCGCGGTCAGGACGAGGAAGAACGACCGTGCCCATCACGCCGCGATCGGGTATCTACCAGGCCAAGTCACATTTAGCTTACCCCCCCTGCTATTTGTCAAGTACACACGCCTTCGCGGTGTGTAACAAATTCTGTTCGACAGGGACAAATGGTAAGGCGGGCAGCTGGACACGAGACGCCTGCTTGCCAGTGCTCGCAAACCCGCCATCCCCCGCATGCTCGGGGTGAACCCGCACTTCTCGAGGTGAATGCCGCGACGAGATGACGTACAGCGTCGGTTTTTGCGCCGCCAACACTGATCACCGCGTACCTTACCGATCGTGGCTTTCTGGAACCGCCGCCTGCCCTGCCGCACTACCTCGTAATCACGCTTTGGGCGCTCGCTTCTCGCGCCCCTCCCGCGACTCCCTTCCTGAGGTACACTCGCCGTGACCTGCATACTCGCCATCGATCAAGGCACTACCGGCTCGACCTGTCTCATGGTGTCGCACGACGGGCACATCGTTGGGCGCGGCTATCGCGAAATCACCCAACACTTCCCGCAGCCCGGTTGGGTGGAGCACGATCCGCACGAGATCCTTGAACGCACGCTCGAGGCCGCGCGCGAAGCGATCGCACAATCCGGAGAGGTGCCGGTCGCCGTCGGCATCACCAATCAACGCGAGACCATCGTGCTCTGGGATCGAGCAACGGGCCGCGCCCTGCACAACGCGATCGTGTGGCAGGATCGTCGCACCACCGCACGCTGCGCCGCGCTGGCGCCACAGGCGGCGATGATCGCCGAGCGAACGGGACTGGTCACCGATCCGTATTTCAGCGCGTCAAAACTGGAGTGGTTGCTGGTGCTGCCGGGCAATCACGACCGTGCGCTGCGCGGTGAACTTGCCGCGGGCACGATCGACAGTTGGCTCATCTGGCACCTCACGGGTGGTACGGTGCATGCCACCGATCACACCAATGCGTCGCGCACCATGTTGTACGATCTTGAAACGCACGCGTGGAGTGACGAGTTGTGCGCGTTGTTCAACGTGCCGCGCGCGTTGCTGCCACGCGTGCAGGCGTCGGCGTCGGACTTCGGCACGACTGTCTCGTCGGCGTTTGGACATGCCGTCCCGATCGCGGGCGTGGCCGGCGATCAGCAGGCGGCGCTGTTTGGGCAAGGCGGATGGACGGCTGGAGGTGCCAAGATCACGTACGGCACCGGCGCGTTTCTGTTGCTCAACACCGGAACACAACGGCCACAGTCAGGACGCGGACTGCTCACCACGATCGCCTGCGACGAACGCGGTGCGCCGATGTTTGCGCTCGAAGCCAGCATCTTTGTGGCCGGCGCTGCCGTGCAGTGGTTGCGCGATGGGCTTGGCGTGGTGTCATCGGCGGCCGAGACGGAGCCGGTGGCGATGTCACTCCCCGGCAACGACGGCGTCTATTTTGTTCCTGCGCTGACCGGACTGGGTGCTCCAGACTGGGAACCGAACGCCCGCGGCACCATCGTGGGTATCACGCGCGGCACGACACGCGCCCACTTTGTGCGCGCGGCCCTTGAGGCGATGGCGTACTCCACGCATGACGTCCTGGGCACCATGCGTTCGGCCGGCAACGTGCCGTTCGAGCGGCTGCGCGTGGACGGTGGTGCAACCAGCAACAATTGGCTGATGCAGTTTCAGGCCGACGTGCTGGGTGTCCCCGTTGAGCGCCCGGAGATTATCGAAACGACGGCGCTCGGCGCGGCGGGCCTGGCGGGCATCGCCGTCGGCGTGTGGCGGGACGGGGCGCACTTTCTGGCAAGCCGGACCTTTACCCGATTTCTTCCCGGCGTGGGGCAGCAGGCGGCGTCAACGGCCCATATCGGATGGCGCCGAGCGGTGCGTGCCGCGCTCTCGTGGGCACGCGACAGCGAGTAGTGGCATTGTTCGTGCGTTCGACGTGTGTTGGACGTGTGTTCGACGTGTGTTCGACGCGTGTTGGGCATGTGTTGGACAGCAGAAGAGCGATAGGTTGACGCCGGGAATCCCCTTACTGGGCATCGTTGGTCGGCTATCTTTCGAGCAGGATCCAAGCAGCATCAGCAATCACTCCGAGGGCATCCCGTGAAAGCGCGTGTGAAGTTCCTGGTTGGCGGCG
>JANOPS010000636.1:0-9328 GCA_031421995.1 Gemmatimonadaceae bacterium
CGCACGACTCATAATCGTGAGGTCGAGGGTTCGAGCCCCTCTCCTGCTACTGTGGTAACGCAAACCCCGGCAAGCACCTCGGTGCTCGTCGGGGTTTGTCGTTGGCGGGAAGTCGGAAATTGGCGGACGGCGGCGTTGCACGCCAACGCTTCGGCGCAACCGCACGCGCACGGGCCTCAGCGGGTGTCCAGAGCGAAACTCATGGCACCGCTGGCAAGCGTGTAGTACGCGCTCTTCCCATCGCGCCGCGTGAGCCTGATCACGCCGGCCGCAGCGAGTCGCTGCATAAGCTTGCTGGCGCCGGCCTGCGTGATAGCGCATCGCTCCTTGACCTCGCTGACACGAAACTCCGCGTCAAACGCCTGACCCGTCACGATCGCGTCCAGTCGCGCCGCGTCGTTCTCGCCGATCGTTGCGACGAGCAGTGCTCGCGTCGTCGGACCCATCGTGTCGATCACCGTGCGAAGCGACATGGGCACGCCAGCGTGACGCGGAGCCCATGCGCGCACTGCCGCACTGAGCAGTCCCAAAAATCCGCGCAATTCACCCGCGAAGCGTTCGTAGAGCGCGGCCGCAACGTCAGGGGGGATCGGTGGAATCTGATGAATCCCGAGCCGCAAATGTGCGTACCGGCGGGCGAGCAACTCCGCCACCTCTGAAGGCGTGAGCGCGTCGAGTGTGATGGGGCGGTCGATGATCTGCGAGACTTGTTGGTGCACGCGAAAGAGGCGCGCCTCAATATCGGTGGTGCCGACAAAGAGCCAGTGCGCATGATCGAATTGGAAGGCATCGCGGAGACTCAGTATCAAGTCGGCGGCCGCCGTGGCGGCATCGGGCCCGAGATTCTCCATGTTGTTCACGTGCAGTACGATGCGGCGTGTCCCGTCGTGTGCCAGCCAGCGCAGCGCGTTCTTGAGTTCGTCGAAGAGGGACAGGTCCAGCGCCTCGGCGGCGATTCGCGCACGCTGTCCCTGCATCCCGACCACGCCGGCCGTCACGCCGATGCCGGTATGGTCTTCCCCGTTGATGATGCGACCGAGTCTCGTCCAAAACGTTCCCTCCGCATCGCGCAGACCAGCGGAGACCTGCTGCCGCACCTTGGCCACCGTACCCGCTTGCACACGTTCCGTCGCGCGCATCTGCAGCAGCACCTTCAGGACCTCGGCGATGAAGCTCCCTGAGGACATCCCGCGCTGCACGCGAATGGGGTCTGCATGCGTGAGCACGTGCGCTGATTGCAGATGCGTCTTCAAGGCGTTTATGAAGCTGGTCTTTCCCACCCCCGCTTCACCCTGAATCACCGAGCGCGAGGTGGCGCTGTTCTCGATGACGGCACGGAGCTGCCAGATTTCCGACACTCGGCCCACAAGCAGCGACGCCGGCCGGACGGCCCCATGCCCCTCGCTCGGCTCAAGCGCTTCTCTGAAGTACGGGTCGCCGCGGAGGCCGTACGGCGTCCACAAGGTGGCGATAGAGGATCTCGCGTCGGTGGGCATCTGACTCAAGTTTGGTGGCGCAAGGGCCGACGAGCTCGGTCGCCAGGTGACTTCAACATATGACCGGAAACGCATTGGAAGGTTATCATATGTATGCCAACCAATAGACGCGAAAACTAATATAATAGCCACATTTTCGCAAACTAGTTGTTATATGCATCATAACCCCGCGACAGCGCCTATTTCCGCCAGCCGTGAGCAGGAGAGTCGCTCGACGACGCGCCCAGCGACGGTCACGGTCACTCATAGCGGAAACGATCACCAGCGGCGCGAGCTCGTCGCAAATGGCACTGGGCGGAGCGATGGGGTGCGGGAAGCACTAGCAGTGCCGGTGGGAAACGCGCCGCTAGCGAGCCGCGCCTCCACGCGCTAGCGGTGCCGACGCAATCACGCTGCGCATGACGAGCATGAGCATCCGACTTTCGCCCGCGTTCGGCGTGGGTGTGCGAGGTGATGTCGTTGGACGCATGAGGGCGAGCCCGTGCGCGACGCCGATAAAGAGATTTGCCAGCGCATCGGCCGGCTCGGGAAGTTCGCGCCCGGCCTTGGCGAACAGCGCCGTGACGACGTCGGCCAATGACGCACGCTGCGCCGCTTGCAGCGCATCGATCTCGGTCGCCAATGTTGTGCTGCGCTCGGCCTGTCGACGGAGTTCCACGCCAAGGCGGGGCCAATCCGCGTTGGTACGCGCGACCTGCAAGTCACGACTGATCGCGTCCAACACCGACGCCACGTCGCCGTCTCTCGCGAGAAAGGCGCGAAATGCTTCCTGCTCTCGTTGTTTGTGCTGCTCGAAGAGTTCGATGAACACCGCCTCCTTGCTCGCGAAGTTCGCGTAGAACGCGCCCTTGGTGTAGCCGGCGGTCGCGGCGATGCGGTCGATCGATGCACCAGCATAACCCTCCGTCGCTAGCACGTCGCGCGCTGCATCGAGAAGTCGCTGTCGCGTCTCAGCCTGGCTCTGTGCTCGCGCGGAACGCGGACGTGGCTGCGGCACCGCCGTAACGGCACGAGCCGTGCGCTTGGTCGGCGTGGGCCGCGGTGTCTGCTTGCTTGACGTGCTCTTCGTGGTGCTCGTTCTCGGCGGCACGGACATAGCTCTCAGGGAAACAGTCGGAAGGTGGGAGCGCTGAGGGGAGCGCTGAGGGGAGCGCTGAGGGAAACGCTGAGGGAAACGCTGACGGAAACGCACAGCCGCAGGGGTGTCGGACCTGTGGCGGGAACCCGCACGACAAGATCACCCCCTTGCGTTTCAGATACCAGTGGGTATCTATTCAGATACCAAGCGGTATGTCAAATACTTCATCCTCCTTCGCTCCAGGTGCAGCAATGGAAACGTCTCGAGGCTTTGTCACCGGTTCGGCTGGTGTGATGGGCAATAATCCGGCGCGGCAGTTGCCTGCGTCCGGGTTTGCCGTATTCTCAACAGCGGATCGCCTGATGAACATCTCGCAGAGAGGCTATTTCGTGAGCCGTGGAGCGGCTGTCTTGCAGAGCGTCGTCCGCCGCGGCCGACTATGGGGTCTTGGAGCGCTCGCCCTCTCTGGTGCCTTTGTGCTGCCCGTCGGTGCCTCGGGGCAGGACAGCCCAGCCGAGCCAAAGGGCTCTGTTCTCTGGTCATCGGTGTTCAAGTTGATAGCGAACAAGTGGCCGTCGGTGCAGCAACTCTCCACCGCGGACCTCGCTCTACGACTGGAGGCCAACGGGCCGGTGCTGCTCATCGATACCCGCGCGAAAAAGGAGTACCTGATCAGTCATCTTCCCGGCGCCGTCTGGGCAGAAAGCCCCGAGCAGTTGCGCGACGCGGTGCTGAACGTTCCTGCCACACAACTGATCGTGCTGTATTGCTCCGTCGGGGTGCGTTCGTCAAAAGCGGCGGACCGTCTTTTGCGCGAGGGTGGACACACGGTCGCCAACTTGCGCGGATCGATCTTTCAGTGGGCCAACGAAGGTCGTGCGCTGGAAGCCGATGGCCAGCCGACGAAAGTCGTGCATCCGTACAATCGCTTCTTCGGACGAATGCTCGAACCTCGCCTGCGGGCATCGGGCGCACCATGATCGACGCCGTCACGCTCGCCTCGTGGCGTGCCCCCGCGTCCATCGGCGTGATGGCGGTGCTCTTCGCGTGGGAGACAATGCAGCCGTTCTTTGGCCTGTTTGCGGTTGGCGCGCACCCGTGGCGTGTTCGGCTCCGCCATGCGGCCCTCAACCTTGGCATTGGGATGCTGAACGGGCTGGCCATCCGCTTCGGGTTTCTGGCGCTGTGGGTCGCGACCATGCGCTGGACGGAAACGAACGGCGTCGGTCTGCTGAACTGGATGTCGGTAGCGCCAACGTTTCGCTGGATCGTAGTGCTCTTCTTGCTCGACGCGTGGACCTACTACTGGCACCGTCTAAACCATACGGTGGCGTTCTTCTGGCGCTTCCATCGGTTGCATCACTCCGATCGGCAAATGGATGTGACGACGGCAAACCGGTTCCACTTCGGCGAGATCACGCTGTCGTCGCTGGCCCGCGTGCCCGTGCTGGCGCTCATTGGGTGTCGGATGGACGAACTGGCGCTGTACGAAGTGTTGCTGTTCGCGGTGGTGCAGTTTCACCACGCCAACATTGGGCTCCCTGAGTGGCTCGATCGGGTGCTGCGTACGGTGATCGTCACGCCGCATCTGCATAAGGTGCATCACTCGGTAGTGATCGCCGAGCAGAACGCGAATTTCAGTTCACTGTTTTCGTGGTGGGATCGGATTGCGAAGACCTTTCGCTTGGCACCGGACTTATCGCGAGTGGTGTTTGGTGTCGACACGGGGTCGACGAATAATTCTGCACGTCCCGAGCGCGGTCCACATGCTTGAGATCGCAGACGATGTTTTTCAGATCTCGGTTTTTCCGCGCAAAGCGGTCAACGTCTATCTGATTGGATCAATCATCGTTGACGCCGGTGTCCGCTCTTCCGCCGCCCTCCTGAAAAGAGCGATTGGCAAACGCGCGCTGACGGGCCACGTCCTGACCCATGCGCACGCCGACCATCAGGGAGCGAGCGCTTTCCTGTGTGAGCATTATCGCCTGCCGCTCTGGTGCGGCGCGCCGGACGTACCTCGTGCCCAAAGCGGCCAGGTGACGGGAGAATACGCCACCCTCGACACCCGATCGCCCGACTGCAACAGCAGGTATGGGCCGGGCCTGGGCATCCCGTCGACCGTGCCCTGCGCGACGGGGACATGGTCGGCGACTTTCTCGTGATCGAAACACCGGGACACGCCAGCGGTCATGTTGCCCTGTGGCGCGAACGTGATCGCGTGCTCATCGCCGGTGATGTCTTGGTCAACATGGATATGCTCACCACGAGGCCCGGTCTGCATGAACCACCGGCGCTCTTTACACATGACATCGCGCAAAACCGCCGGTCTATTCGCAAGATTGCCGCGCTTCAGCCGCGTGTCATTGGCTTTGGGCATGGCCCCGTGTTTCGCGATCCGGATGCGTTGATGGCAGTGACGGCGCGGCTTGGGTAGGCACGTGCGCGGTGCAGCTGACCTACTGCTTCGTGGCTTTTTTGACGGTCGCCTTGGACCGAGACGCGACTGGTTTCGCGGCCGGCTTTGCCCCAGCCTTGGCCGTGAGCGCCTCGACCGCAGCGACGACAAGTGCCTCAAGCGCTCGCTCATCCACATCGGCCAGGCGCTTGATATGCACGCAGCCGCCCTTGAGTTTGGCCGGTGCAATCGCGGCGAGGCGCTCGGCGAAGCCGTCCGCGCTTCGCAAGTTGTAGAGCACGATATCCTGCGCGCGGGACGCGAAGGCCATCAGCGGCCAGTCCATGCTGGTGCCGTTCGCGTAGACGACGGGCGCAGTCCCGAAACCAACAATCGCGTCGCCCCACATGACCGGCTTCTCATTCGTCGCCCGTTCAAGCATGCGGGCGATCGCTTCGCAGTCGGCGCGTCGCTCAGGTGGCGACTGGCACGCGAGGTGTTTTGCCACAGAGGCGGTAGTGGGGCGGGTCTTCGCTTCTGCCATGTGGTGGTCCTCGGTCGCGGCGGGGCGGGTGGGCGGCTGACATCGACAACAGAGGATATTCTGCGAGCTGTCAGGGGCGGGCGCCAGACTCGGTAGGCCCCAGCGAGACGTCTGGCGTCGTCGGCACCGGGGATTTTTCGACGCAACCACCGCAAGGCAGGTGAGACCGTCGGACTATCGCACCTGCCGCACTTGGAGCGGGCTCGCGAGGCGCTTCGTCCGAACGGCACCGCGTCGGCGTCCAAGATCAGGAGCCAGATGGAGTGACTGTGCGAGGCACGGCCGTGCGCGGGAGCGTAGGTGAGCCCAGCGCACACTCCATCCGCACAAAGGGAATCTCTACACCATTCGGTGCACGCTCGACCACTTGTTCGGTCTCGACGAACCCGTACGCGCGGTATAGCGGCACGCCAGGCAGCGTCGCCATGAGTTCGAGGCGCACAAAACCGGCCGTGAACGCCGCGTGCGCGCACGCTTGAAGGAGGCGTGCGCCGATGCCTTGGCGTGCAAAGGTCGGTGCAATGAAAAACGCGCGAATTCGCGCAGCATCGCCGCGCGGGTCAAGCTGCGGATCGTGGGCGCCTTTGTGTTGGTCGCCGCCGAACAGCGTGCGTCGTGTGCTCCATCCGCCGCACCCACAGATCGCGCGACCTTTCTGGCTGGCGATCACCGACACGGCTTCGGCCACAAAGTACGTGCCGTCGGAGATGAGCGCCGTGTCTACGCCAAATACATACTCAATGGCCGCGTCGCGCTGTGCGGCGGTGTAGTACCCCTCGCTGAGCGCGAGTGCCGAGGCGCGAATGAGATCGCGGAGCGCGGGGATGTCGGCGACGGTGGCAAGTCGCAGGGTGATGTTGTTGGACACAGCGGGCAATCTACCCGACGTGATGATGAGTGAGGGCCGACACCACCAACGCAACTAGGGCCCGATCGCTGCGACGGCGTCGGCTGCCTCGGGCGACGTGAGCACCGGCATCACCTCGAAGTCCACCAGATCGCGCCACTGCGCTATCCACTGCTCCAGCAACGCGACGTCGTTGCACTCCATGACCTGGTAGCAGCGTGCGAGATCGGTGGTCACCCAACTCGACACGTACACGAGCCCCTCAGGCGCCAAGCGCCCGCGCTCGGCGAACCGCTGATAGACCGGGCGCGGATTACCATCTCGGAAATGCTCGATCACCATAAAACGCATGTGAGACCCTCGGAGGATGTTTGCGTCTCGGAAACATGCACCAAAGCGGCGAGAAGATCCAAACCGTTCAGCATTGCGAGGGGGCCGCGTCGCGCGGCGACGTCTCCCCGTTGAGGTCCCGCAGCTTGTCTTCGGACCATCGCCACTGCACAATTGGGCGAGAGACGCGGGCATGCCTCCCCACCAGCAAGCGCCAAATGCGAAAGATCAAGAAAAGCGATGCGGAAATGCCGTTCCTCGATCACCTCGAAGAACTCCGGTGGCGCATTCTCTGGTCGGTCGCCGCCGCGGTCATCGGCATTGCCGTGGGGTTCTTCGTCGTGCTGCGTTATGACGTGCTCGCGCTGCTCGAACGACCGATTCTTCCCTACCTGAATGGTCATCACATCGTGGCGACGCATCCCACGGACGGTCTCCAGATCACGATCAGCGCGGCGATGTGGATTGGGTGTGTGGTCGCGCTCCCCGTGACCCTCTACCAAGCCTGGTTGTTTCTTGCGCCCGCGCTCCACCCCCGAGAGCGCCGCTTGCTGATGGGATCACTCGCCGGCGGTGTCGCGCTCTTCGTGTCTGGAGCCGCGTTCGCGTACACGGTCATTTTGCCCATGTCGTTTCCGTGGCTCTTTGGCCTCTTCGGCACGGCGCTTGAGCCGATGATCACGGCGGAGAACTACTTCGGGTTCGTATTCTCAATGGTCCTGAGCTTCGGCCTTGCCTTTGAGCTCCCGGTCGTCGTCCTCCTGCTCGCCGCGGTGGGGATCGTCACGCCAACATTCCTGAAACGCTATCGCCGACACGCCTTCGTCTTGATCGTGGTGCTTGCGGCCTTTTTGACGCCCGGTGATTTCGTGTGGAGCACGCTGGCGCTCACTGTCCCACTCTACGCGCTGTACGAAATCAGCGTGGTGGTTGCCACGTTCGTCTGGCGTCGGCGCGATGACGCGGCCGCGGTGGCCGCGTTGCTTGCCCCGCTGCTCACCATGCGCGCTCTCCTGCGTCGGCGTTTGCAAGTGGCGTAAGTACTCGGCGTCGGCCAGCGCCAACTGTACTGTCTCGCCCGCCTGTGCTCCGGCACAACACGCTGATGTCCAACGAGTTACCGTGGCGACTTTCCGGTGACTCCGCGATGAGCGCCCAAACTAACGTACAGCGTGCTCCTCTCCCTTCACGCTGGCAACGCTCTCATGACTGACTCCTCCGAAGTGGTTTTCATCGACGTCCCCGCTCGGATCGCCGACCTGGCATTCCGCATCGCCGCACCGCGCGATTGGATCTCGCACCCGATGCCAGAAGAGGACGTCGACTTCAGCGTACCGACGGCCGTCGTCCCGCTGGTGTTGGTCGCCGCGCCTTGGGCCGCTGTCGTCCTGACGGTGGCCGTGCGCCCTACGTTCGAAGACGGCACCGTGCAGGACTGGAGCCTCTTCTTGCTGGACTCGCAGGGCATCCGGCCCACCGCCATTATGCCGGCCACCATCGGCAACGTGCACGGGCTGGCTGGCGTCGGTCGTCAACAGCAAGACGACACCTGGATGGAAATCCGGTTTGCCTTCTTCGAAGACGGCGGGCGCTTCGTATACCTCGGCCTCTTCGCGCCTGACGCGATCAGCGCGCCGCTTGAGCCAATCTGGCAAACTGCGTTGCGAGACTTCGTGCTGGCGCGCCCGCAAGGACAGACCGTGCCGGTCGGTCCCGGCATGGGCGTCATGCCCTCGGCGACGTCGGAAGCTCCCACGGCGGCCGAAGAAGTCGCGGGGGACTCGGTGGCAGAGGAGAAGTCCGCAAGCACGTCAATCCCTCGCGCACCACGAAAGTCCGAAGACGAAACGTCGGCGGAGCCCGCGAGCTTCACGCGCGACGACTTCGGGTTCTTCGCGAAAGCAGACACGGCAGCCACGCTCGATCCCGAACACCCAACGAACGCGGGACTCCGCGATCAAGGCGTGGGATTTTCGCCGAATATCCTGGCCACCGACACACAAGCCAAGGTTGCCACGATCGGTGCCGGTGCAATCGGGGCGATCATCCGCGTGGCGTATGGCTGGTTTGTCAACGACGATGGACGGCGCACGCTGATCCTCGACCCTGACGACAAGATTCAAATCAGCCTGCACTTGTGTCACACTGAAGGCCGAACCGCGGACCAAATGTTGGACGCATTTCAGGCAGAGGCGGAACAGTCGTACGAGAGCCCGGAATTCGTGCGGTTTTCGCACGAAGGGATCAGCACACTCGGCGTGCGTAATATCGCGGTGAACGACGAGCCGATCGACCAGCTGCACATGCTCACCGCGTGGTCGGACCCGTCGGCCATGCTTCGCGCGCGGGTCACGTCAGATCCTGCGTCCACCGGCTTCGCGATCGACTACGCGGCCCTGATTGTGCGGAGCGTCAACTATGGAGCGCGCGAAGATGCCTGAGCGGTAAGCGGGCGCGCCTATCGCTCGCCTAGCGCTCGCCTAGCGCCGCCTAGCGCCAATGCTGTTCAGTTAAGGGGGTCGTCGACTCCATGTGCGTGGGCGCCGGTGCCGCTGGTTGACGTGGACGCGATAGCTCACGGTGCGCGTGGGCTGCCGACGCCGCGGGCGGAGGGGATAGTTACTCATCTTGCGTTTGA
>JANOPS010000637.1:0-11169 GCA_031421995.1 Gemmatimonadaceae bacterium
TCGACCCTCGCCGATGCGTACGTCGCGCTCGGCTTCATCCAGCTACGCCGGTTGAACTTCGCTGACGCCGACGCGGCGCTCTCTACGGCGCGGAGACTGGAACCACAGAACGCGATCGCCGCCCACTGGTCGGCGCTCTACTTCAGTGCCATCGGCGATACCGCGCAGGCCGATCGACTCCTCGATGTCGCACTGACGCTCGACCCGCTTTCGCCGACGACGTTTAACACGCAGGGGCTCCTTCGCTTTGAACGTCGCCAGTTTAGCCGAGCGCTGGAATCGTACGCGCGCATTGCAGCCATCAGTCAAACATCGCCGTTTGGTATGACGAACGCATGGGTGTGGTCGGGAATGCTGGATAGCGCGGTGCAAAACGGCCGGCGCACCATGAAGACCGGTACGATTCGCGGACGGTTCGGTCAGGCCCTTGTTGCGGAGGGCGTCGCGGGAAACTGGTCGGAGGCCCGCGCGATTCGCACACGCATAGCGGCGAACGGACCCGACATTACGCCCTATGATCGAGCGATGTCGGAGCTTGTGTTCGGCACTCGCGCCGCCGCCGCGGCGGCATTTGTCGAGCATATCGAGCACGTGGGTGTACTGGCCAATATCATCTTTACCATGTGCCACCCGCCGTTCGACGCGATCCGCGCCGAACCCGCGTGGAAAGCGTTTCTCGCCCGACACCAGCTCAAAGACTGCACGCTCTCGTCACCGTGGCCGGTTGGGCCGGTGCCGGCGGCGTTTCGGAACTAGCGCGCGCCCACCCGCATACGTGGCCGATTGGGCCAGCGACAACAGCACGCTGAGCGGCTAGTTCGGCGCCGCGCCCCACGGCGCAGGGGGCAGCGGAATCGGCGTCGTCAGGTCGAACTCCACGCGAAAGCGGCGATCGGTGCCTTCTCGCCGCAACTGGTAGACGAACTGCGTTGCCGTGATATCGACGGTCCACACATTGGTGCGGGCCGCCGGAATGAGTGTCGCCGTGAGGCTGTCGGCGCCAAACGCCATGCTTGTCGCGGTACCACCATCGCGTGCGTCGCCGCCGTACTGCGTAATGCGGTCCTCGCTACCGTCTTCATGCCGATGGTCGTGCTTGAGACGCACCCCCGCAGCAGTCCGCGTGAATACCCACGTGCGTGATCGGTTCTCGCCCACATGAAACGGGATGCGTACCGTGTCGCCACAGCCGCGCACATGCATCACCAGACGCTGGCCTCGCATCGCGCTATCCGCCGGTTGCGGATCAATGAGGTGACCCTCGTACGCCTTGTCGCAGTGCGTGCGCAAGGCTGCGAGATAGTCATCGGCCGGTGAGGACGCCGATGCTGCGCTCGCCGTCGATTTCGCGGCATCAACGCGCGCGTCGGACTTGGCGCAGGCGAGCGCGATCACGCTCGCGCCAAGCGCAAGCTGGAGGAAGCGGGAAGGAGGGGTAGACATGGGCAAGAACAAAGCGTCGGTTGAGCGTATTGGCAACCAGTCAATCATCCCGCCGGTCATGGCCGAGGTGGACGCCTACTGCTGCCTCTCAGTGCGCCGAGCCGCAACAGCGCCGTGCCGCAACAGCGCCGAGCCGCAACAGCGCCGTGACACTCTGTGGCGCGATCGCACGTAGGGACGCGCTCTCACCTCCCTCCGTTGACCGGCCCGCCCAGGACCTTATGCTTGAAATACGCAATCTCACCAAGACGTATTCCGGTGGCGTCACCGCATTGCACGGGATTTCGCTTCGCATGCCGGTCGGCATGTTCGGATTACTCGGGCCGAATGGGTCTGGCAAGACCACCTTGATGCGCATTGTCGCCGGGCTGCTGGAGCCAACCGCAGGCCAGGTGCTCATCGATGGAGAGGACGTGGTCGGGCACCCGGAGCGCGTGTGGCCCAGGCTCGGCTATCTGCCGCAGTCGTTCGGCTTCTATCCCGGACTCACGGGCCGCGCCATGCTCGCCCACATGCTGCGTCTCAAGGGCGTGTCGTCGACACATGGCGTTGATGCGCTCTGTGACGATCTGCTTGAACGGGTGAATCTGACGCACGCGGCGAAGCGGCCTGTCAAAGGGTACTCCGGAGGCATGCGTCAACGTTTGGGAATTGCCCAAGCCATCGCTGGGAATCCCGAATTGTTGATCGTTGATGAACCCACCGCGGGACTCGATCCCGAAGAACGCGCACGATTCTACCGGCTGCTGTCTGAGCTGGCGGAGAACCGCACGGTGATTCTCTCCACCCACATTGTGGACGACGTCGCCGTGCTCTGCCCGCGTTTTGCGGTGGTGCGCTATGGACGACTGCTCGCCACGACTACACCCACGGAAGCGCGTGCAGCCATTGCCGGCACCATGTTCGAAGGCGTCGTCGGTCGCGCTGACCTGGGCGCGATCGCCGATCGGTATCACGTGACGCAGGCGTTCCTGGTGGAGGGGCAAAACCGCGTGCGACTGCATGCGGCAGACGGCAACGTGCCGCCGCACTTCACCGCCGTGGCGCCGACCCTCGAAGACGCCTATCACCTGCTGACGCAGGCGGCCGCAGCCGCATCGACGCACCAGGCCGCATGATCAGCATGCCGCAACTTCGCAGCGTGCGGATCGCGTCGAGTCGTGCGCGGATGGCGACCATCGCCACGCTCGAATTCCGCATGCAGGTGGCCAGTCCGCTTTTTTGGGCTTTGCTGGCGCTGCTGGTGGCGGCCATCAGCACGCTCAATCCGGTGGCGATGATGCGCGGCGCGGCGGCCGATGGCGCATCACGCGTGTTCGCCAACTCGATATGGGCACTCTCGCCGTCGTTCGCGATGAGCGGATTCTTCGTCTATCCATTCTTCGCGTCGATCATGGGCGGTTTTGCGGCGCTGCGAGACGATGATGTCGGCATGACCGAGCTGCTGGAGAGCACGTCGCTGACAAGGCGCGAGCACGCCTGGGCTACGTTCGCCGGTCTGGCGGCGGCGCTCGGCCTGGCAATTCTCGCGCACATTGCGGTGCTCATCGTGTTTCGCGAGCTGTCCATCGGCGGCACGGCGCGTGGGCCGTTCCACATCTCGGCCTACCTCGTGCCGGCGCTGCTTTTCGCGGCACCAACGGCGCTGTGGAGTGCCGGACTGGCGTTTGCGATGGCCAATCGCACTCGACGGGCAATGTGGGCCTACGCGCTTCCAGTGCTGTTGTTCGTCGCGGAGTTCCTCTGGCTGTGGAACTGGCATCCCGCAGGGATCAGTCGTGTGCTCGATGACGCACTGATCATGCTCGATCCCACCGGGCTGCGCTGGATTTCCTACCGTCTGTTTGCAACTGACCCCGGACTGACGGTGGTGAACACGCAACCGCTGGCACTCGATGCCATGCTCCTGATTGGTCGCCTGTTCACGGTGCTGTTGCCACTGAGCGCGATCGCGCTGTCTGCACGACGCGGCACAAGACGCGGGGAACAGTCGCGCGCCAGCGTCCGGCAGCGCTCGTCGTCAGCGACGTCACAGCGCTCTCCGTTCACGGCCGTCCTGACGGGCGCGTTGCCGATGCAGCGCCTTGCCCCCACGATAGCGACCGGTTCGATGACCGTGCTCTGGGCGGAACTACGCGAGTTGATGCGCCGACCCTCGCTGTACTTCAGCACGCTGCTGTTGTTCATGGTTGTCGCGGACGTCGGTGGCGCCGATGCCGATGCGTTTGGCTCGCTTCCGCTCCTCACCGGCGGCGGCGTGGCGATTGCGGCGCTGCCGGCAGTCACCGTGCTCAGTTGTCTCTTTCTGCTGTTCACACTTGTCGAGTTGATGCATCGCGATCAGTCGAGCGGCTTCGAGCCACTGGCGATGAGCTCGTCGACCCCGACGGCAGCATTCCTCATTGGGCGCGGCGCGGCGAGTCTGGCGCTGCAAGCGGTGCTCACGATCGCCTGCGTCGCGAGCGCGGCAGTGTTGCTCTACACACGATACGGATCGACGCGTGATGTGTGGCCTCTCTGGTTGGTGTTCGGCGGCGTGTTGGGCCCAACGGCGCTGCTGTGGGTGAGCTTCGTCATAATGGTGATGTCCGCCACGCGCTCGCGCGCCGCGACACTGGCGATCGGCTTTGGCGCGTTGTTGCTTACCGCCGCGCAGTTTGTCGGCGGCATGCTGACCTGGCTTACCAACTGGCCGCTGTTCGGTGCCCTGCGTTGGACGGAGTTTGCAGTCTTCCCGCTGGACGGCGCCGCCCTGCTAGCCAATCGCGTGCTGGCGCTGGTGCTGTCCGTTGTGTTCTTCGTCGTGGCGTGCCGCGTGTTCGAGCGGACCGAACGCGATCCGGTCGCCAAGCGCGAACGGTGGAAGCTCCGGCATCTGGGGCGGACGCTCGTGTCGTATTCACCGCTGTTGGGACTTCCGGTGCTTGTGGGGGGCTTTCTGGGCATTCGTGTGCACGAAGGGCGAACGCTGCCCCTCGTGGCACAGGCCGCGCCGGGCGCGATGACGCAAGACGCGCGCGTCGTCGATCCGCCGTCTCCCGTCATTCGGCGAATGGACCTGTTCATTGCCTTGCAGCCAGCAGAGCACCGCGTGACCGTCACGGGCTGGTACGACGTGGTGAATGAGTCGCGAGCGGCGGTCGCCCACGTGCCGTTTCGCATTCAGCGCGCCCTCGGATCGGTGGATTTCCTGGTGACCCAGCGCGGTACGGCCCCGCGAGCGTCGGTGATGACACCAACAGCACGCGGCGATCTCGATCTGGCTCGATCGATGCAGGTCGGCGACACGGTCCGGATAGGCTTCCACTACTCAGCAGTTGTTCCTCGCGGTTTTTCGCGCAACGGCGGCGAGCGTGACGCATTCGTGTTGCCTACCGCGGTGTATCTGTCCACGCATCGTGGCGATTTCCTGCCAGAGATCAGCGAGAGCGATGTCCCGAACGATGGTGTGCGATTCATTCCGGCCACCAGCACCAACGCGCCCACCTCGGGATTCAATGGCGGTCGTGCGTTCACCGTGTCCATGCGGGTGTCCGCACCGTCTGACCTGGTTGTGAATAGCGTGGGTGCAAAGGAACGCACGCAGGTGGATCGCGATCGCACGACGACCACGTGGGTCACGGCGGAGCCGGTTGCCGCCATCAATCTCCTCGCTGGGCGCTACGCCGTACAACGGCGCGACGGTGTTGCCGTGTTCCATCTGCCAGCACACGCGAACAGCGTGCCGGTAATTCTTGAAACGCTGGCGGCGGCACGTGCGTCCTTCAGCTCGTGGTTTGCCCCCTATCCGTGGCCCGAGCTTCGGCTCAGCGAGTTCCCAGACTTCAACACGCAAGCAACGTCGTTCCCAACAAACATCGCGGTGTCTGAGGGGCTGAGTTTCCTCGCCGATACGCTGTTGTATGGTGGGCTGCCGTTTGCCGTTACGGCGCATGAAGCGGCGCACCAATGGTGGGGGCATTTGCTCGCCGCGGGCGACGGGCCTGGCACTGGCGTGCTCGTTGAGGGCATGGCAGACTACTCCACCTTGTTGCTGGCCGAACAACGCTATGGATCGACGGCTCGCGCGGCGATGGCGGCGCGCTTCGAAACGCAATACCTGCAGCAGCGTGTGGCGCATAGCGAGCGCTCGTTGATGGAAACAAGCGATGTCTCGGCGGCGGACGGCGCGGTGTCGCAGAAGAAGGGAGCGATGGTGATGTGGATGCTTCATCGGCACCTCGGCGCAGAGCGTACGTTCTCTGCATTGCAGCGCTTCATTCGTGAACATCGCACGCGTCGGACGTTCGCCACACTGCAACAACTGATGGTTGCGTTGCGCGCCGAGTCCACCGACTCCGTCGCATTCGATCGATTGGCGGGGCAGGTTGTGCTTTCGACAGCGCTCCCCGAGTTTGCCGTGACGGATCCACGCTGTCAGCGGGAGGGAACGCACTTCATGTGTACCGCGCGCGTGCACAATCATGGGCTGGGCACATGGAGCGTGGATGTCGCGGCAGGCGTTGGCGATCGTGTGCCCGTGGGCGGACGACGGACGATTCAGGTACCGGCGGGAGGGACCACACCGGTCGCATTCACGTTGGACGAGTTCCCCGAACACGTCGTCGTCGATCCCGAGGTGCACGTGCTGCAGACGGGGCGGGCGCAGGCCCGGGCAACGTTCCCGCGTGCGCCGCGTTCGGCGCGTGGCGTGCAGAGATAGAGAGCGCTCTCCGCGGACCGCTATCGGGTACGTACGCGGGGAGGGCATCGCCACGGCGCCAGCACCGCGTCCAGTTCCCTCCGGCTCCATGCTCCCTCCGGCCCCGTACCACCCATGGCCCATTGCAATCGCGCCCCATGGAGCGCTGCCTGCAACGTCCGCGCGAGATCCGACACGGGTGTCTCCGGTTTCAACGCGCGACCGGTGCGGGCGTCGTCGAGCCGTTTGGCGATCCACCGCCGCTCGCGCGCAAACCAACGGCCAATGATGGGCACCAGCGCGTCATCGTCCGCCAGCTGGAGAAAGAGGCTCGCCAGATGACGCAGATAGGCCTTGCGGTTCAGGCTGTACTGGTGTGTCTCGCCGCTGAGGGCCAACACGGCGTCGAGCGGATTGGCGTGCTGCGCCAGCAGAGCGCGCAGCGTGGCGGGCTGCTCGGCTAACTCGTGTTGCATGAAAGCGGCGAAGAGCCCCTGCTTGGACCCGAACCGACGCATGAGCGCCGGAGCGGTTATCCCGAGTCGTTGCGCAACGAGCGCCAGGGTCACGCCGTTCGGACCGTTCGCCGCGATCGAGGCATCGAAGGCAGCGAAGACGTCAATATCGGACACGAGGCGAGGGCGCGGCATGCTTGACAGTAATTGAACGGTTGTTCACTATCAAGGTGTAGTAGTAAACGACCATTCACTAAACAACAACGCGCCATGCAGAGACTGACAGGGATGACCGCACTCGTAACGGGAGCAGCGAGCGGCATCGGGCTCGCCGTGGCGAGCCGCTTGATCGACGAAGGCGCCCACGTCGTGCTCACCGATATCCGAGACGACCAAGGTATTGCCGCGGCCCGCGAGCGTGGTGCGGCAGCGACCTATCGACACCTTGACGTGCGCGTCCCGGCACAGTGGACGCAGATTGTCACTGAGTGCGTGCTCACGCACGAGCGGCTTGACGTGCTCGTCAACAACGCGGGCATCACCGGCTTCGAAGAGCATCCTGGGGCGCACGACCCCGAGTTCGTCTCCCTTGACGTCTGGCGTGCGGTGATGGCGACCAATCTCGACGGCGTCATGCTGGGGTGTCAGGCGGCGATTCGCGCGATGAGACCGGCCGGTCGTGGCAGCATCATCAACATCGGCTCCCGGTCTGGCGTCGTTGGCATTCCCGGCGCGGCGGCCTACGCGGCCAGCAAGGCCGGGGTGCGAAACCACACGAAGTCCGTGGCGCTGTGGTGTGCCGAGCAGGGCCTCGCCATCCGGTGCAACGTCGTGCAGCCTGCGGCGATCCTCACACCGATGTGGGCGCCGATGCTCGGCACGGGGCCCGACCGGGATGCGAATATCGCAGCGGTGGTTGCCGACGCGCCGCTACAGCGCTTCGGCACGGTTGCGGAAGTGGCGGCGCTCGTCGCGTTCCTTGCCAGCAACGAATCCGCGTACTGCACCGGCGGCGAGTTTACCATTGATGGTGGCATGTTGGCCGGCAGCGTCGTGACGCCAAAGCGTGCCCAGTCGCCGAAGGGCGGATAGCGACGTTGTGAACGGCAAATCGCGCCGCGGCGTTCCGTCGACGCCGGCATTCTATCCGCGAGGACGGCAAGGCTGCAGTTTTGAGGCCGAACACGAAGGCTGACGCGATGCGCGCACTCCAAAAACGGGAGCACCACAGGATGAGTAAACGGCTGCAAGAGTATCACACCGACGAGATCACGGTCACGTTTGACCCCACGCGCTGCACGCATTCTGCGGTGTGCATCCGGGGGTTGCCGGTGGTATTCGATGTGCGGCGAACGCGCTGGGTACAACCCGAGGCCGCGTCGGCCGACGAGGTCGAGGCGCAGGTGGCTCGCTGCCCGTCGGGGGCGCTCCAGTGCACGCGCACGCCTCGCAGTGAGCGAATCGTCGAAGGGCGCGACGAACGCGCAACATGACACCGCTTCCGCTCCTCAATCCACGCGATCTCGAGTTCCAACTCTATGAAGTGCTGGGCGTTGAGTCGCTCGTGCGTCGCGCGCGCTACGCCGACCACTCGCGCGAGACGTTCGATGCTGTGATCGCCACCGCGCGAAGCCTCGCTGAGTCGACGCTGCTGCCGCACCGCCGCGAAGGCGATGAGCAGGAGCCGTTCGTTCGCGACGGGCGCGTCGTCACACCCAATGCGGTCCGAGTGGCCATCGCGGCGATTGCCGATGCGGGCTTTATCGCGGCGTCGCACGACTACGACGACGGCGGTATGCAACTGCCGCACGTGATTACCACCGCGGCGATGCTCTGGCTTGATGCAGCCAATATCGCGACCACGTCGTATGCCATGCTTACGGCCGGCGTCGCCAACCTGGTGTCCACCTTCGGGACAGTGAGTCAGCGCGAGCGATACCTAGAGCCGCTGCTGACCGGCCGGTACTTCGGCACGATGGCGCTGACCGAGGCGGACGCCGGTTCATCGCTGGCCGACTTGCGGACCAGCGCGGCGCCCATCAACGCGGCGCCCATCGGCGCGGCGCCCATCGGCGCGGTGTCTCCTGCCGAACACGGTGCGCCTACGACGTACCGCATCACCGGGACCAAGATGTGGATTTCCGGCGGCGAGCACGAGATGTCCGAGAACATCGTCCACATGGTGCTCGCACGCATTGAGGGCGCACCGGCTGGCGTGCGTGGGATTTCACTCTTCCTGGTGCCGCGATATCGTGACAACGAGTCCGGTGCGCGCGTGTCGAACGGCGTGCAGCTGGGCGGACTGATTCACAAGATGGGATGGCGTGGCACCACCAGCACCATCCTGAATTTCGGCGAGCACGAGCCGTGTATCGGCGAGCTGGTTGGCGAACCACATCGCGGACTCGCCTGCATGTTTCAAATGATGAATGAGGCGCGCATTGCTGTGGGCCGCGCGGGCACGGCGATGTCGTACGCCGCCTATCGGCATGCGCTGGAGTACGCGCGCGCGCGCAAACAGGGTCGCATCCCAGGCGAAAAGAACGCCGCGAAGCCACCGGTCGCGATCATTGAGCATGCGGACGTACGTCGAATGCTCCTCGCGCAGAAGGCCATGGTGGAGGGTGCGCTCGCGCTCATCCTCGAGTGCGCGTACCTCGTGGATACTGAAGCGACGACCACCAATGACGCTGAGCGCACGGACGCGGCGGCAATGCTCGAGGTACTTACGCCAATCGCCAAGGCGTGGCCGGGCGAAGCGGGCCAGGAGTCCATCTCGCTCGCCCTGCAGACGCTTGGCGGCTACGGCTTCGCGCGCGAGTACCCCATCGAGCAGTTCTATCGCGACAATCGGCTCAATCCCATTCACGAAGGCACGAATGGCGTGCAGGCGCTCGATCTGCTTGGTCGCAAGGTGCGACAGGACAACGGGGCGGGGTTCCACGCGCTGCTCGCGCAGATGCGCATGGTGGCTGATCAGAGCGCGACGCACCCCGACGTGGCGCCGCTCGGCGCGCAGCTGGCCGAAGCGGTCGAGCGTCTGGCGCGTGTCACCGCAACCTTGCTCGCTGCCGGCGGCGATCCAGCACGCGCGCTCGCCAATGCAACGGCGTATCTCGATCTGGTGAGCCGCACGGTCGTGGCGTGGTTGTGGCTGCGGCAAGCACTGGCCGCAGCGCGCGGGCTCGCCACAGCGACGCCGGCCGCCGAGCGGAATTTCTATAGCGGCAAGGTGCAGAGCGCTCGGTATTGGTTTGGCTGGGAGTTGCCGCGCACCGAACAGCTTGCGGCGCTGTTGGAGCGTGCGGATGCCACGCCGTTTGAGATGCAAGACGCGTGGTTTTAGCATATTGATGACGGACTTACTGCTCGCGCGCCGAGCTCATCCGCGAGGAACATCCACTGTAGAACGAATGTTGGCTAAGCGTAGGTTCGGACGTACGTTCCGCCAGCAGACTGCATGCGTTCCCCTCAACTTAGGAGTAACACCATGTTCGCTCGATACACGGCCGCTATTCTCACCGCCGCGTCTGTCGCCCTCGCCGCACCGGCACGCGGCCAGACCACGTTTACGGCATTCTTGAACGGCGCGCAGGAGGTGCCGTCGCGTGCCACACCAGCTAGTGGTACCGGCTCGGTGGTTCTCAATGCAACCCGCACACAGATCGTGGTCAACTTGCAGTTCACCGGGCTTACGGCACCGATGACGATCGCACACATCCATGAAGCGGCGTTTGGCGTGAACGGATCAGTACGCTTCGATCTGGGTCCACTGATCGCACTGACCGGCGGCGGCCTCAACGGCACGCTCACAAACGCAATGTTCGCCGTCACGTCGCTCCAAGCCACCGCTCTTGAAGCCGGGAACATGTATTTCAACGTGCACACGTCCACATATCCTGGTGGCGAGATTCGCGGGCAGATCACTGCGGTGCCAGAGCCCGCCTCCATGGTGCTGCTTGCCACTGGGCTTGCCGGTATCGGTCTGTTCGTGCGTCGTCGGCGCAGCAACTAAATCGGTGGACCGGCCACTGATGGCCGAGCGGCGATGCTCGGTCATCAGTGCGCGGGAACCGCGGCGGGCGAGAGGGGGCCGCGCGTCTTCGCGGTGGGTTGACCCACAATGCAATTGGACCGAGTCGACATGCTGACTATGCGTAGCAAAGTCGCGATCACGGCCTCGCGACCTACCGCGACGGTCAGTCGATGCCCATATTCGCGCACCGCGACTGACGATGCGGCCAAGACGTGGCCCCTCACGGCTGTCATGCGTTCCGATTTCGTCACGGAGCGTTCGCAGCAGCGGAGCAACTCATGCGCACACGAAACGTCATTGCCGTTGTGGCACTCGCTGTCCTTGGGACTGGTGGTTGGACCTATGCGAGTACCGCGGCCAAGGGTCTCAAGGCCGACGATCTGGTGGAAATTCAGCAGTTATATTCGAAGTACAATTGGACGATCGATGCCGGCGACTCGGAAGGCTACGCATCGACGTTTACCCCCGATGGCGTGTTCAACGCCAACGTGGGTCACGACGCGATCGTCAAGTTCGCTGACGGCTTCCGCGCCGGTCTTGGTTCGCACGTGCGG
>JANOPS010000638.1:0-3570 GCA_031421995.1 Gemmatimonadaceae bacterium
CAATGACAGGTCGAACGGCGCTTCAGCGACGAGTGCCGCCTGCGATTTTGCGCGGTCGGCCGCCCTTCGCGCCGTTCAGCCGCGAGGAGCGCGCTTTCGCCTCGCTCGTTGCTGACCCCGCGATGCGCGCTAGCTCTGTCGCGGCCTCCGTTTGCCCGAACGACGACATCAGGAGGCCCGGCACGCTGACGTCCACGTCGATCGCATCCCACGCGAGGCCCGCGCCGCCCGGCAGCACTTCCACCGCGGCGCGCTGCTGCGTGGTGGTCCGCCGCAACCCGGCGACCATCTGCGCAGGGAACATGAACGCGCATCCGTTCGTCAATTCTAGAATGAAGCGGGCCGAGCGTGCATCGTAGCGAGCGGACTTCGCGCGCATGCCCGCGCGACGCGCACCAGCCTCCCGCTTTCGGGCCGCCGGGATCTGCGCCACAATCTCTGCGGCCGTCAGCCGAGACCTAGCCATGGAGCTCCTCCCACTTCCGTCGTAACATGATCTGCTGCTCCTCGACGAGCGTCACCGCCTTCACCGCGTCCGGCCGCGCCATGCCACTGATCTCGCGAATGCGTGGCGGTCGCGACGCCGTGCCGAGTTCGATGACGATCGCTGCGCCACCCTTGAAGACGTGGACGTGCGCGGGCGGATGGTCATTGGGGAAGATCCGCACCTGGAAGCCATCGACGCGGAGCGCGGTGGGCACGTCGCATTCTAACCAATCCGTTAGGTTTTAGCAAGCAGGTATCGGCGCGTGCCCTCCAACATCGCATGAAGCAGACGCCGCAGACTATGCTGATGGAAAGCGGATCTCATCATTCGCAAGGACCGGCCATTCAGCGAGGAAGAGTTCGGGCGGCGGACGGCGGCGGAGTTCTTCGGGACCATGCTGCACGTGGCGACGCTCGAGGATGTGCTGCTGTCGAAACTGGAGTGGGCGAAGCTCGGGCCGATCGCTTGACGACCGCTCTCGCAGACCGCTGTCGCCTTGAACCGCTGACCGTCGATCTTGGCCGGCCGGCACTTGTCGTCATCGGCGCTCACTGTATATTGATGATGTACATATCAACACCGGAGTGACTATGGCGCTGCAAATCGCCAACCCCGTCGTCGTCAAAAAAGTTGAACTGATGGCGAAACGGCTCGGCCTCAGTAAGACCGCGGTGGTGGAGCGCGCATTGGATCAGCTCATCAGTGCATCCGAAGGCGCCGAAAATCAGTCCGAGCGCTTCGAGGCCTTGCTCGCCCAGCTTGACCGCATCGCCGACCGTCCGGACGCGTTTGATCCAGTGCAATGGGATGAGCGCGGACTGCCGACGTGATCGTTGCTGACACATCCGCCATCATCGCGATTGTGTTCGCGAAGCCGGAACGCGAGGCGTTTATCGACGTGATCCGCCGCGCGCCGCGCGTGCTGGTGAGCACGGTCTCGGTGGTGGAGGCCCGTATGGTGGTCCATGGGAGACGTGGCGAGCGCGCCGTGGTGCTTGTGGATGATCTACTCCGTTTGCCGATGTTTGAGTTGATTCCACCCGGGATCGCGGAGATGGACGCGGCGTACGCGGCGTTTGTGGCCTTCGGTAAGGGCAGTGGGCATCCTGCCGCACTCAACTTCGGCGACGTGTTTGGCTATGCGCTGGCGAAGGTGCGAGGACTGCCGCTGCTGTACAAAGGGTCGGATTTCTCGGAGACCGATCTCGCGAGCGCGGCACCGCGATAAGCGGTGTACTCGCCGACTTACTGCGTCGCTCGCCGACTTCTACCGCCGAGGCGGCCGGAAACCTCTTCTTGACACCATCAAGAATCTTTCGCATACTTTGTTCGCCAACCGAACAAACATTTTAGACGCGGGCTGCGCTCCCTCAGCGCAGCCCCGTCCGAGACCTCCGTCACCCTCCCGGAGCCGTCCGATGCGTCCACATCGCCGCCTGTCCCTCGCCTGCACCGTCCTCGGCGCCGCCCTCGTCGCTTCCTGCAGCCGCGACACCAGTACCCTTGAGCCCGCCGCCTTTCCCACGACCGCCGAGGTCCTGAACGATGGCTTCGCCTTGGGCGTGGACTTTCAGGGGTTTAGCGGATCGAAATCAGACGCCCTGGCGATCGACGACAAGGTCTTTCGGAGCGGAACGTCATCGCTTCGCGTCACGGTGCCCAACGTGGGCGACCCGATGGGCAGCTACTCCGGTGGCGCCTTCATTACGAAGGTGCCGCGAGACCTGTCAGGCTACAACGCCCTGACCTTCTGGGCGCGCGCGTCCAGAAGCGGCAAGCTCGACGTGGCCGGCCTCGCGAACGACAACACAGGAACCGCAAAGTTCAGCGCCGAGGCATCGGCGCTGCAGCTCACGACGGCATGGACGAAGTACGTATTGCCCATTCCCCTCGCGGACAAGCTGACACTTGAACGGGGCATGTTCTTCTTCGCCGAAGGCCCCGAAAACGGCGTGGGCTACGACATCTGGTTTGACGACATCAAGTACGAAAAACTCAGCACGATTACCAACCCGCGACCAACGCTGCAGTCGGGTTCGATTACGGCGGAAGTGGGCGGCACGGCGCGCGTCTCGAACACGGCGGTGACCTTCTCCGTCAACGGGATCGATCAAACATTGGTCGCCTCGCCCAACTACTTCACGTTCACCTCGTCAAACCCGAGCGTAGCGGTCGTATCGGCAACGGGAGCGATTTCGGTGGTTGGTGCTGGTACGGCGATCATTTCCGGTGCTCTTGGAGGCAAGGCAGCAACCGGAACGGTCACGCTTCGTGCCGTCGCGCCGCCGCCAACCGCGGCGCCAACGCCCACGCGCCCGGCCGCCGAGGTGGTGTCTCTGTTCAGCAACGCGTACACGAATGTGCCGGTCGACACGTGGTCGGCCAGCTTCGATAACGCCGAGACGGCGGACGTGCAGATCGCCGGCAACACCACGAAGCGGTACACGGGCCTTGGGTTCGCCGCCGCGGAGTTCATCTCGCAGAAAGTGAACGCGAGCGCGATGACGCATATTCACCTAGACGTGTTCACGTATGACGACGCGCAGTTCAAGGTGAAGCTCGTGAGCTTCGGCGCGAATGGCACGTTTGGCGGCGGTGACGACTCGGAAGGCACCGCGACGCTCACGCGCTCGAGTGTCCCGAGTATCGCGGCGGGCTCATGGAGCAGCCTGGATATCCCACTCTCGGCATTCGGCGGGTTGCAGTCGGGTCCACAGATCGCGCAAATGATCTTCGAAGGATCCAGCTCCACGATCTATCTCGACAACATCTACTTCTATCGCGGCGCGTTGCCGCCGGCTGGTGCCGTACCCACGGTCGCTGCGCCCAATCCCACCGCATTGGCCGCGAACGTGGTCTCGCTGTTCAGCAACGCCTACACCAACGTGCCCGTGGACACGTGGTCGGCCGACTGGGACAATGCCGACGTGGCCGATGTGCAGATCGCCGGCAACGCGACGAAGCGCTACACCAACATGGTGTTCGCCGGCGTTGAGTTCATCACGCGCACGGTGAATGCATCCGCCATGACCACGTTGCACATGGATCTGTGGACGCCGGATTCGACCAGAGCGCCAGCGATC
>JANOPS010000639.1:0-4098 GCA_031421995.1 Gemmatimonadaceae bacterium
AGGCCAGCAGCCGCCCACGCAACAGCCCACGTCACACCCATACCGACGGCGCCACGGATCCTTTTCAGCCACTTCATCGGGCCGCCTCTTCGGGGAGTGTTGGCATACCTAACGATATGCGAATGGTGCGCCAATCGCGACCATGACGCGGGGCGGAGCGCCGCCATCTGGCGATCATGCCATCGGCCAAGCAGCGTGACGGCAACAACCGCGCCGAGCAACGCCATCCCCATATCCGACTGCGTGTCCCACACATCACCTTGTGTGCCGAGGAATTCCTCCGCGCCTTGCCCCAACACCACGGCCGCACCCCATTTCGATCAGCTCATAGAGCAAGCTGACCGAGAGCGCCATCGCGACACCGAGAACCGACGCCGATGCAGGCGTATCGCTATTACCTGCTCTCCATGCTCGACGCCGATGACGATCCGTATGCGTCGCGGCAGGCGCGCGGCGTACTCCGCGACTTGGTGAACGAGAAACTGAAGGCTAGCGCGCGGGCGAACTAGCGGCCGAGGTCTTGCGGGCGGTCAACTACGGTACACCGATCACTGCCGTCGGTACGGTGCGAGAGACTGTGGTGCCGTCGCCCAGCCGTCCATTTGCGTTGTTGCCCCAGCACCAAACGCCAGCCGCGGTACGGCCGCACGCCATGCTCGAGGCTCCGAGCAGCTCCGTGAAAATGAGGCTGCCACTTACCGGCACGGGCACGTTGCTGGAGCTGGTGGTGCCGTTGCCAAGTCTGGTTGCTCCCCAACACCACGCAGCGCCGCTCGCGGTGCGTGCGCAAGAAAAATCCCAACCAAGGCCGAGCGAGGCAAACACATGCCCGCCGTTCACGGCCACCGGAACGTTGCTATCCGTGTTGGACCCGTTGCCTAGGGCGCCGCCCGCGTTATCACCCCAGCACCAAGCGCTCCCGTTCGCTTTGCGACCGCACATGCGGCCAAGGCCGCCGCCAACCTCGACGAACACGTGACCGCCGCTGACTGGTACGGGCGTTGCGGAGTTCGCCCCGGTCGTACCGTTCCCAAGCTGCCCATTCGCATTGCTGCCCCAGCAATACGCAACACCGTCGGTGCGAACGGCGCAGACGGTTTCGTATCCAACCGCAATGTCCGTGAAGACGTGTCCACCGGTCACTGCGATTGGTGCACTATTGGAGCCTCCGGCAACGCCGGTGCCTGATGTGCCCGTACCGTTGTCGCCCCAGCAGTAGGCGGCACCGAGCGTTGTCAGGCCGCACATCGCGGTGCCATAGGCCGCACTCAGCCGCGAGAACACGAGGCCCCCGCTGACGGCGACTGGCGTCGTACGATTCGCAATGCTGCCGTTACCCAGCACGCCTCGTACCCCTTCGCCCCAGCACCATGCAGCGCCTCCAGCAGTGAGCCCGCAGCTGTGCACATGGCCGCTCACGATGGAGGCGAATGTGAGCCCGCCGCTCACAGCTACGGGCGTCAGCTGCTGACCGGTTGTGGTACCATTACCTAGTGCTCCGGTGCCGCCGCCGCCCCAGCACCATGCGGCGCCCGCGAGTGTGAGCGCGCATGCATGAGCTGTTCCCGGTGCGACCGATCGTCCGGTTGTCGGAGCAGGCGGCGCCGATACGGTAACCATGGCCACGCCGCTCACTCCTTCGCTTGTGGCAGTGACTGTCGTGTTGCCAGGCGCGACCGCCGTGACCACACCATTTGCGACGGTCGCGACAGCGCTGTTAAGCGCGCTCCATGTTACGCTTCGGCCGCTTAGCGCTGCGCCGTTCGCGCCGCGCGTGGTCGCGGTGAGCGTGGTACTGGCGCCGATGTTCAGCGTCGCGGTTGTCGGGGAGATATCAACCGACGCCACGGGAATCGGAGTCACGGTGATGAGCGCGTTGGCCGCGCGCGTTTCGCTGGTCGCGGTTATTGTGGCGGTGCCGGGCGCAATCGCGGAAACAACACCGTTGGCAATGGTGGCGATTGCCGGATTGCTCGAGGTCCACGTAACCAGTCGGCCCGAGAGCACGCTGCCATTCGATGCACGGGTGATGGCTGTCAACGTGCTGGTCGTGCCCGCCACCAACGACGCTTGTGCGGGCGAGAGTTCGACCGTCGCGACCGGCACTGGCACCACCGTGATTTGGGCGTTGGCCGATCGCCCATCGACGGTAGCGGTGATCTGCGCGCTGCCCGCACTGACTGCGGTGACCGCGCCGTTCGAGACGGTCGCGATTGCAGGCGCACTACTCGACCACGTCGTCGCGCGCCCCGAAAGAATGCTGCCGTCTGCTGCTTTGGCGACCACAGTAAGCGTGGTGGTGGTCCCCACTTCGATCGACACGCTCTGTATCGACAATTCGACGACGGCGACCGGCGCGGGCGTCACGGTGACGGTGGCACTCCCGCTGCGCCCATCGCTGGTCGCCGTCACCGTCGCAGTCCCCGGTGCGACGGCGGCGACCAGACCGATAGCCGAAACTGTGGCGACACCAGGAGCGCTGGTGGTCCACACGACCGCGCGCCCGCTCAGCGCTGTGCCAGCGGCATCCCGCGGCTCGGCGGAGAGTTGCACCGACTGTGGCGGCACCAGCGACACCACAGCCTGACTGAGCACCACCGCCGCGACCGCTGCGGGCGGCGGCGGTGGTGGGGTAGGGGCAACGTCGCCGCCGCCGCCGCAGGCGCTGAGGAAGGCGAAGGCATAGTACCGCAAGACTGATGTACACCGCATGTGAGCTCCGAGAGATGGTTGCCCTCTTAACGCGCAACCGGCAACCAAATCAGCTCATGCGCCCCGCGTTGCTCAACCAGGGCTCGTACCAGCCTACTGCACCCCGGCCAGTTCCACAGCGATCAACTCCCGCACCCGCGACTTCGCATCGGTCAACGTGATCTCTCCCTTATCCAGCTTCGCGACAAAGGCCCGCTGGGCGAGGTAGTCCTTGCTCACGATTCCGGCTTTGCTCTGTAACATTCGCCATGACTTCCGGCGCTCCACGGCGAACAACACCATCTGTCGGGTGACGGCGTAGTACGTGAACTCCGCCTTGGCTTCAACTTTGATGTAGCAGCCGAAGTTCGGAATGAAGCTGCGGTGCGACGGGTCAAACACCCGCCGGTTGATCTCGTCGTCCTGCGTCACGAAGTACAGCATGTCATCGAGCAGCGTGAGTGTCGCCGCCTCGGCCTCGGTGATCTTCTTGAGGTGCTTTCTTGAGGTGCTTTCGGAAGCGGCCTTCGGTCAACGCCCAATGCGCCACTCCGAAGTTGTAGGCTTCGCCGGTGCTCGCGTACTTCGTACGCCACCAGTCGCGATCGATGCTTGGGTTGCCCTTCAAGTCGAACGCCTCCTGCATCGCCTCGCCCTTCCGCGGGTTGTACACGAACTCAGGCACACCGCGTGCATCACGCACCATCTTCGCTTGCTCGGCGCTCATGTTGTCGCCCACGCCGTGTTCGGGCTGGCATGTGGTGTAGCACTGGAAGAACGCCGTGCCACGATACTCAAGCCCATCAAGCATCGCCTTGTACAGCTTGGGCGCGTTGGCGATCGACACCGCCGCAACGTACGGCGAGCCATGGCCGCTGGTGAACGGGCGATCATGCCATCGGCCGAGCAGCATGACGGCAACAACCGCGCCGAGCAACGCCATCCCCATATCCGACTGCGTGTCCCACACATCACCTTGTGTGCCGAGGAATTCCTCCGCTCCTTGCCCCAACGCCACGGCGGCACCCCATTCGATCCGCTCATAGAGCAAGCTGACCGAGAGCGCCATCGCCACACCGAGAACTGACGGCCACATCCCCGCGCGCGATGCGCTGTCGGACGAAGATGTCGCGCGCGACCATCGCCGGCACAAACCCTTGCATGAAGTGGCCAAGCTTGTCGTACGGATTTCGCGACAGATGGAAGTGCTCCTGTACCCAGAACCCTGCAGGCACGCGCGCATACGTAGAGGCGCCGCCCACCAGCAGCACGATCGCGTGCGCGGCGATCAGCACAACGAGTAGTGACGTGAGCGGAAAACGCTCGCGCGAGACCCAGAGGATTGGCGCAGCCAGAAAGATCGGGGCGACCTCCATCCACCACGTGGCCCGGTCGTACGGATGCATC
>JANOPS010000640.1:0-3023 GCA_031421995.1 Gemmatimonadaceae bacterium
AAGCTCCGTGTCATCGGCGCCATGACCACGCGGCTTGAGAGTCGGCCAAGGCGGGCGTCGACCCACGGTTCACACAACGCGCGAGATTCGGTCGTTGTCATCGTCTATGCGGGCTTGGTCACACGACGCAGATCGTCGAAATGAGGACGCTGCAGATACTCGTGCAGGGCGTCCCGCCACGAGCGCTGAAGAGAGAGGCCCTCGCGTTCGAGTCGTCGGTTCGCGGTCACCATCCGACTTGGGCGCGCAGCGACCTCCCCGACGGAGACAACGTCGGGAGGGCGATGACCTACGTCGATGGTGTCTGCCAAGCCCAACGCGCGTACGCACTCCGTCGCCACTTCGTGAAAGGTCGCTTCGCCGATCGCACCCATGTGGTAGATGCCAGACTTGTGTCGGCTGAGCAACAACAACACGTTGCGCGCGTGATCGAGCGTATAGCTTGGTTGCCAGATGCGGTCTCCAACCTCGACATGCGATTGACCAGTTCGCAGCATCTCACGCAACTGCCTGACAAACTGGCCCACGAAGTTCTTGTCCTTCTCGTCACCGCCGAAGAAGCCTGCAAGGCGTACGCTGAGCGCGCCGGGGACGTGGTCCAGCAGGAACCGTTCAGCCATGAGCTTCACCGTCCCATACACCAACCGTGGCGCAGGCACGGTCTGCTCGGTGACCGGCAGTTCGGTCCCGTCGAACACGAAGACCGACTGCGGATAGAAGACGCGGGCCCCGGTGCTCAGTGCCAGTTGCGCTACATTCCGGGTTCCGTCGTAGTGCACCTCGCGAGCACGAGCAGGATCCCGCTCGCATTCGTCGGCCAACGCCATAGCGGCACAATGCAAAATGACATCGGGGCCAAGGGTCGCGCATCGCAGGACTCGGGCCCGATCGGTGACGTCGAGTTCTGAACGCGACAACCCCACGACACGAGCGCCGAACGGTTCGAGCGCCTGCGCAAAGGCGCGTCCGAGCATGCCGTTCGCGCCCGTGATGATCACCGTCTTCCCCTCGAATCCGCCTAGTGGAAGCATCGAGGTGAAGGGAACGCTCACTGGTACTGCCCAAGAAACGCGCGCGTGCGCTCCTGCACATGCTCAATCATCGCCTCGGTGAGGCCATGATGGCATCCCAATAACATGCCGCCACGCATCACGCGGTCGGCGTTCGGATATCCATCGGCGGTTGCGCGATGTGGCACGCCCGCGAAACCCGGCTGTCGCAGAATATTCCCCGTGAAAACCGTACGCGTCTGAATCCCCGCCAGCTCGAGAAAAATCTGCAAGTCGCGGCGAGTAAACGGCGCCTCATCCCGCACGATCACCGGAAACGCCAGCCACCCAGTCACCGAGTCGGGCTGCTGCCGCGGCAGCATGAAATACTCCTCGAACTCTGCGAAGAATGCCAACTGCCGCGCGAAATTTCGTTCACGCGCCGCGATGTTGCCAGCAAGGCGCTCGAGTTGCACGAGCCCGAATGCCGCGCCCATCTCCGACGGTTCCATATTGTGGCCGATCCGTGAGAACACGAACTTCGCGTCGTACGGAATGCCGCCCACGTCGACGTTAAAGCGATGCTCAATGTTTTCAGACTCGACGAACAGCGACGAACTGCGCCCCCAGCTTCGCAAGAGTCGCGCCTCTTCCGCCCACTCATCGCGATTCACACAGAGCATACCACCGTTGCCGGCACAGTTAATGACGTGCGATCCGTAAAAACTTGTCGTGGAGATATCCGAGCGCGTCCCGGTGCTGGTCCCTCGTAGCGTCGCACCGAGTGTGTCGGCCGAGTCCTCCACCACAATGAGGCCGCGCGCCTTGGCGATCTGCGTGATCCGGTCCCAGTCGGGCAAGTTCCCGATCAGCGACGGCACCACAATCGCTCGCGTCGCCGGCGTGATCGCCGCCTCGATGCGATCCACGTCAATGTTGAACGTATCCGGCTCCACATCGACAAACGACGGCACCAGCTTCGCCCGAACCAACGGCGATACCGTCGTCGCGAACGTGAGCACGGGCGTCACAACTTCCGCGCCCTCCGGCAACGCCATAATCTCTGTGGCAATTTCCAGCGCGCTTGAGCCAGAATTCACCATGATCCCATGGCGCTTGGCAAACAGCGCCGAGACGTGTTCCTCGAACCGACGCACGCGCGCGCCCATCTGCGTTGACGTCCTGAGCACATCCACCACGGCCGCCACTTCCTCTTCGCCGTGGACGGTCTGTCCATACGGCACCCGCATCATCTCAGCCATTCGTTGGTGCTCGGTAAGCGGTATCAGGAAAAAAGGTCGGTGTGTTCGCAGAGCGGCGCACGTACGCGTGCAACTGATCGCGCAGCATCGACGGCGCCAAAGCCGGATCCTGCGCAACCGCGCGATACCACTCTACAGTTATTGCTACGGTATCGTCAAGCGACAACACCGGCAACCAGCCCAGTCGCTTTGCCGCCCTTCCACTATCGAGCTGTAAGACATGCGCCTCGTGCGGCGCACTCGGCGATTGCACGACGTGAGCCCGAACGAGCGGCCACGCAGCCGTCACGCGATCCACCAACTCTCCAACACTCACCGCATCGGCGGGCGATGGTCCGAAATTCCAAGCGTCCGCGAACGCGGCGCCCTGCTCAGCAAGCGCTCGCGCCAACAGCAGGTACCCACGCAACGGCTCCAGCACATGCTGCCACGGGCGCACCGCGTGAGGATTGCGGATGGTGGCCGCGCGACCGGAGGCGGCCGCACGCATGAGATCTACCATCAAGCGGTCCTCGCTCCAGTCACCGCCGCCCACCACGTTGCCCGCGCGCGCCGTTGCCACCGCGACGCCGGCTCCCTCAAGAAACGATCGACGGAAGGCCGACGTCACCAGCTCTTGGCAGCCCTTGGACGCGCTGTACGGATCATGACCTCCCGTGGGATCATCTTCCACGTAGCCACGATCCAACGTACGATTTTCGTAGCACTTGTCGCTCGTCACCACCACGACCGCACGAACCGTCGACTGGTACCGCACGGCCTCGAGGACGTG
>JANOPS010000641.1:0-2563 GCA_031421995.1 Gemmatimonadaceae bacterium
AAGCTCCGTGTCATCGGCGCCATGACCACGCGGCTTGAGAGTCGGCCAAGGCGGGCGTCGACCCACGGTTCACACAACGCGCGAGATTCGGTCGTTGTCATCGTCTATGCGGGCTTGGTCACACGACGCAGATCGTCGAAACAAGGACGCTGCAGATATTCGTGCAGGGCGTCCCGCCACGAGCGCTGAAGAGAGAGGCCCTCGCGTTCGAGTCGTCGGTTCGCGGTCACCATCCGCATTGGGCGCGCAGCGACCTCGCCGACGGAGACAACGTCGGGAGGGCGATGCCGTACGTCGATGATGTCTGCCAAACCCAACGCGCGGACGCACTCTGTCGCCACGTCGTGAAACGTCGCTTCGCCGATCGCGCCCATGTGGTAGATGCCAGACTTGTGTCGGCTGAGCAACAACAACACGTTGCGCGCGTGATCGAGCGTATAGCTTGGTTGCCAGATGCGGTCGCCAACCTCGACATGCGCTTGACCAGTTCGCAGCATCTCACGCAACTGCCTGACAAACTGGCCCACGAAGTTCTTGTCCTGTTCGTCACCGCCGAAGAAGCCTGCAAGGCGTACGCTGAGCGCGCCGGGGACGTGGTCCAGCAGGAATCGTTCAGCCATGAGCTTCACCGCCCCATACACCAACCGTGGCGCAGGCACGGTCTGCTCGGTGACCGGCAGTTCGGTCCCGTCGAAGACGAAGACCGACTGCGGATAGAAGATACGGGCCCCGGTGCTCAGTGCCAGTTGCGCTACATTCTGGGTCCCGTCGTAGTGCACCTCGCAAGCACGAGCAGGATCCCGCTCGCATTCGTCGGCCAACGCCATACCGGCACAATGCAAAATGACATCAGGGCCAAGGGTTGCGCATCGCAGGACTCGGGCCCGATCGGTGACGTCGAGATCTGCACGCGACAACCGCACGACACGCGCACCGAACGGTTCAAGCGCCTGCGCAAAGGCGCGTCCGAGCATGCCGTTCGCGCCCGTGATGATTACCGTCTTCCCCTCGAATCCACCTAGTGGAAGTATCGAGGTGAGGGGAATGCTCACGCAACGATCCGCGGTTCCGGAATCGGAAGAATGAATTTGCCCCCACGACGCCTATACTCCGCCTGTTGCGACATGATTTCATCCGCGAAGTTCCACGCCAAGATGAGCAGAAAGTCTGGCTGCGTTTCGAGAATGCGATCGGGACTCACCACCGGGATATGCATGCCGGGGGAGAGCTTGCCCTGCTTCAGCGAATTGCGATCTGCAAGATAGTCCAGCAGATCGACGCCAATGCCGTAGTAATTCAGCAGCGTATTGCCCTTGGCGGGCGCACCGTACCCGGCGAGGCGTTTCCCCTGTGCTTTCAGATCGTGGAGCAGCGCCATCAGATCGCGACGAATGACGGCAACACGACCGGCGAGGGCATCATACGTCTCTTTTCGAAACAGTCCCCGATCTCGCTCCAAGTCCAACCACGCTTGCACGGCCGACACTTGCGCGCCGGTCTCAGGGCGACGCTGCGCCGAGACGCGCATCGAGCCGCCGTGAATCGGCAGCACTTCAACATCCACAATCCGCAAGCCAAAACAATGGTACAGGCGCGCCAGGGACGTCACGCTGAATGTCGACATGTGCTCATGGTACACGGTGTCGAATTCGTTCTTTTCGACGAGCTCGAGCGCCTGTGGAACCTCAACAATGAAGGTGCCGTCCTCGGCGAGCAGGATCTCCACGCCCCGCACGAATCCATGGAGGTCGTCAATGTGATTGAGCGTATTCGTGGTGGTGATCACAGATGCCGCTCCGTACTTCGCGCGGATCGTGGTTGCCAATTCCGGATTGAAATACTCGTTGACGACCTCAATGCCTTGCGCGCGCGCCAGCGCGGCAATATTGGCAGCGGGTTCCACGCCAAGCGTGTCAACACCGCGATCCTTACACGCCTTGAGGAAGAGCCCGTCGTTGCACCCGATATCGACAACCAGACGTCCCGGTACCGACGCGTGCCGGTGCTGTGTCAGTCTCGCAAATTCCGCGAAGTGCGCGTGCATGGTTGCACTGGCCGACGGAACGTAGTGGTAGTCCTGAAAAAAGTCGGCGGGCAACATGTCTGGCACGACCACCACACCGCAGTCGAGACAGGCAGAAACGTTCAGCGGGAACACCGCCTGCGGACCTGCCGCGACCTGGTCCGCCGTGACGAACGCGTTTGCCGGAGGGTGATCTCCAAGTGGCAGGAACGCATAGAGGTTTGTGCCGTTGCACGCACGGCAGATGGTCATCGTAGACATGAAGTATTTTGGCGAAGTATGGGACACACGTGAATCACTGGTACTGCCCAAGAAACGCGCGCGTGCGTTCCTGCACGTGCTCAATCATCGCCTCGGTGAGGCCATGATGGCATCCCAATAACATGCCGCCACGCATCACGCGGTCGGCGTTCGGATACCCGTCGGCGGTTGCGCGATGTGGCACGCCCGCGAAACCCGGCTGTCGCAAAATATTCCCCGTGATAACCGTACGCGTCTGAATCCCCGCCAGCTCGAGAAAAATCTGCAAGTCGCGGCGAG
>JANOPS010000642.1:0-2737 GCA_031421995.1 Gemmatimonadaceae bacterium
TCGGGCACTGGTGGCAGGGAGAGCTCTCGTGGCGTGAACCCCAGTCGTATTGCTCGCACGCGCGCCGCGGCGGGGGGTCGGGTGAGGTGGTACTGGCCTCTCGTGCCCGTCAGGGTGCGGGCGACCACGTCACCGCGCGCATTAAGCAGCATGACCACCGCTCCGGCTACGGCCTCTCCTGAGGCGCTGTCGCGCACCTGACCCTGGACGGCTGCCTGAACGGCTCCCGTTTGCGCCTGCAACGGGCTTGAGGGGAGACCGCTGAACGGGAGCAGCGCGAGCGCACACGCGCACCATGCTGTGCGGCTCCTGCGCGACCGGACGGCCTCGAAACGCCCCACGGCGTTGTCGGGTCGTGGCCCTCGGAGTACGTTCGCAGGAGTCATGATGACCCCATGTTACCCGCCATGAACGGTACTCGCCATACGCGGGCGTTGTTGCTCGCGACCGCGGTGCTTATCGCAGGACCAACGGCCTGCCGGGCTTCCCGCGCCCACAGCTCGGCGTTTATCGCCGAATGGGTGCACGCGCTTTATGGCGCGATTCGTGTGGAGCGGCTGTCGCCGCCGGTGGCCTCGCGGATCGCCGCGTATGCGTCGATGGCCCTCTACGCCGGCGTTGCGGTCACAGATTTCGATCTGGCGCCATTGCACGGCATTGTTCGAGGGATGCCGCCGCTGCCGGTGCCGCCGGACGGACGCGCGTTGGACGCCACGATTGTGGGGATGACGGCCGAACAGATGGTGTTGGACTCTCTGTTTCAGGATGCGTTGCCAGCAACTCGCGCCGCCTTGGCACGACTGACCGATTCGCTCGTCGCCGTTCGTGCGGCAAGCGGAGTGGCACAGGAGGTACAAGTGCGTTCAGTGGCCGCCGGAGCAGCAATCGGCGCCGGGATCGTTGCCTGGTCCAAGACCGATGGATTCGTCGGCACTCGGCGCGCCTACGCGGCGCCCGAGGGAGCGGGGCTCTGGCGGAACGATGCACCCGCCAGCCTGTACACCACGCAGAACATGTCCGGTGCCAGCGAGTTCATCGCGCTCGACAATCCCAACAACGCGCAGCAGGCGTCGAACACCAGTGACCGGGGGCTGATCCTGAGTAGGCCCAAGGACAGTCGCGTAAAATCGTTGCCGGCGGTGAACATGGCGGGAGCAACCGAACCGTATTGGCGAGAGGTTCGGCCCTTTGCGCTGGAGGCGTGGAACGCGTGTCCGATCGCCGATCCACCGCCGTATTCCACCGATACCGCGTCCGCGCTGTACGGACTCGCGCGAACGGTGTACGAGACCAAGCACCAGTTGTCTGCTGAGCAGAAGGCGATCGCGCTGTTCTGGGCCGACAACGCGGGCGAAACCGGCACGCCGGTGGGGCATTGGCTCTCGATTGCCGGGCAGATGATTGGTGAACGCGACCTGAGTGCGCGTGATGCGGCCACCCTGGTGCTCGCGACGTCGCTCTCACAGGCGGATGCCTTTATCGCCGCGTGGGGCTACAAGTATCAGTTCAACCTCTTGCGTCCACGCATGTACATTCGCCGCGTCATCGACTCGACGTGGGAGCCCTTGATCCCGACGCCGCCATTTCCGGAGTTTCCGGCAGGGCATTCCACGCAATCTGCTGCGGCCGCTACGGTGATGACGGCGCTCCTCGGCGCGACCCCGTTCGCCGACAGCACCAGCGTCTCGCTTGGCCACGCCGTACGTACCTTTCCGTCGTTCCTCGCGGCGAGCGCCGAAGCAGGGATGTCGCGCATCTACGGCGGGATTCACTTTCCTGCGGGCAACACCAGCGGCGCTGCGCTTGGTGCCTGCGTGGGCGATCGGGTGACGCAACGAATTCGCGCCGCCACTCGCCGACCAACATCGTGAAGAGCATAGTGAAACACGTAGTGAAACGCAGAGTGAAGCGTATGGTGAAGCGCATGTCGTCACCGTTCGAACGAGGGATGGCATCGCTGGCGTGCGGTGTGGTGTTCGCGATCACCCTGATCGCGTGTCGCGGTGAGTCCACGCAGGAATGGCGAGACGAAGGCGGCGTGCGGTGGCGCACACTGGAAGTGCCACGAGGCACGCCGGGTTTCACGCGCCTGTCGGCGAGCGAAACGGGTATTCGCTTTCAGAACAACGCGAGCGAGAAGATCCTGCTCGGCAACCGCACGCTGGCGCAGGGTGGTGGCGTGTCACTCGGCGACGTGGACGGCGATGGGCGCGCCGATATTTTTCTGGCGCGCACCGAAGGGTGCAGTGCGCTGTATCGCAACACCGGCACCTGGGAGTTTGAGGACATCACCACGCGAGCTCGCGTGGGCGCGTGCGATCGTCACAGCAGCGGATCAGCGATGGCCGACGTGGATGGTGATGGCGATCTTGATCTGGTCTTGCTGGCCACCACGGGGCCCAACGCCATCTTTGTGAATGATGGCAAGGCGCGCTTCACGGAGCGTCGCGACCTGGGGTTGGACACGGTCGGACGCGGCGCGACGACCGTGACGATGGCCGACGTGAGCGGCGACGGTCGGTTGGCGATGTTCATCGCCAACTACAAACCGTACAATGTGGATGACACCATCCCGCCGCAGCAGCGCGCCTTCAATCAAATGGTGCGCGAGACAGGACCGAAGCAGTTCGAGATCGTTCCCGAGCACCGACAGGACTACAAGCTGGTCATGCGGCCAGACATGGGCGGTATGCGTATGACGCAGCGCGCGCAGCCCGATGAGTTCTACACGAACGAC
>JANOPS010000643.1:0-23480 GCA_031421995.1 Gemmatimonadaceae bacterium
AGGAATCGAACCTAGAACCTTCTGAGTCAGAGTCAGAAGATTGCGCCACGACAAAGAACACCGAGATACGCGGCGTGATGGATTCTCTCCTCGTAGGAACCCTGTATTGCGCGCTATTGGTGTCTAGTGGTAGCTTCGAGTGGTCATCTCTGGAACCCTCCACGGACCCTCTGAGTTACGCCATGCCGAGAAAGTCTCCTGTCCGAGCCAAGCTGTCCGTGCGCACGCTCGACGCCTTGACGGTGTCGGAGAAAGCCTTTGACCTCTTCGACTCTGAGGTGCGGGGCTTCCATGCGCGAGTGCATCCGTCAGGAGTTATCACCTTCGCCTTGCGCTACCGTGATCCGGCCGGTGGACAGCCGCCGCGCTATCACCGTCTCGTCCTTGGCAGCTACGGCACCCTGACACCAGACGGCGCGCGAGCGATCGCACGAGAGAAGCGGGCCGAGGTGGACAAGGGGTTGAATCCCGTGCGTGATGACCGACTTCGGAAGAATGCCATGACGGTCGATGACGCCATCACGGTCTACACACACCACCTGACAGATACGCGCTCCCCGCGCTACGCATCGGAGTCGGCACGCCTGTTGCGCACGCACTGTGCGCCACCGGGAGGAAAGGTGGAAAAGGGAGGGAAGCGGGGAGAGGGAGGGAACGTACGCACGTCCAAGACACGGGAGGAAAGGGAGGAATCCACCATTCGCGCTCGACCGCGCAGCGCGCCGGCCACGGGGGCACGCGAAAACTGGGGTCCGCGGCCGCTCGCTTCGATAACACGCGCCGAAGTACTGGAGCTTCACGCGCGGATGCGACCGACGCCCGTCTTAGCCAATCGGGTCGCGGCGACGCTTTCTGCGCTGTTCACGTTCGCCAGTCGGCAGGGATGGCCTGGCATCCTCACCAATCCGGTCATGCCTCGCCCGCACTACAAAGAGACCTCGCGCGGTCGTGTGCTGACAGACGCCGAGGCCGCGCAGCTCGGACAGGCCCTTCGTGACGCGGAGACCTTGGGTACACCATGGCAAGCCATCGGCATCATTCGATTGGCATTCCTGACCGGCATGCGGCGCGAGGAAGCGGCAACGCTGCGTTGGGACGCGATCGACATTCCACATCGGCGCGTGGTGTTGGCCGCCTCGAAAACGGGACGCAGTGAGCGCCCCCTCGGTGCATCGACCATCGCCTTGATTGAATCCCTTCGCGCGATGGCGCCGAAGCGCTCTGCCTTTGTATTCCCGAGCCCAGACGACTGGAAGAAGCCCTACCAGAACACGCCAAAGTTTTGGAACCGCATTCGCGTTGCCGCGAAGCTCCCGACGTTGCGGCTGCATGATCTGCGTCACGACGCCGCGACCGAGACGGGCATGCGCTTCCCCTTGGCCGTGTTGATGGCCCTGACTGGCCACGTCGATGCGAGTGTCGCGAGTCGGTACATCCATCAGCACGACGACCCGATCAAACGCGCAGCAGACGACGTGACGCAACGCCGCGCCGCGAAGCTCGAAGCCTCAGTACCCGTCGAGGGCGTGCGCAAGCAGGTCACCCGTGCGCGGAGCGCCTCGTGACGACGCGCCCACCCGTCGTTCCGCCATCGGGAGTGTGTGAGCCTGCAGCGCCCGACGACCACATTGCCGTCTATCGTGTCCTGGTGCCGATCGTGCGACCGATCCGCGCGGAAGCAGGTACGGCTCTCGCCGTGTGGCCATCGTCGGCAACGCACACGCTCGCGGTCTGCCGCATCGCCCCTGGGTACCCCGTGGTGAGATACCGCTGGGCGCCGACCGTAGGGCTCTTCGCGATGATAGAGGAGTGGAAACACCGCGGCGTGATTGCGCCGATGTCACCGTGGTAGGGGGATTGTGGAGAGCCATCCTGCTGAGCAAGGGTCTGCGCTATCGGGTCAGCGACGAAGAGCTCGCCGCCGCGATCCGAGCCGAAGGCATTCCAGACTCCCAGCGTGCGTACGTTGCGGATCGCCTAGAGGGGAAACATGCAAACCCCGCGAACCGCCCGTCTGCAACGGGTACGGAGAGGGCCCAACGAGATCGACGCATGCTCAACCTCATCAACAGCGTGACGATTGAGCACGCGCGGGCCAAACTCGCCGGCACAAAATCGCCTCAGAAGGTCGCGTATGACACCGTCGCCAAGGGCGCGAACATGACTAGCGAGTCCCTTCGTCTCCTTGTGCTTACGGAGAAGAAACGACTGCGAGCAGAACATCAGGACGTTTTGCTCTTGTCGATGGCGACGGAGGAACGCTCAAAATTGTTACAAACCACTCGCCGTGTGGACCGCGCCAATGCATCGTGCACAATCGAGCACGACGGGCGCACGATCGTGCACAACCTCGGGCTTGCATCAAAAGACAAAGAAAGTGTAGGGCAAAGTCCGTAGTTAGTCATGCATTACGTAATGCGATACGCTCAGATATGCTGTGTAAACGAACGGGCGCGCCCCCACCCTGAGAAAGTAGGACGCACCCGTTCGCACATTCCACCGCCCGACGAGTCGAAGGCCCACGAAGGACGTCAACACCACCCCAGACGGAGTCGCATCGAGATGACACCTCCCAACAACCCGAGGCCCCATCGTGACTGAAAGTTCGGCTATCGCGCCCACTTCGCGCAAGCGCGCGGCGCATGATGACACGCCGTCAGCCCCACCTACCCGCCGTGTGGCGAGCACTCGCGCGGCCGCGCGACACGTCGGGATGGCGGAGATTACGCTGCGCAAGTTGCGCGTTTCTGGCCAGGGGCCGCAGTACATCAAGTTGTCTTCGCGGATGATCGGCTATCTCTACGAAGACCTTGATGCGTGGCTATCCTCACGCCCTCGCTGCAAGAGCACCAGCGAGCACAAGGCCGATATCCGGCTTGCCGCACCGCACCGTCCCTCTGCTGCCTAACCCCTCAACGCAACACGGCCTCCCTGGCTGGTGAGCGAATGGGAAGCCGTGAAGGAGAACGTATGACTGCACAAAAACGTAACGCGACGCGGGCTGAAACGAAAGTTGCCGCCGCGTTAGAAACCGCGAGCAAGCCTACCCTGAGACTCTCCACATCGGTGGAGGCACGGGTCTATGCTGAGTTGTGTGTCCGAGTCGGCGATGGAGCTTGGATGGAACTCTATTGCTCTCGCGTACACGAAAACAACGTCACCTTCGAGATACGATCCTCCGCGGGCGCGGGCGCCGTCTGTGAAAAAAACACCTTGTCTGTGCCACACCTACTGGTGCCCCACTTGGCCGAACTCTTCGCCGACGTTGCCCGACGATCGGAGGGGGCAGGTCTGCTCCGGGGTGACACCCCGTACGTCGACTCGCAAGAGCAGCGTGGAATTGTGGGGAGAACATGAACAAGAAACCGGCGCTTGCCGGCAAACAGTCCGGAGTCATTCTGTGCTTTCTACGGAGTCGCATCCTGCGGCATGAAATACTTGACGGGATGAGTGTCGCACTCGTGCCGTTCAGGGCAGAACCTGACCGCACGTTTCGTCGCGGCGAAGAGATCACCGCTGACGAGCTGACGACGCTGCGCCGCGACTACGTCGTGTGCCGCAATGGAGTGGGCACGTACGTCGACGCGAACAGTGGCCAATACTTCGCGCTCCCGATCGCGCTCCTTACTCGCCCCCTCTGACAGGAGGAAAGGGACGAAAGGGAGTAAGGGGCCGGGCCTGTGGTTTCGTCGCCAAGGGCGGACTCCACGTGCGGCGAACTGAACGCACGAACGCGGCGGGCCCCGTCGAAAAGGCCGCCGCGCTCATGACACCCCACACACACATGGATCATGCCATTCTCAGTGTCGACTTCGCAAGTGCGGCGACCGCGCGGCGACGCGCCTGCAAGCACAATTCTTCGGGAGACAGTATGCTCCCTGATAGGTGACGCCGCCTTGCGCTTTGTTGTAGAACACGCCGTATCAGTCATTCCGTTGATGAAGCGGTCAAAGCGGCCAGCGGTGGGAAAAGTCAAGCGCGACGGCTCGCGGTGGGATCCTGCTGTCGATCAGCCGGCGGACATCGCATGCTTTGGGGGCCTGTATCGCGCGTCGTCACATCCGGAAGCAATCATCGACTGGTGGACGCGATGGCCGAACGCGAACGTCGCCGTTAGGCTCGGCGGTGTGCTTCGGCTGGCGATGGTCGAGGGCGACACGCCGGCGGCGAATGAACGGCTCGAAAGGATGGCGACTAAATGGCCGGACACCTGGGCATGGCGCGCCTCACGCGGGAACAACCGCATCTTTCGTCAGCCGCCTGATGTTATCGAGCACCCGAAGCGGGACCTGTTCGTAGACGAGATTGGCGTCGGCTTCGAAGTGAAGAGCGGCAACGCGTCCTGCACGCTGCCGCCGTCCGTTCACGAGAACGGCCACGTGTACGAGTGGCTCCCCGGTTGCAGCCCTGACGACATCGAGCCCGCGATAATGCCGCCGGATCTCGTGGCCGCCATTCAGCAGCATGACGCCAATGAGGTCGCACGAGACGCCGCGCAGAGCGCCAGAGAGCGGCTGGATCAGCTACCGCGCTTCGGTGATCACCCCGACATGGCCCTCGTGGCGGATGCGCTCCGCTATCTCGATGCCAACGATTTTCAAACGTGGACCGAGTGCGGGCTTGCGCTGAAAGCGATTGGCGATGCGCGAGCGCGTGCCGTATGGGACGCGTGGAGCTCAACAAGCGAGAAGTACAACCCACGTGAACAGGACCGGCAGTGGCGCGCAATGTCGCCCAAGTCGATCAGCGTCGCTTCAATCCTCTATGCTGCGAAGGCGGCGGGATGGTCTTCGAGGATGGTGGCGTGAAGACACTCGCTCATCCATTGCCGTCCTTCGACGCGTCGCTTGCTGGGTCTGGCACGGTGGTCCAGAAACCGCCAGCGCCGTCGTTCGACCTCGCCGACTGCTACGGTCCGCTCGGAGAGTGGGTACGCCTCTGGAGCCCACACACCGAAGCGCCGCCCGTTGCGGTGTATGCCGTGGCGCTCGCTACGTGCGGCGCGTTGATCGGTCGCGGCCCCGCAGTCTACTTCGGAAACGGAGCCCACCACACGCGACTGTTTCCAATCTTGATCGGGCCGTCGGGGGCCGGTCGCAAAGGCACGGCGCTGAACGTCGGCGCGCGGGAGCTGCTGAGACGCGTCGATGCCGACTTTGCGCGCGCTCGCGTGGTCTCTGGCCTCTCCTCGGCAGAAGGGCTGATCGCGGAGGTGCGCGACGCGACGGCGCCGAAACGTGACCCGTCTGGCAAGACACTCCTCGCAGGGGATGACGGCGTCGAGGACAAGCGCCTGTTGGTGATCGAAGGAGAAATCGGCGGCGCGCTGGAAGCGATGTCGCGCGAAGGCAATCGGCTCTCCGCAATCATGCGCGACGCCTGGGACGGCGTCGACTTACGGAGCCTGGTGAAGCGCGATCCGCAGCGAGCGACTGAACCGCACATCGTCATCGTTGGTGCAATCACGGCACCAGAGTTGCGTGCGCTCCTGAAGAAAACGAGCGTCGTGAACGGTCTGGCGAATCGTTTCCTCCCAATCTGGTGCTCACGCGCGCACCTTCTTCCGGAGGATTCACACCCCGACGCGACCGAGTGCGCGCGCGTCGTGCGATCGATCACCCAAAGCCTCGATACTGCGCGTTCAATCAGGACGGCGGAATGGACGCCAGATGCCGCGGCGCAGTGGCGTGGCGACTACGAACGATTGACCATCGTGGAAGACCCCTCAGACACCATACGCACGCTGCTCGAACGCGGCGCGCCCTACGTTCGGCGCATTGCATTCCTGCTGGCGCTGCTCGATGGAACCCGACGTATCGACACGCAACACCTCAACGCGGCGCTGTCGCTCTGGCGATACGTGGCTGACACGTGGCGCTATGTCTACCACGACGGTTCGAGGCGTTCCGCGCTCGCAGAAAAGCTCTTGTCGGCTCTCACCGATGCCGGACCCGAGGGGCTCACGCGCACGAGCATTCGCGATTCCGTGATCTGTTCCGGTGACGTGCCGGCGGAACGGATTACGCTTGCATTGACCGAACTGTCCGGTGCGGGCCTTGCCGTCGTTGCCACCGAACCGACCAGAGGACGGCCCACGGAACGCTGGCGCCACGCGCGCTTCGCCACACGCGCACAAGGAGTAGTGCACCCTGCTCTGCCTGAGCGGGCGTCGATCGTAGCGCCGTCTCCCTCACGGGCTATCGCATCGTCGGCATGACTTTTGACATCAGATCCCCCATCACCGCAGGCCACTCTTTCCCATCTCAACACAAAACACGCCATGACACAACCCGCAATAACGCCAGACGAGACCATCGCGGCGAAGCTGCAAGCCGAGAACCAACGTCTCGTCGCCGAAGTGGACGCCCTCGAACTCACAGCGCACGCACGCGACGCGCTCGAGATGCACGGCGGGAGCACGGTTGGCTTGCTCCCGCACGTGCTGCCGAGGCTTAAGGTCGTTCGCGATAGCAGAGGCAATCGGTCAATCGGCGTCACCGACGTCGCGGACTCGACCAAGATCGATCCCACGCTATCGGTCGACTCTCTTATCGCCTCCATGAAAAGTCGCCGGGCGCTCGCGCCACTCTTCGGTGGGGTCGGCCAACTAGACGCGGGCCGCGTGGTCTCGCTGACGGCGGCCCAGGCGAAAGACCCCGTGCAATACCAGCGGCTCAAGGCGCGGCTCGCCCGCGGCGAAATCGATGGCGCGACCGGTCCAGATGGCCGCTGGGTGCTCCGGAAATGACGAAACAGACCAAGAGGCAGGCGACGGGTGCCGAGGCCGCTACGCGGGCACCAGCGCGAAAGGTGCGGGCGTCTCGGAAGGAGCTGCTCGATCTGCGCGACCTCCCCGCGTCATTCGTGCCGCAGACGACCGAGAGCAAGCGCGGCAGACCGCGCAAAACACCCACGGTCGCCGACATCTCGCGGGTTGAGCGCTGTGCGGCTCTCGGCATGAACAAGACGGAGATCGCGATAGTACTCGGCATCGATCGTGGCACCTTTTCCGAATACGAGGCATCACATTTTTCCACCGCACTAGAAAAGGGGCGTGCACGTGGAAAAATGTCGGCGAGTATCGCGTTGGCACGGGCGATGGCGCGAGGAAATGTCGGGGCGATAGTGTGGTACGAACGGACGCGGGTCGGGTACACCGAACGGGTCGAGCAGACGTTCAGCGGCCCCAACGGCGAGCCGATCGCGATCGGGATCTACTTGCCCGCGAACGGCCGAGAGGTCGAACTGCCCGTCAACGGCCGAGAGGTGGTACTCCCGCCAGTCGGGGCACTCCCGTCGCGGACGACTTGACGGACCTGCGGTCGATCGAGGCGGCGCTCGGGCGTCGCCTCACCGCCGTCGAGGCCAAGCACGCGTCGACGCGGTTGTATGGCGTTGGCCGCTGGGAGCTGCTTGCGAGTCCTCGACGGGTGGCGGTCGTCGGGAAGCGTGATCCGTCGATTGCTGGGCTCTCGCGTTCCCTGCAGCTCGCGACGGCCCTTGCCCAACTGGGCATCACGACCGTGAGTAGCATTGACGCCGGCATCGATGCGGCCGTGCACGAGCGGGTGATGAGTCTCGGCGGCGCCACCATCGCCGTGTGCGCTACGTCGCTGGACATCGTGCAGACCAGCGTGCTCGGCCAGCGGGTGGCCTCAGACGGGCTGCTCGTCAGTTCGTTCCCGGAGGGGACGAAGCCCAACTCGGCCAATGCGCCGCGACGGAATCGCACGATGGCGCTCCTGGCGCAGGCGTCCGTGATCGTGGAGGCAGCCGACGACGGATCGAGGCGAGGATCGATCGTGCTCCATCACGCCTGGGAGGCGTTGCGGCTGGGGCGGCCGGTGTTTGTGCTCGCGGATGTGGTCTCCGACCGCACGATCCGGTGGCCGATGGAGCTGATTGCGAATGGGGCGAAGGTGCTGCAACCTGGTGAATTGGGGCCGTTGACATGGGCGCTGGCATCACCCGACCTCGCGTGGACGGCCTAGCAGCAGCATAGGCCGCGAGTCGCGTGACACTTACCCTTTGTGTGCCCGAAACGCAAAGTGTAGTCGTTCAACAGGCGTAAACATGCCTGAATCGACGGCTCGTCGACGGACGTGCCATCTGGACCGACTCGCAACTGTGAGGAAATGACCCGATGGTGATCTACCTGGACTCTGTGCTACGCGAAACGTGGAAAGTTGGCCGGAGGGCGCGTGTGGGCTTCTTTCTGATGATACTGGTACTCGACGCGTGCGGCGACCCGCTCCCACAGTATCCGGAGGGCACAACCGTCGTGTACAATCAGTTGGGTGGGCAGCCCCGCGCATACCTCGGAGAGATTCAGTTCTCAGACTATCCAACGTCGGTAGACTCGGTCGCCGCTCGCGTCATGGCAATCCACGCGCATAAAGCCCGCGGTATTTCCGGCGCGTGCACGATCCTTTACCGCATTCACAGTGCGCATTCCGCGACACCACTCTCCGACGCAAATGCGGAATATGGGACGATGTTCGCGGAGGCCGAGGGCGGCTGCGGGTCGAATGCGCGACGCTGGGAGTGGAAGCGGACGCTTTTCCTGGTCGAAAAGCCGGAGAGATACGCTGCGCAGGCCGAGGTTGTCGCTGGGGAGTCCAAGGCGTTCGGGTTAATACCGATCATCAGAGGCGCCACGTTCGTGCGAGAAGAGTCCCGTGTAGGCGGTCGAGTGACGCGATACTACCATCTCGCATTGCCGAAGGCCGCTATCCGCGACTTCTATCGGCGAGTGATGCCGGCGCAACTGTGCTCGGAATCGGCCCTCCTGATGGACCAAGGCGTCGCGTACCAATGCGCACAACGAACCTATGACATCGTCTGGGAGACCCCAGACTCACTTTCGATATCTCGATGACACTTGTACGAGACCGTCGGCACTTGTAATCTGTTCGTTGGTGTCCGCCGGCACCCCTTGCAGGGGCGACCCTGAAGGTCATGGCGAGGCAAGGCGAGGAACAACCGACAGCGCGCGCGTGTGACGAGTGTTCACACCGTGGTCGGGAGAGTCCTGTGCTCACAGCGTCGGCGGTGAGCGCCAACGGAGGGGTATAAATGCCCAACGTTCGCAGAAAGAAAGTAGTCTGGTCGAAGGCGAGTCTTGCGAGGGTCGGTGTCAGGATCGTAGGACCCGAGGGACGTCAGATTCTTGCGTGCATGTCGTGCGGAGAGCACTGGTCGCCGAACCTGCGCGAAGGTGGACGACTACCTCGATTGTGGTGGATCTGCCCGAGGTGGATAGGAACGGGAGTCCCGATCTGCAACGACTAGGGACGACAACGGAAAGGGGGTGTCGGCTGTGTGTTGCAGATCAACACCACTGCCGCGCCCCCTTTCTCGTCTCGATTGTGAAGTAGTCGCTAAATCGTTGGGAAGGAATGGTCTAAAGTTCTGCGCCGCCACAAAGGACGGTATACGGAAGTCATCAATGGTCCGGGAAGATCGTTGCCTAAGCGCGCCTTCCTCCCTTTCCTCCCTTTCCTTCGTCCCCCTCGGCGGGTGCGTGCGGTCCTGCGTTCGATGCGGTGATCCACCCCATTGCGCGCGTTCCTTGGTTCATGGGATCGATTCCGTATGGCGCTGATCGACGTCTTCCAGATCGGTCGCCAGCAGGGCGTGTCGCGCACCGAGAAGAACGAGTCGCTCGAGTAGCTGGGGGAGGCTTTTGAAGAGGATAACGGGGACCTCCACGTCAACGGGCGTGTTTTCGATCGCGCCGAGCGAAGCTCGCATCGTGAGGGTGACAAGCTCTTTTGAGCTCCTCACCATGTCGACCTCGAAGCGCTCGTTGTCCGCGAAGCCCTCGCGGTTCCCGCGCTGAGCGGACAGGCTCGCGAAGATCGTTGGCTCGATACGTGTCTCAATTGTGACGGGTACGGCGGTCAATGGCGTGGTCACGTGCTTCTCCTAGGCAAGGGTAGGGGCTTCCATCGGCGGTCGCGATGGAGCAGGGAGTGATTGGTCTACGGAGTCTCGACGAGCTGGTCAACGAGGACGCGCAGGTCCGCAGCCAATGACCCGATCACCTTCATGACCTGGTTACGCTCCCGCTGTGACCTGACTTCAAACAGTCTGGCATTCGCGAGGCGGAGATCGAGTTCCACCGTGGCAATCGAAAGGAGCAAGGCGAGGACTTCGCGATCCAACGTCGCATCATCGTGTGCGACCCGGTCACGCGCTGCGTGCAGGCGATCACGCGCGGCGCCCGCTGCATCGAGGTATCGCCGCACGTCGTCCGAGTCGGCCAGCCGCGATATCGTGAGAGGTGCGACGGCCGTCGTGCACGAACTTGGACACGAAATAGCCGCCGTACGCTTCCGATCGCTCATTGCCATGGTTGCACCCCGTTCGCCTGGATATCGCGCAACCGCTGAAATTGCTGCGCATTACGCGCTGTTTCGCGAACGCAGCGTAACGCCGTCGATGACGACGAGAGAGCCTTCCAAGCTTGATGTCGCGGGTTCGAGTCCCGTCTCCCGCTCTGATTGTTGTTTTCAGGTTGTCTGACGACACCGCCGGCTCCCATTTCTCGGGGCCGGCGGTTTTTTGTTGTGGCCAGTCGTCCTGCTTCTGGAAACGCCGTGTTCTTGCTTCAGCGAAGCGCACTGGCTAACATTCATTCGGTATTCGCGAACGGTGAACATGGGAGGTCAGGGTGTCGCAGTCAGCCTTACATCCGCTGGACGTGGGAGTCGCGCTTCATCTTGTTGATGCGCCGGTTGCGGCGTCGTACGCCGACCTCGGCAGCGCGCTAGGCTTGAGCGGTAGCACCGTGCACGCGTCGGTGAAGCGTCTGACGGATGCCGGACTGCTCCGCCAGGGGTTTGACGGGGAACGGGCGGTGAACCGGCACGCGCTCCTGGAGTTCCTCACACACGGCGTGCGTTACGCGTTCCCGGCCGTGCTTGGGCGCCCGACGCGCGGAGTACCGACGGCCCACGCGGGGCCTGCGATCGCAGATCGCTTGGTCGCGGACGAAGCGGTCGTCTGGTTCGCGGTCGACGGCAAAAGCTCCGGTCCGGCGCTGGAGCCGTTGTTGCCAAAAGCCGCCCAGATTGCCCCGCAGCAACCGCGCCTGTACGCGCTCCTCTCGGCCGTGGACGCGCTGCGTGTAGGCCGAGCGCGGGAACGGCAGTTGGCCGCCACCTATCTCTCGCACGCGCTCCGTATCAGCCGCGCTGCCGTCCGGTTGTGATGACCGATCGCTACACCGGCCGGTCCACGCCCGCGCTCGCGCATCTCTGTGCCATTGCAGAGGCGCTGGGTCCTCTCTTGGACCGCATCGTGTTCATCGGCGGTGCGATCGCTCCGCTGCTGCAAACACATCCGATTTCTCCGCGCGTGCGGCCCACGACGGACGTGGACGGCTTGGTGATCACTTCGTCGTATGGAGACTTCCATCACTTGCAGGAGGAGCTCCGCAGACGCGGTTTTCAACAGCGCGCAAGCGCGGCAGACGCGACGGCGCATGCCCAGCGATGGACGACGCCAGACGGGGGCCTATTCGATCTCGTGCCCGCTGGAACCCACTTGGGTGCCAGCGGAAATGCGTTGGACCGAATAGCGATAGCATCAGCGGTGTCAGTCCAGATCGAGAATCCCGGGGTCGAAAGGCTGGTCGTCCAACACGCCTCCGCGCCGGCGTTCCTGGGACTCAAATGGGCGGCGTACCAAGACCGTGGGGAGGGTGATTTGTTCGGGAGTCATGACATCGAAGATGTCTTGGCGGTGATCGCATCACGCCCCACGCTCTCCGAGGAGTGCGACGCGATCTCAGAACCGCGTCTCAGGGTTGCGGTCGCACAGCTGGCGCAGACGCTGGTCGCTGACGAAGAGACCTTAGGCGAACTGCTCGCCGCACAGGTCGTCGTTGACGAGGCGAAGGACGCGTTGACGGTTCACCGACAGATTCGCGCCGTCTTGCAAGGGCTGGCGTTGTTGGCTGAGGCGCCGTCAAGGTAGGCGGCCGTTCCTCGATCCACCACGGTGATCGTCGCCCGCGCTGCGTAGCTTCGGCGCAAGAGCGGGAGTTTCCCGTCACCCGATCGTGTCGCGATGCCAGGGAATCAGCCACGCGCGTTTTGACAACGCGTCCCGCACCGCGCTCAGCTGCGGCGCTTCCAACGCCGCTCGTGCAGCAAGCAGCGGGTGCGTCGTGCCGCTCGCCGCCAAGCTCGCGTTGATGACCCAGCCAAAGGGCTCGATCCCCGCTCGCCGCAAATCGTCCTGCAGCCGCGACGCCTCATGCACCGGCGTCGCTTCCGCCAACGCGACGAGCAGCATCTTGGTGTAGCGCTGGTCGCGCAAACGCGGCAGCAGGGCACGCACCGCGTCGGGCACGTGCGTGCCCGCCGTACGTGCAACTTCTCGGTGATAGCTTTCCGCCGCATCAAGCAACAGCAGGGTGTGGCCGGTCGGTGCCGTATCGAGCACGACGAACGCGTCCGCCGCTTCATCGACCGTGCGCGCGAAGGCGCGGAACACCGCGATCTCTTCTGTGCACGGTGAGCGGAGATCCTCCTCAAGCAGAGCGCGTTCGTCCGCATCAAGTCCACCGGACGTCTCTGCGGCCAGTGACGCCGCGCGTACGACTTCCTCGGCGTACCGCGACGTCTCCAGTACGGGATCGATGCGACTCACGGTCAGCGAAGGGAACGTATGCTCACCAACCGCCGCCGCGATGTGCGCGGCGGGATCGGTCGTTGAGAGATGCACGCGATGTCCGGCACGGGCCAGCGAGAGGGCGATCCGCGCAGCCAGTGTGGTCTTCCCTACGCCACCTTTCCCCATCGTCATCACAACGCCGTGTCCGTCGGCGGCGATCTCCGCAACCAATGCGCCGAGATCGCCGAAGCCGGACGGATACGCGACGACTGGCTCGCGTGCGGCTGACACGACACCCAACATCGACAGCTCCGTAGCACGATCAAGACCATCCGCTGCATCGGCAAAGGCACGCAGTGACGCGACGCCGGTGAGATCGCTGGCGATCAGCGGGATGCGCGCGGTCGACAGCGCGCGGAGCGTCGCCGGCATCGTGTGCAGCGCCTCCTGCTGGCGCTGCATAAACGCGGCGGCGACCGTATCGCCGTTCGCGTCTCCCGCGAGCACACCATTGATCACGAGACGCTGATTGACAATACCGAGGGCGCTCAGTTCCCCGCCTGCGCGCGCGGCCTCGCGGAGCGCACTGATATCGGGGCGCGTGACCAGCACGACGGTCGTTGCCGCCGCATCGGCCAGCGCGGCGACGGTGGCCGCATACTGCGCGCGATGTTGCTCAAGGCCAGCCAAAGGCCCCAGGCAACTGGCGCCGCTGCTCGATGTCTCGAGGAATCCACTCCACGCACTCGGCAAGCTGAGCAAACGCAACGTGTGCCCAGTCGGTGCTGTGTCAAAAACGATGTGGTCGAACGACGTGGTGAGTGATGGTTCTGCCAGCAGGGCGGTGAACTCATTGAAGGCCGCGATTTCCACGGTGCATGCACCGGACAGCTGTTCTTCCATGCTCCGGATCGCCGCGTCAGGGAGCACGCCGCGATACGGGCCAACCATACGCTCGCGATACGTTGCCGCCGCCGCCTCCGGATCAAGATTCATGATCCAAAGCGTGCTCACGCCGGGAACCCGTGTTGGCGTGGTGTCGGCTCGCATCGCAAACACATCATCGAGATTCGAGGCCGGGTCCGTACTCACAACGAGCGTGCGCGCCCCAGACTCGGCGAGTCGCAGCGCTGTCGCACTGGCGACGGTGGTCTTGCCGACACCGCCTTTGCCAGTAAAGAAGAGATGTCGTGTGCGTACGGCGCCGCCGAGCCACGAGCGCGTGTGCGCGTCTGTCGGCGCCGCGGCATCGACCGCGTCATGCACGGTGATCGTCATCGACGCGCCTCAGCAGCAGCCAGAGCCGGGTGCGCACTCCGATGCACTCGCCTCGCCATCGGCGATCGCGCGATCGCCACGATTGGCGAGCGATGTCCCGAGCGATGTCACGAGCTCCTCGCGTGTTGGGTACCGACCGTATACCAGCACGGCGTCGTTGACCAACACCGCCGGTAACGCGCCGTCCCCGAAGGCCTGCATGAGTCCCGTCACCTTGGCGTGGGCCACGAATGCCTGCGGTTCTTGGCTCAGTCCCGCGCGCGTCACGGCAACCCCCTGTGCTTCCAGCCATCGCAGGTCGCGCGCGATTTGCAGGAGCGCGGGATCGACGCCGGGCCCACACACGCCGGTGGCGCAGCACAGCGCGGGGTCGAAGACCCTCACAGTGCCCGATAGTGGTTCGCCGGTCGTCGAGGCCACGGCAGGTGCGACGTCAGAAATCGGAAGCGAGCGGGCCATAGAAACTCCAAGACGAGAGACGGCGGAATTGACAACTCGTATGCGCTAAGGCAAGTTACATATGTCTACACAAATATGATACCCTGTCCGCCGTCCGCTATGACCACTTGCTCCATCGACGCGCTCGAACACGTTGCCGATGGGTCGGCAATGCGGGTCGACGACATAGACGCCCTTTTCAAGGGCTTTGCCGACCCGACTCGACTTCGCGTGCTCAACGCGCTGGTGGCCGGAGAACTCTGCGTGTGCGACCTCGTCGAGCTCTTGGGCCTTCCGCAGCCGGCGGTGTCCCGTCATCTGGCCTATCTCCGGCGCACGGGGCTCGTGACGGCAACGCGTGACTGGAAGTTTGCGCATTATCGCCTCGCCGAACCCCGCAACGTGGTGCATCGCAATCTCGTGGCCTGCGTGCGCTCCTGCTTCGGCGGCATCCCCGCGCTCGACGCCGAGCGTCGCGCGGCCGTCGCGCTTGCGCGTGCTCGCGCGGCATCGCCCTGTTGATGGCCAACTCTACCAACTGATACTCCCATGCAGCTCGCCCTCATCTCCGACATACACGCCAACCTGCAGGCGCTCGATGCCGTGCTCACCGACATCGACGCGCGCGGTGACACCGACGCGATCTATCACGCGGGCGATCTCGTGGGGTACTCCAGCAACCCCAACGAAGTCGTGGCCCGCTTGCAGTCGCGCGGAATCGCTGGTATCGCTGGCAACTACGATTCAACCGTCGCGACGGACTACAAGCACTGCGGCTGCAAAAGTGAAACGCCGCGTCAGGAGGAGCTCGCGCACATCAGCTACGAATACACGCGCGGCGCTGTCACGTCGGCCACCAAGCGATTCTTACGCAGCTTGCCCTTCTCGCTCGACGTGCGGCCGCTCGGCGGGCACGCCTCCGGCCCGCGCTTGGTGCTTGTGCATGGCACACCCACGCTGAACACGCTCTACTGGACGGAAGACCGCTCTGACGACTTCTGTCTCAAGATGGCGGCGAGCGTGTCGCTCAAGCGCGGCGACGTGATCGCGTTTGGGCACACACACAAGGCGTGGCATCGCGAAGTGGAGGGCATTCACTTCGTGAACACCGGCAGTGTTGGGCGGCCGAAAGACGGCGACTGGCGCGCGGGCTACGTGCGACTCACGCTCGGCGAAGGCGAACCACGCGTGGAGTTTGTGCGCGTACTGTATGACGTCGAGGCAGCAGTGCGGGGTGTTGTGGCCGCAGGACTCCCCGAGGAATTTAAGGAGTTCTTGCGGTCCGGTGGCTTGTGAAGCGTCGATAAACGTTTGTATGTAACCCTTTTTTGTAAAAACAATAGGTAAGGTTACGCCGCTATCCGCCGGCAGGCTTCGGTGCACTTGCGGTACGCCTCGGCGTAGAGTCGACACAGTTCGGCCGAGAGCGGGCCACCGCGGCTCATTACTCTGATCGCCGCCGCGCACGCGTCCGCGCAATCGCGGTCAAGCCGCATGCACGAGCGCGTCATGGCGATGTCCTTGTCGTCCAGGCACGCGTCCGAACATGTCTCGCACGCCACGAGGCATGTGACACGCGCGTCGATGCAGTCGTGATACTTCGCACTGTTGCCGCGATGGTAGCTCCCGAATTCGATGCTGGCCATCGGTCTGCTCCGTGAAAAGATGGTTTTTACTCGGCGCTCATGGAACGCATCATCTGCTGGTGCATGTCGCCCAAGCGCCTAACGCGCGCCATGTGCGCCGGCATCATGGCGGTCAACTCGGCGTTGCTCAGCTCCGGCAGCCGCACCAAGTCCTTGCGCAACGAGTCTACGGTTGCCGACCACTCGGTGTTGCTCGCCATCTTCATGTCGCGCATCTCGCCGTTCATCCTCGCGATCATGTTGGCCACCATCTGCCGATGCATCGGCACCATACCTTTCATGCCCTCGCCCGAGGCGCTCATCATGCTCGTCATGTGCGCATGCATCTCCCTACTCATACCACCCATCGTGCTGTCCTTCATACCCGGCGTCCCGTCCATGCTTTTCATCCCGGCCATGCCCGCCATTCCGCTGTTATCGCCCATGGAACCCTCCGCGTGCGCACTGTCCATGGAGGTGGAACTACCGCCAGCGGCCGCCGAATCGTCGGTTTTTGTACAGGCGGCAGCACCCACGGCGAGAAGCATCGCGATAGCGGTGGTGCAACGATGGTAACGGCGCATGATGTGTTGCTCGTGAAAGAGTGAGATGATACGTGTGAAACAAAGGTGTGGTTCGGCATTGGAGGCGTCACGGTGCAGCCCGGCGCACTTCACGTTCTTTCCACAGCGAATAGATTGCAGGAATAACCACGAGCGTGAGCACGGTACTCGTCAGCATGCCGCCCACCATTGGAGCGGCGATCCGCTTCATTACATCCGCGCCCGTGCCCTGGCTCCAGAGGATGGGTACCAAGCCAGCCATGATCGCGGTCACGGTCATCATCTTGGGACGCACGCGCCCGACGGCTCCATGCTCGATGGCGGCATCAATATCTTCCCTGGTGCGGAGCATGTCCTGTGCCGTGCGATCGGCATGCGCCTGATCGAGATAGATCAGCATGATCACGCCGGTCTCGGCCGCCACGCCGGCCAGCGCAATGAATCCGATGGCCACCGCCACGCTCATGTTGTAGTCAAGCATCCACATGAGCCACACGCCGCCCACGAGTGCGAAGGGGAGCGAGAGCATCACGATGCCGACCTCAACAACACTGCGAAAGTTGAAGTACAGCAAGCCGAAGATGATCACGAGGGTGACCGGCACAACAAGACGCAGACGTTTCGTCGCGCGCTCGAGCGACTCGAACTGGCCCGACCACTGGAGCCAATACCCGGCGGGCAGCGTAAGTCGCTGTTGTAGCGCGGACTTGGCGTCGCTGACGTAGCTCCCGATGTCGCGCCCCTGCACGTCGACGTACACGACGTTGTTGAGCAAAGCGTTCTCCGACTTTATCAACGTCGAGCCCTTCACGACGTCGATCCGCGCGAGGTCGCCGAGTGCGATCTGTGCGCCGGATGGCGTGGCGACCAGCACCTCGCGCAGCCGGTCGGGTGAATCGCGTAGCTCGCGCGGGTAGCGCACCAGCACACCGAATCGCTCGCGTCCGGCAATCACCTGGCCGGCGTCCATGCCGCCGACCGCCGTGCTGAGCGCCATCTGCACCTCGCTAACGGTGAGCCCGTAGCGTGCCACTGCCTCGCGGTCGACCGTCACGTCGAGATAACGTCCACCGACGGCGCGTTCGGCGAACACCGTATTCGTGCCGGCGACGTTGGGCAGGATGCCTTCGATCGCCCGCCCGATTTGGTCCAGCGTATCGAGCGAGGGGCCGAACACCTTGATGCCGACCGGTGTTTTGATGCCAGTCGCGAGCATGTCGAGCCGGTTCTTGATTGGCATGCTCCACATATTGCCGACACCGGGGGTCTTCACGGTGTTGTTCGCCTCTGACACGATGGAGTCGTAGGAGACACCGGGGCGCCACTCCGACTTGTCTTTGAGGACGGCAATGGACTCGATCATCGACATCGGTGCCATGTCGGTCGCACTTTCGGCGCGGCCGATCTTGCCCATCACCGTCTGCACTTCGGGAATGCGGGCGAGGGCAGCGTCACGCTGCTGCAGGATTTGCTTTGCTTGCGCGGTACCGACACCTGGAAAGAGCGACGGCATGTCCATGATCGAGCCCTCGTTCAGCGGAGGCATGAACTCACTGCCAATCCTTGACCACGGAAAGGCGGTGATCGCGAGCAGCACGCCGGCGGAGAGGATCGTGGGCCAGCGGTGCCGCAGCACAAATTCGATCACCGGACGATACGCCCAGACCAGAAACCGATTGACCGGATTCGCTGCTTCGGGCTTCACACCCTTCCGGATAAAGAGCCCCATCATCACCGGCACGAGCGTGATGGAAAGCAATGCGGCCGCCGCCATGGCCAGGGTCTTGGTCCATGCGAGGGGCTTGAACAATCGGCCCTCCTGATCCTCTAGGGCGAACACTGGCAGAAAGGACGCCGTGATAATAAGGAGCGAAATGAAGAGGGCGGGTCCGACTTCCTGCGCCGCCTCCACCACCAGCGTCCAGTGTTCCTTCGGCCGGCCCTTTGCGTCGTTGCGCTCCATGTGCTTGTGGAGATTCTCCACCATCACGATGGCTGCGTCGATCATCGCGCCGATCGCGATGGCGATTCCTCCCAGCGACATGATGTTGGCAGTGAGGCCGAGGCCTTTCATCGCGAGCAATGCCATCACGATGCCGATAGGCAACGTGACAATCGCCACCAGCGCGCTCTGCGCGTGCAGCAGAAACAGCACCGCGACGAGGGCGACGATGATTGATTCTTCGACCAGCTTTTCGCGCAGGGTCTCGACCGCCCGGTCGATGAGGCCCGCGCGGTCGTATCCCTCGACGAATCGCACACCACGTGGGAGTGCGCGCTCGACCTCCGCCATCTTTGCTTTCACGCCGGCGATGACCTCGCGCGGATTCGCGCCGTAGCGCATCACGACCCACCCGGTGACCACTTCACCCTTGCCGTTCAGGTCCGCAATGCCGCGACGCAAGGCGGGGCCAGTTTGCACCGTAGCGACATCGTTTACGGTGACCGGCGTTCCCCCGGCACCAGTCCCGATGGACACGTTGCGGAGGTCCTCGAGCGACGCAAAGCGTCCGCGGCCGCGCACCACATACTCCGTGCCGCCCATCTCGAGCACCCGCCCGCCGACGTCTTGGTTTGACGCACGCACCGCATCTGCCACCTTCGACATCGACACGTTGAACGCGAGTAGCTTCGCCGGATCGACCTGCACCTGGTACTCGCGCTCGAAGCCGCCGAACGACGCGATCTCCGCCACGCCCGGCACGGCGGTGAGCGCGGGCCGCACGGTGAAGTCTTGCAGCGCGCGGAGGTCGGCGAGCGACTGCGTACCGGCGGTGTCGGCGAGGATGTATTGCATGACCCAGCCGACACCCGTCGCGTCGGGGCCGAGCATCGGCATCGCGCCTTCGGGCAGCTTGTCGCGCACGCCGTTCAGGTACTCGAGCACCCTCGAGCGTGCCCAGTACAGATCCGTGCCATCCTCGAACACGACATAGACGGCCGAGATGCCGAACTGCGACATCCCACGCACGAACTTGATGTTCGGCACCTTGAGTAGCTCGGTCTCGAGCGGATACGTGATCTGGTCCTCGACGAGCTGCGGAGCCTGTCCCGGCCACTCCGTCATCACGATCACTTGGGCGTCCGAGAGATCGGGAATCGCGTCAACAGGCGTGGTGAGCAACGCCCACACGCCAGCGACGGTCACGGTGAGCGTTCCAAGCAGCACGGCCAGCTTGTGCGTGACCGACCAGCCAATGATGAACTTGAGCATGGCGGTTACCGCTTCCCGTCCTTCATGTCCATCCCCTTCATGTCCATGCCCTTCATGTCTCCCATTCCGCCACCCATGCTCATCATGCTCTTCATCACGTCTCCGAGGTTGGACTCGGAATCGAGCAGAAATTGCGCGGACGTCACGACGCGCTGACCCGGCTCGACGCCCGCCAGGATCTCCGTGTACTCACCGGCGCTGGCGCCAAGCTCCACGTCCTGCGACGTGAGCTTGCCACCACCCAGATCCACGAACACGAAGGCGCGCTCGCCGGTCCGAACGACCGCGGAGGTCGGCACCGTGAGGGCTGTTCGCGACGGTGTCGAGAGTCGAACCGTCGCGTACATCCCCGGTTTGAGTAATCCACCAGCGTTCGACACCGCGATCCGCGCCCGTGTCGTGCGCGCGTCCGTTTCCAGCGTGGGATACACGTACTCCACGCGGCCCGTGAACGAGCGCGCTCCGAGACCGGTGATTTCAATGTCGGCCGTGCTGCCCGTGCGGACGCTCGCTGCGTCGACGCCACGCAGGTCGGCTTCGATCCGCACGCGCGACAGATCGGCGATCGTAAGCAGCTTCTCGCCTGGCATGATCGACTGACCTTGCACGACCATGCGCTCGGTGACGATGCCCGACGCGGGCGCGAACAACGTCATCGTGCGACGGGTCCGCCCCGTGCGAAGGATCTCGTTGACTTGGGCATCGGACACATCCCAGAGCTGGAAGCGGCGCCTGGCGGCCGCAACGAGATCCATGGTGTTCTCGGGAATGCCCGGCACGGCGCTCTGACCAATGCTGCGCTGCAATCCCGCCGCGAGCAGCAGCTCCTGCTGCGCAGCGAGCAACTCGGGCGAGTACAGCTCGAGCAGCGGTTGTCCGCGACGCACCGGTTGCCCGGTGACATTCACATACAGGCGCTCCACGAATCCACCCACCCGCGGCGTAACCTGCACGATCCGCGTCTCATCGACCACCACGTTGCCGGTGGCACGCACCGCGGTGGTCATGGTGCGCAGGTCGGCGACGCCAAAGGTCACACCAAACGTGCGCAGCTGGTCGGCGGTGAGCGCGATGGCGCCATCGGCGCTCATGCTCATGCCGGCCATACCTTCCATTCCTTGCATGCCCTGCATGCCGTTCGCTGATGGAACGCCTGCCAGCGGCGTGCGTTGCGGTGCCCGATCGCGCCAGAACCACAGCGCCATCGCGGAGAGCAGCACAAGGCAGACCACCCAGCTCCATCGAATGCGCGTGGAGCGCATCATGGGAGAATCTCCTTCCCGACGACTCGCTCGAGTTCGGCCAGCGTCGTGGCAAAATCCGTGAGCACGCGGAAGTATTGGGTTTCATAGTTGAAGAGCGTGGCCTGATTCTCCAACACGGGGAGAAACTCGACGCGCCCCACTTGGTAGCTCGCGAGCGCGGAGGTCAGCGCCGCGCGGCCTTGTGGAATGATCGCGGTCTTGTACAGCGCGAGTTGTGTACGCTGGCGCTCGAGATCCGCCGCGAGCCGCGCCACGTCCGCCCGAATCGTGTTGCGACGAGCTGCGTGCTCAGACTCCAGTGCGGCCAAATCCGCGCGCGCCGCCACCAGCAGCTGATCCTGTTTTGTGCGACGCTGCAACCGCAGGGGGATGGACACGGTGGCCGTCACCAGATCACGGAAGCCGCGCCGTTGGCCGTAATCCAATGCGAGATCGAAGTCGGGGAGATGTTGTCTCCCCGCGCTTTCCACGCGCGCGCTTTGCACCGCGATGGCCGCCTCGTGTGCGTCCAGCAACGGGCTTGTTTCGATCGCCATCGCTTGCAGGTCAGCGAGTGCGGGCAGCGGCGAATCCGCCGCGCGAGCACCCAACGTAGCCGACACGAAGCGGACGCTTGTCGAGGAGTCGGCCACGGCCGCGCGCGAGATACGCGTTGGTATTGTCGCCGTGGACAACGGCGTGTCACTCGCGCGGTCGAGGGTGGCGTTGAGCCCGGCGAGCACGGCGCGGCGCTGTTCAATAAGTGTCACGGCCTGCTCGGCGAGCCGCCCGGTCTCTACGCGCGCCCGCAGGACGTCCTGCTGACCGGATTGGCCCACGCCGTAACGTGCGTCCGCCACCTTGAGGAGATCGACGAGCACATCGCGGTTCCGCGTGACGACATCGAACGCGCGATCGAGAAACGCGATCTCGTAATACGCGCGTCGGACGTCGCGAACGAGGTCGAGCGTCACTCCCCGCACGGCGGCCTCACTCGCGTCCACTTCACGTGAGGCGATTTGGCGGTCAACGCGCAGCTTGCCGGGGTAGGGGATGGTCTGGCGGATCCCCACCATCTTCATGGTGAAGTTGTCGTAAAACCCTGGGTTGCTCAGCGGGAAATCCCGCAGGCCGACCATGAGCATCGGGTCGGGGCGCAACCCGGCCGGACCGACCCGCGCTCGCGTCGCGTCGGCGCGAGATCGCACCGCACGCATGGCGCGATTCGACGTCACTGCCACCGCGATGAGCGCGTCGACGTCGGAGCGGTCGGGCGTGGGCGTTGCCTGTGCCGTGCCCGACGCGGGCAGTAGGAACGAATACAGCATGCCCTTCAACGCCATGCCGACGCGTGCGCGCTGCGCACGGGCCAGAGCATGAAAGCGTCGACGGCGTCCGTGCAGCAGCCACAGATGTGGCTGCGCAAGGCAGTCGAGGCGAAACATGTGGTGTCAGACGAAAGAGAGACGACGTCGCGAGTCCACCATCGGCGTGATGGCAAACTACGAGCGCCGGCACCGCGTGCGTCCGCGAAGAAAGATCGTGCGCGGGCGCATCCGCATAGCGTGTCGCTATGCGGGAATCGTCAGGACTGGAGTCGCGGGGGCGGGAGGTCGGGCGCGGCGCCTTCAGTAGACGGCGTGCGCATGGCAAGCGTCGGCGCACGCACAGCCGGCCTGCGCTGCGGGTTGTGAACGCCGATAGGGGCGATCACCGCGGCGAAGACACATACTGTCATTGAGTCGCAGCTCGGGCGCTCGCCGTCATCATCACACGACTGCTGGACCCCAGGAGTCGATGGGGCGTCGGATTGGACACCGCCGCCCTGCGGCCGAGCCATGTCCATGCCAGCCATGGCTGCGCCGTGATGGGCAAAGACGCTCACAATCGGGCACCGCTCGCCCCCGCTGATCAGCGTGAGCTGCAGCGAAAGAAAGCCGAGGGCGAGAAGGAGGGAGCGACCGGCAGAGAGCATTTGAAAAAGATAGCCTTGGATAGCGTCCAGAGTTCCACGCGGCAGGAAGGGCCAGATTCGAGCAGCGCTCTCGACGCACGGAACCGTCACGGGGGTGGAGTAGTGTCGGTGCGCCGACTTTGTCTCGGGGGTTGCCTGCGCTCGCACGAGCGTCTAGGCTTCCCACGGGAAGCCGGACGACCGCCCTTGCATTTCCAAGGCACTTTCAAAGCTCGTTCGGGCGCAGGCCGAAGACCTGAAAAACGTCGTAAGTCGTTGCAGTTTATAGTAGGCCGCTCACATAGCTCAGTTGGCAGAGCACATCCTTGGTAAGGATGAGGTCACCGGTTCGATCCCGGTTGTGAGCTCTCGAGAAAGACAAGAAAGGGTCGCCCGTGCACCGCACGGCGGCCCTTTTTCGCGGCTCGCGGGCAATAGAGCAACTCTGTGACTTCGGCCTATATTCGGGACAACGCACTCCCTATCTTCTGATCAGTACGCGACTTGCGTGCCCAATCCCGCCATGGTACGTTTTGAGGC
>JANOPS010000644.1:0-1704 GCA_031421995.1 Gemmatimonadaceae bacterium
GGCAGCATCGGCCCCACTGGCGCCAGCGCCCGTGCCCGTGGTCGACGGCCCTGCCCTCCGTGCTCGCCTGCTGGCGGCCGAGGAGCAACACAGCGCAGGGCTTAAGATCGAACACGCATTTGTGGTGGCCAGCGACGGCACGGTGTTGCTCGCCAAGTCGGGCAACCGCAACAGCGTCGCGTTCTCGAATGCCGATGCCGCGCGCATGCGCAACGGCACGCTGACCCACAACCACCCGAGCGGATCGTGGGGCCTGTCGGACGCCGACGTCCGTTTTGCTATCACGAACGACCTCGCCGAAATGCGCGCGGTTACGAGAGATCAGGTGTCCAGCCTACGCCGTCCCGACGGCGGGTGGGACCGGACGTGGCCACAGGCACGAACCGCCATGGGCGAGGCGTACCGAGAGGTGCATGCGGCCGGGGTACGTGCACAGGCCGAGGACCGGTTAACGTTAGACGATGCCAACCGGCGGTTCTGGGCGGACGTGTGGTCGATCGTCGCCCGCCGGTTCGATTGGGTGTTCACGTCTACGCCGATGTGAAGGTGGAAGCAGAAGTCCAGCAGTTTCCCGTTCCTCGCCGCGCGACGTGCGGGTGCACCGCGTATCCCAGGCGCAACGACGAGTGGCTCGTCATGCACGCGCTCGGCACGTGCCGGGACAGCGGCGGGCGCGTGCTGTCGTGGGACGATTTCGTGCAGGCCGAGGGGGAGAAGATCGCGTTTTCCATGGCCATCACTCCCGCGATGGCGCCGGACGGCTGGGCTAAACTCCAAGACACAAAAACGTGCGAGTCTGAGATTTACGAGGGCAAATTGCTTGCGAACAACGTCGTCGTCGAGAACCGCCACGCCGTCGCAGCCCTCGCCCTCCACGGGCAGCTGTTTGGGTTCACGTGGGCGGATGTGGACGCGCTGGACGGGGCGCGCAGCGCTACGAGGAGCTACGAGTACGAGTACGGTTCGGACGTACGGGGTGCAGACAACGGAACATTGCCGGAATTGGTGGCGCTCGCTTCACTCCGCGATCGCATCGCCGCGCTACTCCCGCCGCGAACGGAGGGGGCGTGACCGACGACACCATCATCATCGATCCGCCGGTTACCCCGTTCAGCCCGCCCGACGAGATACGGGCGTGGTTGCGGGCGCTCACATCGCTGCGCGCCGACACGCCCGAGAACTCACCCGCACGCGAGACGGTAGACGAGGCGATTGCCATGGCTACCGAGTGGCTGGCGATGGCGGACGCGCCGCGTGAGTGACATCAACCAGCGCATACATCAGGCGATGGCCGACGCGCACATGCACCAGGCGTATTTGTTCGCGCTCCACAAGCTCGGCGTATCGGAAGAGGACGCGCGGGCCATGGCGGTGGCGTACATCCAGTCGATCGGCGTCGCGGGGATAAAATTGGAGATTCCGCCCGAACCGCCGATCGGCGGCGAGGGCTGGAAGGGCTGAAAATGGGAGGGGTGGATATTTACCACCCCTCCGTTGAGCACAATGAAACGCGCTCCCCTATGCTGCATTCAGCAGGGTAGAGCAAGTGCCCCGTGCGCGTGACGCCACGGATGCGCTGAACACCTTCGATGGCGACGCGTGACGCGGACCCACGAAGCCCCGCACGCTGTTCGTCCCGCGCCCCTTTGGCGCAATGTCTTGCGCGTCGGCTGATGCCGCGCGCGCCGCTGTGCTCGCGCGACG
>JANOPS010000645.1:0-8280 GCA_031421995.1 Gemmatimonadaceae bacterium
GAGATCTTGCTCGGAGCCCAACAGCTCGGGGAACTCGGCCAACAGCGTCGTGCCTCCAAGGGCGCAGAGCAGGTCGGACGTGAAGCCGATAGCAGGATTGGCGGAGATGCCCGAGAAACCGTCGGATCCGCCGCACTTGAGCCCAACCGTGAGCGACGAAAGCGACGCTGGTGCGCGCCTTGCTCGGTTGGCTTCTACCAAACCCTCGAATGTTTGGCCGATGGCGGCGGTCATGAGCGCGTCTTCGGTACCAAGCCGCTGCTGCTCGAGCGTGAACAACGGTTTGCTGAAGGTCGCGTCGCGTGCGGCGATCTCTTGGCGCAGGATGTCGATTTGTGCGTGCTGACACCCTAGCGAGAGCACCGTGGCGCCGGCCACATTCGGGTGCACGAGATAGCCGGCCAACAGGCCACAGAGCGCTTGTGTGTCCTGTCGCGTGCCTCCGCATCCGCCGTCGTGCGTCAGAAAACGAATTCCGTCGACGTGCGGAAACACGCGGGCGGTGCGATTCGCCTGGGGCGCCGGTGTCGCCGCCGCGCTGCCCGCGTCTCCCTCTTGAAACCGACGCGCAAGTTCACGAACGGTCAGACGATGCGTCTCGGGTTCGCGATAGCCGAGTTCGCGCTCGAACGCGTCCTGAAGTGCACGCACGTTCCGGTTTTCACAGAACACCAGCGGGAGCACCAGCCACAGGTTCCGTGTGCCGACACGGCCGTCGGGGCGATGATAGCCGTCGAAGGTGCGCGAGCTCCATTGCCCGATATCCGGCGCTCGCCACGCGCGCGCGACGGGCGCTGCGAGATCGATCGCCGCCGCGTCGTGGCGCACGTTCGCCGTTGTCAGCGCGGCTCCGCGCGGGATGACGCAGGTGGCGCGGCCTACAAGCACGCCATACATCACGACGGGGTCGCCCGGCGCGCAGTCGTACACCGTGAGCTTGTGCTTCGCCGGAACGGGCGACACCAGGGTGAACGTTGCCGTCCCGTGTGTCACGGTGTCGCCGGCCATGAGATCGGCCAGCGCCACCAGCACGGTATCGTCAGGATGAATCTGCAGCAGTCGGCGAACGGTCACATCGCGGCGGGAGACGGGAAGAGGGAACAGCGAAGTTACGGCGCCGTCGTCCCTCACGCGAGCGGGGAGTGGGTGGGCAGTAGGTGGGCAGTAGGTGGGCAGTGGGAGAGCAGTACCCGCTGCGCCGCATTATTTTTCCGCCATGACGATGATTAACCAGGACGACCTGATCCAGTCCATTGCGGACGCGCTCCAGCATATCTCGTACTATCACCCGCTGGACTACATCCACGCGCTGGCTGACGCCTATGATCGCGAGCAAGGGCCGGCGGCCAAGGACGCGATCGCCCAGATCCTGACCAATTCGCGCATGTGCGCCGAGGGACATCGACCGATTTGCCAGGACACCGGTATCGTGGTGGTGTTTTTGAAAGTCGGGATGAATGTGCAGTGGAACGCGACCATGTCGATTCAGGAGATGGTCAACGAAGGGGTGCGACGTGCCTACTTGCAGCCGGACAACGTGTTGCGCGCGTCGATCGTGTCGGACCCGGCGTTCTCGCGCAAGAATACCAAGGACAATACGCCGGCAGTGGTGCACTACGAGATTGTTCCAGGCGATACGGTCGATGTGAAGGTCGCGGCCAAAGGGGGCGGCTCGGAGAACAAGTCCAAGTTTGCCATGCTCAATCCCAGTGACAGCATTGTGGACTGGGTGATGAAGACGGTCCCGCTCATGGGGGCGGGCTGGTGCCCTCCCGGTATGCTGGGCATTGGCATTGGTGGAACGGCCGAGAAGGCGATGCTGATGGCGAAGGAGTCGCTGATGGAACACATCGACATGGCGCAGCTCAAGGCGCGCGGCCCACAGAATAAGATCGAAGAGTTGCGCATCGAATTGTTCGACAAGGTGAATGCGTTGGGCATTGGTGCGCAGGGGCTTGGCGGATTGTCGACGGTGCTGGACGTCAAGATCTATGATTTCCCCACGCACGCCGCGTCGAAGCCGATCGCGATGATTCCCAACTGTGCCGCAACGCGACACGCGCATTTCGTTCTCGATGGCACGGGTGCCGCCTCGCTGCCGGTGCCCAAGCTCTCCGACTGGCCCGACGTCACGTGGCGCCCCGATGTGAACGCGAAGCGCGTCGATCTCAATACCCTGACGCCCGAGATCGTGCGCAGTTGGAATGCCGGCGATCGGCTGTTGCTCAAGGGGAAGCTGCTCACGGGTCGCGACGCTGCGCACAAGCGCATCGCGGACTTGTTTGCGAGCGGCCAGGGGCTGCCGGAGGGAGTCGACTTCACCAACCGCGTGATCTACTACGTGGGCCCGGTTGATCCGGTCCGTGACGAAGCGGTGGGGCCCGCCGGCCCAACGACGGCCACGCGCATGGACAAGTTCACGGAGATGATGCTCTCAAAGACCGGCTTGATTGCCATGATTGGCAAGGCCGAGCGTGGGCCGACGGGGCTTGCAGCGATTCGTGGACACCAAGCCGCGTACCTCATGGCCGTTGGTGGTGCGGCGTATCTCGTCTCGAAGGCCATTCGATCGTCACGCGTGGTGGCATTCGAAGACTTGGGTATGGAGGCGATCTACGAGTTTGACGTGGACGAAATGCCGGTCACGGTGGCCGTGGATGCGGCAGGCAACAACGTCCATGAGACGGGGCCGCGGGAGTGGCAGGAGAGGATACGGCAGCTGCCTATTCTCGCAGGGTAGGGCCACCTGGCGCGTCGCCGTCGCTACGTCGCCATCGTGACGTTGCCGTTGTCATGTCGACGGCGCTACCTCGACGGTGGCGTGTCGAGGCCGGTCATCAGACGCAGGAGCTTGTCTTGCGTGGCCTCGCCTCGGGCAAGCTCGCCACGTATGCGTCCTTCCCGCAGCACCAGAATTCGTGACGACAACGTGAGCAGTTCGGGCAGCTCGCTGGATATCAGGAGCACCGCTGCGCCCTCTGCAGCACGTTGATCGATCCACGCATGCAGTTCGGCCTTGGCTCCCACGTCAACGCCGCGCGTGGGTTCGTCAAGCATGAGGAGATCACTCTTCGCGGTCAGCCACTTCGCCAACACCACCTTCTGCTGGTTGCCGCCGGAGAGTGACGACACGGCACCTTCGGTGCCCGCGCGAAGTGCAACGCGCGCGAAGCTGTCGAACACGGCCGTTGTTTCGGCGCGTTGATTGATCCAGCCCCCGCGCGCGAACCGCGCGATCGTCGGGAGTGTGGCGTTCTCTCGCGTGCGCATGCCGAGCACGAGTCCCTGACGCTTTCGGTCCTCGGGGACGAGGCCAATGCCGTGGCGCATCGCGTCGCGCGGATGCCGAATGGCCACGGGTTGCCCGTGAACGCTGATCGTGCCCGTCACGTCAGCATCAAGGCCAAAGATTGCCCGGGCCACCTCGGATCGACCTGCCCCCACGAGACCCGCCAGCCCAACCACTTCTCCGGCATGTACGGAGAAGGAGATCTCCTGAAAACGACCGGGCGACGAGAGGCGGTCGACGCGCAGCCATTCAGCACCGCGAGCAACCTCCACATGACGTGAGACGTGCGCATCGATTTCACGGCCGATCATGTGTCGCACCAGCAACGCTTCGTTCATGTCGGCGGCGGGTTGCGTGGTGACATGTTGACCGTCACGCAGCACGGTGATCGTGTCGCACAGCGCGAAGATCTCGCGCATGCGGTGCGACACGAACAACTGCGTGACGCCGCGTTCGCGCAGTGTCGCCAGCAACGCATACAGCCGTGCCGTTTCCTGCTCGCCCAAGCTACTCGTCGGTTCATCGAACACCACGACACGTGCGCCTTCACCCACCGCGGCAGCGATCTGCACGACCTGTTGTTCGGCCACACTCAACGAGCGCATGGGCCGATCGGGATCGATGTCGGCGCCGGTCGCTGCCAAGAGCTCCCGTGCCCGCGCACGAAGCTTGGCTGATTGTATCATCCCCCAACGGTGCGGCAGTGATCGCAGGCAGAGGTTGTCAGCGACGGTCAGGTTGTCGCAGAACGCGAGTTCCTGATGGACCATCGCGACGCCGGCGGCCAGCGCCTCGCGCGGCGAGGCAAACGAAACCGCACGTCCGTCGATCTCCACATGGCCACCATCAGCTTGCTGCAGGCCGGCGAGGATCTTCCCCAGCGTGCTCTTGCCGGCACCATTCTCTCCGCAGATCGCGTGACACGAGCCACCGGCGACGTCGAATGAGACGTCGCGCAAGGCGACCATGCCGGGGAAGTGCTTGGTGATGCCATGAAAACGGACGCGCGGAATGGTGGACACTGCTATCGCGGAAGCGTGCGCAGTCGGATCCGCCCGCGCATCGTTCGCACGGTCACGGGCGGCGCTGGCCCTCCCAGCGGCCCGATCACGCGCGAGAGGGACATGGTGTTACCGGTTCTTTCGGCGACCGATCGCAGATCCAACGGTGCGATCCCTCCCTGCGAGCCAGTCAGGATACCGGCGATCGCGCCGTCCGTAGCGCGCAGGTCCAACGCGGCGGCTTGATCGGCGGGAAAGGCCAGATCGACGGTGCCGCCGAAGGTGTGTACATCGATGGACCCTGTTTTGGCGATGGCGCCGTGGATATCGACCGCGCCATCAACGGTCTCGACGCGTACGGTGCCGATGGGCTGCGCCGACAGCGTGATCGCGCCGCTCACTGATGTGAGCTGTGCCTCCAGAATCCTGCCGGCGATATCGAGACGTCCTCCCGTTGTCCGAGCACGGAGCGTTGGGGCGTTCACGGCAATATGCAGGTCCCCACTGATCGACTCAGCCGTCACCGCTTCGGTATCGCCGGACACGTCCACGTTTCCCGCTGCCGATCCCACATCGATGGTTGCTGTCAGCCCAATCACTTTCACATCGGCGGAGCCGCTGCGGATCACCACGCGAGCGCCGGCGGGGACGCGCACGAGGAGTGTCGTGCGCCCCGCCGTGGCGGTACCCTCCGCGCCCAGCTTGAGCCCGTTCACGGTGCCTCCACCAAAGAACGACTCGCCAGTGGCCAGTGTCCCTTCGATCAACACCGAATCGCGGCCCCAGCCTTGCACAACGAGCGCGCCAGATGGCGCATGAATCTTGACCGCAGCGGTGGGAGACGCTCTCCATCCGCGACGCTGGGCCGCGCCCTGGGCGCGTGCTGGAGTCGCCGTCGCCCACATCGCGATGGTGGTCAGCATGAGCCATCGCGTGGCCGCGCGATGGTGGTCAGGTCGAGCGCGCATCAGATGTCGTCGAGTAACGTGATCGCATGCTGCAAAATTGCTCGCTGCTGGTCACGCAAGGCGTCAATCGCTTCTCGCGCCGTGACGTCGTTCGGATCGCGGGCCAGAGCGGCGCGCGCCGTCACCAGTGCGCGATTGGTTGATTCGATCGCGCCATCAACAGCGACGCGCGCCGCGGCCGGCCAGCGCGCCGATCGCAGCGAATCGTTGGCGGCCGCATGCCAGTTGCGGGTCTGCGCGACCAGCGCGAGTACGCGAGGGTCGCGGCGTTCGTCCTCCGAAAGCCCGGCGAGCGGATCGGACGAAGCACGTCGAATCCCTCGGCTCGCCAACGCGCTGAATGCAATCAGCAGCGTTGCCGCGATGGCGGTCAGCGCGGTCCATTGCATCCGCGTGCGTCGTCGGCGAACGGCTGGCGCCCCGTCGCGCGGCACCATCGCGAGAGTGCCGCGAATCTGCTCCCACTTGTCTGGCGGGGGCGTGCGCTCCCTAGGCAGCGCATCGAGCGCCGCGCGCAGCCGCGGATCCGGTCCGCTGTCATGCGGCGGAGGCAGAGGGCGGCCGTTCATCGTTCGATCTCGCGACTGAGCAGGAGCCGAGCGCGGGACACCTGCGCGCGCACCGTGCCAGCGGCCGTGTCGGTGGACTGTGCAATTTCATCGTAACTGTATCCCTCAACATCACGAAGCACGAACGCCGTGCGCATTCGGGGCGGGAGCGCGGCGATGGTGCGCTCGATATCGAGTCGCATGCCCGGTTCCGCCGATGGCGCCGCAATGCCGGCCAGCTTTTCGAGTTCCATCTCGGGCGACTCGTGAGCGTCCCGGCGACGCTGCGCGCGCAGTGCGCCAAGGTGTGCATTGACCGCGATGCGATGGAGCCACGTGGCCAAGGCGCTCTCCCCTCGCCAGTGCGGAAGCGCGCGCCACCCTTGCACGAATGTGTCTTGTAACAGCTCGGTGGCGGTAGACTCGTCGTCGGCTAAACGCGACAGCAGCGCAAACACCCGCGGGGCGTGTCGATGATACAGCACACCAAAGGCGACATCGTCGCCCCGTTGCGCCCGTGCCACCAACACACGTTCGTCAGCGTCGTCGACGAGCGACGGGCCGGATATGGAACGTGATGTCGTCGTCAACGAGCTCGTTGCCAGCGGTCGAACCACGATAGGTAAGTCCCCACAGGTTGCGGTTCATCGAAAGGTACGCGTTGGCCGCCAAGGAGGCGTCCTTCAGGGAGGCGTCCTCCAGGGAGGCGTCCTCCAGGGGGGCGTCCGGCGGATGTTGGATTAGATGCCGCGAAGGCCGGTTTTGCATAGCCGTCTCCGTGCTGTCACAGATCGCTGCCACCGAGCATCCAAACGTTCAGGGTTCCCCGGATTTCTCTCCACACAGGATGACCGGTACGATGCGCCTCGTAGATCTCCGTTGGATCACGCTCCTGCTCAGCTCGGTCGCCTGTGCCGCTGTCACTGCAGGTCAGTCTGCTGCGCAACAGAGAATTACGGCGAGCCGCCCCGTAACGTCCATCATTCCGCTCAGTGTGCTCTTCAGCGCTCCGACGGCGACCGACGACGTGGTTTCACCCAATGGTACGATGGTGGCGTGGCTGGCCCCATGGCGCGGCCGTCTCAACATCTACGTCCGCGAGGTGACCGGTGGCCGTACCCGCCGAGTCACGGCGGACTCCGTGCGGTCCATTGCGACCTTTTGGTGGAGTGTTGACGGAACACGCCTCCTGTATCTGCAGGATCGCGGCGGCAACGAGCAGTTTCACCTGTTCGTGCAACGTGTCGATGGCCGAGAACCGGCGCGCGACCTCACACCGTTCTCGGCTGTGGAAGTGGAGATGGTCTCGCTGCCGACCGAGGCGCCTGATGTGGCCATCGTGACGCTGAACCGGCGCGACCCGCGACTTGCCGATGCGTATCGTCTCAACCTCGTCACCGGCGCACTCGATCTGGCAGCACAGAATCCCGGAACGTTCGTGGGCTACGTCGCTGACACGCGCGGGTTCGTCCGGGCGGCCTATTCGCTCGACTCGCTGGGCCGGTACGCGCTTCACGCGCGTGCCGCGGAGCGCGACGCCTGGCGCCTAGTCCGGCAGTATGCCGTTGAGGATCGTATCGCCCCGCTGCGCTTCAGCGCTACCGGCACTCGGCTCTATATGGTGAGCAATGCGGAGAGCGATCTGTCGCGATTGGTGCTCGTCGATCTGGTGAGCGGATCGGAGGAGGTCGTACAGACGGACCCGCTGTCTGGCGCAGATATCGAAACACCCGTCTTCGGTGGGCCCAATGACGCATTACTCTTTTCCGCCTTCCAGACGGATACGATGCGCGTCTACCCGCAGACCGATGATACGCATCGTGCGTTCGCGCTGGTGCGAGCACAGAGCGGCGGTGGAACCCTTCTCCCGACGAGTGTCAGTCGCGATGGAGGCACGTGGGTGTTCACACAGTCGGCGCCCCATCGCTCCATGCGCACCTGGTTGACGCACCTCCCGACGGGCACCGTGCGCCTGTTGCATCGGGTCCGCCCGGCGCTCGACGCGTACCGACTAGCGCCCATGCGGTCGATCACTTTTGCGGCGCGCGACGGACTGATGCTGACCGGCTACATCACCGAGCCGCTAGGTCACGGACGCGGACGCGCGACGGCACGCGTGCCGTTGGTCGTGCTGGTGCACGGCGGACCGTGGTCGCGCGATACATGGGAATACCAGAGCACGGTGCAGATGCTGGCCAATCGTGGCTACGCTGTCCTGCAAGTGAACTTTCGCGGGTCAACCGGTTTCGGCAAAACGTTCGCGCGTGCCGCGCAGCACGAATTCGCGGGACGTATGCAGTCCGATCTGCACGACGGTGTGCAATGGGCCGTCAACGCGGGCATCGCCGATGCACGGCGCGTGGCGATCATGGGCGGGTCGTACGGCGGGTATGCTGCGCTTGTTGGGCTCACATTCACCCCGCGTGAGTTCGTCTGCGCGGTGGACTACGCGGGCCCCAGCAATCTGGTGACGT
>JANOPS010000646.1:0-2474 GCA_031421995.1 Gemmatimonadaceae bacterium
CCCCTCTTGGGCACTCTCTCCCCCTCTGAAACCACACCCCCCGCCCCAGTTCTCGTTTCCTTTACTCCTTCACAAAATTTTTGTTTAAATCTTTTTCTCGGGGTCGCCCACCCCCCCCCCCCCCCCCCGCACCCAGACTCCTCAAAAAACAATCCCTCGGGAGGCTTACGCCTCGACCGCCCGGGCCCGCTCCGTAACTATGCGCACCTGGTCGTCGACCACCTGCAAAAATCCTCCATCAACGCTGAACCGCCGCTCCCCCTCTACCGTCTCCACACGCAGCAGCCCCTTCCCCAGCAACGTCATCAACGGCGCGTGCAGCGGCAGAATACCCATCTCGCCATCAAAGGCCGGCGCCACCACGCCACGCGCCGACCCTTCATACAGCACCTTCTCAGGCGAGATCACAGAGACCTTCAGTGTATCGCTCATCAGCCTTGCAGCTTCTTCGCGTTGGCCACAACGTCGTCCACACCACCGGCCATGAAGAACGCCTGCTCCGGCAGCTGATCAAACTCACCCGCGCAAATACGCTCGAACGACGAAATCGTCTCTTCCAGCTTCACATACTTGCCCGGAATACCCGTGAACTGCTCGGCCACCGCAAACGGCTGCGACATGAAGCGCTGCAGACGACGCGCCCGGCCCACGATCTTCTTGTCGTCTTCCGACAATTCGTCCATACCAAGAATTGCGATGATGTCCTGCAGCTCCTTGTAGCGCTGCAAGATGCGCTGCGTGGTGGTCGCCGCGTTGTAATGGCGCTCGCCAATGTACTGGGCGTCGAGAATACGCGACGTGGAATCGAGTGGATCCACGGCGGGATAGATGCCCAGCTCGGTGATCTTTCGGTTCAACACGACCGTCGCGTCCAAGTGCGCAAACGCCGCCGCGGGCGCCGGGTCCGTGAGGTCGTCGGCCGGTACGTAAATGGCCTGCACCGACGTAATCGAGCCGTTACGCGTTGAGGTAATGCGCTCCTGCAAATCGCCCATCTCGGACGCCAGCGTGGGCTGGTATCCCACGGCGCTGGGCATACGACCCAACAGCGCCGACACTTCCGAACCGGCCTGCGTGAAGCGGAAAATGTTGTCGATGAACACCAGCACGTCGGCGTTCTCCATGTCGCGGAAATACTCGGCGACCGTGATCCCCGACAACGCGACGCGCAAACGCGCTCCTGGCGGTTCGTTCATCTGCCCGTAAATCAGCGCGACCTTGTCCAGAATGCCCGCTTCCTGGAACTCGAGATACAAGTCGTTGCCTTCGCGCGTGCGCTCGCCAACGCCGCAGAACACAGACTTACCACCGTGTCCCTTCGCGACGTTGTTGATCAGCTCTTGAATGATGACGGTCTTGCCGACGCCGGCGCCGCCGAACAACCCGATCTTTCCGCCTTTCACGAACGGGGCCACAAGGTCAACCACCTTGATGCCCGTCTCAAACACTTCCGTCTTCGGCTCGAGGTTCACGAAGTCCGGACGCTTGCGGTGAATCGGCCACCGCAGCGCGTCTTTCGGAATGTCGATGCCGTTGTCGATCGGCTCGCCCAGCACGTTCAAGATGCGACCCAGCGCCGGTGCGCCAACAGGGACCGTGATCGGCGACCCGGTATCGATCACGTCCATGCCACGCGTCATGCCGTCCGTGCTGGACATGGCGACGGCGCGCACCTGATTGCGGCCGATGTGCTGCTGCACTTCGACCGTGACCGAAATGTGTTGCCCGCTGGGCGCGACGGCGTCGATGCGCAGCGCGTTGTACAGCTCGGGCAGATGATCGGACTCGAACTCGATGTCGAGCACGGGGCCGATAACCTGAATGACTTTGCCTGTCGTATGTGGAGCAGCAGTTGTTGCCATGAGACGAATGCGTTGAGGATGTAGTTCGAAGGGGTACGAGCGAACTCGTTACAGCGCGGCCGCACCGCCGACAATTTCGGCGATTTCCTGCGTGATCTGAGCCTGACGGGCCGTGTTATAGGTCCGCTTGTACACCTGCAGCAAGTCGGTAGCGTTATCGGTCGCATTCTTCATCGCCGTGCGCTGCGCACTCTGGAAGCCCGCCTCCGCTTCGGCCAGCGAGCGATACACGGCGTTGCGCACGTACGCCGGCAACAACGCTTCCAGAATCTCTCCACCCGACGGCGCGAGCAGAAAATCACGCGCACCCGCGCCGCTCGCACTCGTCGGCGGTGTCACCGGCAGCACCGCGTCCGTACCCGGCGGCGCAGTCAGCGCCGACTTGTACTTGGTGCTCGTGATATAGACCGCATCGAGCTCGCCCGACGCAAAGCGCGCCATCAGCGGATCCGCCAGCGCCGCCGCATCAGCCGCCGACGGCTTGTCGGTGATGTCGGTGTGCTGCGACGCGATGTTCTTCCCGAGGTACTTGAAATAGCCGATACCCTTCTTGCCGACGATGTGCATCTCCACCGCAATGCCCGCCGCTTCCCACTCGGCCACGCGCTGGCG
>JANOPS010000647.1:0-5879 GCA_031421995.1 Gemmatimonadaceae bacterium
GTTCATTCTCACACCAATGAGTTGGGGAAACCTGCGGCTGAATGTTGGGTCAGACGGCTACACGGCGGAGAACTTGCTGATCCGTCACCCGGAAACGGCTGGCCCGGGCTTCAACAACAATGGGACGCTGGACAATGCGACAGATGTGGTCCGCAACATCAACACCCAGGCGATTCTGTCATTCAATCCGAGAAATATCACCAAGAAGCTCACGATTCGCGGGCTTGTGGGCAACCAGATCAACGATTTACGGTCACAAGTGAGTGCGCTGCAAGGCTTGCAGTTTCTCGATCCGAACTTCGTGTCGGCGAACAATACGAGTTTGCGCACCAACAAGACGACCGTGTCGCAGCGCCGCCTTGTTGGCGTGTATGCGCAGGCCGTGGTTGGCTACGACGATTACTTGTTTGTCACGATGCAGGGGCGGAATGACTGGACGTCAACGATTCCCGTGGAACGAAACTCATTCTTCTACCCCAGCATTAACGCCAGTCTCGTGTTGTCGGACGCGGTGCCGTCGCTCGGGAAGTTCATGACCGCGCGCCTGCGCGGTGGCTATGCCGAGGTGGGCAAGGATGCGCGACCGTACGCCTACAGGCCGTCGCTGGAGTTCAAGACCACCTCGTACGGTGGCTATGGATACGGGTTTACCGGTCCCAATCTCGCGTTGCGCCCGGAGTTTGCGACATCCTATGAGTACGGTGGCGATTTCACCTTTCTGAACAATCGCCTCGGCGCCGAAATCACCACGTATCGCAAGCAAACCCGCGATCAGATCGTCAACGACATTCGGGGTAGCTACGGGACTGGGTTCATTCTCTTCAATTTGAATGGCGCGGAGACCCGCAACACTGGCGTTGAGCTGACGCTGACGGGCTCGCCGGTCCAGTCGAAGAACGCCTCGTGGGACATCATCGCGAACTTCGACAACGCTCGCGGTGTGGTGCTGGGCTTGCCGAACGCGCTGCCGGAATCGTATGTGTCGGATACATGGCTGTACGGAAACGTGCGCAACGGTGTCGCGAAGGGTCTCTCGACACGTTCGTTGACCGGCACATTCTACCTTCGGAATACTGCAGGACAGTTGTTGATCGACCCCACCTCGGGGCTTCCGCTGCGCAACACGAATTTCGTGGATGCCGGTTACGACCGGACGCCGGACTTCACGTGGGGCATTACCAACCGACTCCGCTACAAGCGCCTCAGTGTGAGCATGCTGGTCGATGTGCGAAAGGGGGGCGATGTGTTCAATGCCACGCAGCACTTCCTGACCACCCGTGGTTTGACGGAGCGTACGCTTGACCGCGACCAGCCACGCGTTGTGGACGGCGTGTTGCGCGATGGCAAGGAGAACAGCGCCACGCCGACGAAGAACAACATCCTGATTATTCCGGCAGTCCAGAATGCGTACTACACCGGGATGAGCGAGGAGCTGTTCATCGAAAAGGATATCAATTGGTTCCGTCTTCGCGACGTGACGATTCGCTATGTCGTTCCGGGCCGGCTGATCCGCGCGCGGGACGCCAGCATCGCGCTGACGATGACCGACCTGTTCGTGCTGACGAACTACTCGGGACTGGACCCGATCGTGAACGGCAATTCAGCGGCAGTCGGTGGCTCCGGAGGTGCGGGGATCGACCTCGGTAATTTCCCGATGCCTCGCGGTATCGCTCTTAGCGTTCGGTTGGGGTACTAAGCGATGAAAATCAGAACATTTTTTCCGATGCTGCTTGGGACGCTCGGGCTTACCGTCGTCAGTTGTGACGACTTCCTGAACGTGAATGAGAACCCGAACGCGCCGCAGACGGTCACCGCGAATCTGTACCTCCCACAGATGCTGCATTCGATGGCCACGTCGGCGCAGCTGGATGGCCGTTTTGTCGGACGCTACACCCAGCAGTGGATGATTCCGTCGTCCGCACCAACGGTGTGGGATCGGATGGGGTACGATGTGGCGCCAAGCGACAACGGCGGCCAGCTCTGGCGTGACGTGTACTATGTGCTTGGCCAGAATTTGGTGGACATGATGACGAAGGCCGAGGCGGAACAGCGCTGGGATCTGCTCGGCGTGGGCTACCTGCTGAAAGCGTGGGGGTGGCAACAAGTCACGGACATGCATGGCGAGCTCATTGTGAAAGAAGCGTTTGATCAATCAAAGCTCACGTTCAATTACGACTCGCAGGAGTTCGCGTATACCGAGATACAGCGTTTGCTCGGACTGGCGATCGAGAATCTGAAGCGTACCGACGGTGCCGTGAACGCGGCGTACCTGGGCCGAACCGATCGGTTGTACAATGGTGATCGTACGAAGTGGCTGAAGTTCGCGTACGGTTTGCTGGCGCTGAATCTGAACCACTATTCGAACAAGAGCAGCTACAAGCCCGCTGAGGTGATTGCTGCCGTCGATCAGTCGTTTGCGAGCAATGCCGACGATGCGTTGCTCCTGTATCCGGGGACTGTCAACGACGATCGCAATTTCCTGGGATGGACACGCGACAACATCCGCTCCTATCGGCAGACGCAGTTTGTCGTCGGCTTGATGAGCGGTACACAATTTGGGGCTGTGGACCCGCGGATGTCCCGGATGCTCTCGCCATCGCCGGATGGCGTGTATCGCGGTCTTGATCCACAAATCGCGTTGTTTGGCGCACTGACGACGACTCAGCAGCCGAATAACTTCTTCGGCTACGTTGGGACCGCGGGTGGCGGTCCGGCACGATATATCTTTGATGATAAGTCGCGGATGCCGATCATGACCTACTCGCAGCTGCAGTTCATCAGGGCCGAGGCGGCGTATCGCTCGGGGAATACGGCGACCGCACTCCAGGCGTACACCAACGGCGTTTCATCGCACATTGATTTCGTGAACGCCAGAAATCTGGATGCCGGGCAGGCGCCGGCACAGATCACGGCGGCAGAGAAGACGGCGTTTTTGGCCAGTCCTACTGTCATCCCAACTGCCGCGAATTTGACGCTGACACAGATCATGTCGCAGAAGTACATCGCGCAGTGGGCGTGGGCACATGTCGAGATCTGGACAGACTTGCGCCGCTACGGGTATACCGGCCTCGATCCGCGAGGAGCGCAACAAGTGTTCCCCGGTTTCGTTCCACCGGCGAATCTGTTCCCCGACAACGGCGGCAAACTCGCGCAGCGCATGCGTCCTCGGTACAATTCCGAGTACGTGTGGAATCGAGCTGGCTTAGAGCCCATCGGCGGCTTGGCCGCTGACTTTCATACGAAACCCATGTGGATCATCCAACCGTAACCGACCATGACCACATTTCTCGTGCCTTCACGATTCACGCGTCTGGCGTTGTCGCTTGCCATGGCTGTTGCTGGTTCGGCGTCGCTGAGCTCGTGTGAAAAGAACGCGGTCCAGGATATCACGGGTTCACTTCCTGCGGTGCGCATCAAGTTCTTTAATTTTGGTGTCAACGCGCGCCAGGTAAACTTCTACGCCAACGACGCGAAGGTCAGCGCGCGTTTCTCGTCCACAGGGGTGGAGGACACCGTTGGCGTCGCGTACGGGAGCGTGAGTGCGGGCGGTGCGTATTCGGCGATCGACGCCGGCCCGTATACGCTCCGGGGCCGCGTCGCGGGACTGGTTGACAAGGATCTGGCGATCACGTCGCTGCAGTCGACTCTCGTAGCGGGCAAGGCCTACTCAATGTACGTGAGCGGTTTTTACGATGCGACGGCCAAGACGGTGGAGAGCTTTCTCATTGAAGATGCGTTCGTCGATACGCTCGATTTCACGGTCGCGTATGTCCGGTTCGTCAACGCGATCTCGAACGCCCCGCCAATGACGATGTATGCGCTCAACACGACCACCACCACCGAGGGCGCGGTGGGAGGGTCGGTGCCGTACAAGGCGGGCGGCGCGTTTGTGGCGGTACCCAACGGCACGTACAATCTGGCGACGCGTCTTGACGGCTCCGTTGCGAACGCGATCGCGCGAACCGCGGTGAGTTTCGTTGCGGGACGTGTGTACACCATTACCGCGCGGGGTGATTTCACGGTGGTGTCCACGACGGCCGTGAACCGACCGACGCTCGACAATACGACAAACCGGTAGGCGTCGTCGCGGGGGCATCGGCGTGCCGATGGGCCCGCCACGCATCGGGGCTCGAGGGAGTCACTCGTGAAAATGCGTTTGGCCTTGCTGGTCTTGCTGGGGTGGTCGATTCTCCCCGAGGTGTGTGTGGCGCAACGCGTCACCGTCCCAAGGGGGCGGTCCGCGTCGACGACGGGGTCTGTCCAGGGCGTGGTGTTCGATAGCGTGGTGAACACGCCCCTTTACGGTGCGCTTGTGCAGCTGGTCGGCGAGGACAACAACCTCGCCGCGTTCGGCAAGACCGTGGTGTCGGATGGGCGGGGCCGCTTCCAGTTCGTCGACGTGCCCATCGGCAGATATACGCTGGGATTTTACCATGCCATGCTCGATTCGCTGGGTGTTGAGCCAACCCTGCGAGTGGTCGTCGTCGAATCTGGTCGGTCGGTGGCCGCGGATCTGGCGATTGCACCAGCAGAACGCCTGCGGCGGGCGATGTGCGGTGGCGCCCCGGGATCGAAGCCACCCGCTCTCGTCATGGGATTTGTTCGCGATGCCAGGGCGCGCGAGCCGTTGGCCGGAGTCACGGTTGTCGCGGAGTGGGTCGAGCTGAATATTGGGCGCCAAGGCGTGACGCGTCGCGCCCCCCGACGAACGACGACGACGGGAAAGAACGGGTGGTACGCCATCTGTGAAGTGCCGGGCCCGGGCGCCGTGAAAGTCACGGCCTATCGTGGCGTTGACAGCACTGACGTCGTCGACCTCGACGTGCCCGACAACGGGTTTCTCCGCCGGGAACTGTTTCTCGGTACCGCTCGCGTCGTTGACGCCGTCGACTCGATGAACACGGTCAACTCCACGACTCCGCCGCGCCGCAGCCGAATCGGCACCGGGGTCGTGCGAGGAACCGTGACGTCTGCCGTGGGAGGTCGCCCACTTGCCGGAGCGCAGGTCGGCATGCCCAATGGTCCACTCACCCGTTCGAATGAACGCGGTGAATGGACCCTCTCCACCGCGCCAACGGGAACGCGTGTGCTTGAGGTGCGCGCTGTCGGATACTATCCGTCGCGGCAGGTGGTAGACGTCGTTGACGGCATCGCGCCGGTGGCGACGCAGCTTGTTACGTTCAAGTCGGTGTTGGACACGATGAAGGTGATCGCGAATTACAATCGGTATGCGAACCTGCAGGGGTTTCGCGAGCGAAGCAAAACAGGCCTTGGGCGGTTCCTGACCGAGGACGACGTGGCACGTCGGAAACCCCTGGTGACCTCTGATCTGTTTACCGGGATTCTCGGCGTGTTCCTTGACAGTCCGCGAGGGACTGAGCAGAACATCTATATGCGCGGAGTTTTCGAGGATCGGTGCATTCCCACCGTGTATCTCAACGGTAGCGAAATGGGTAAGCTGACGGCAAATGACATCGACGCGTTTGTCAGCCCCGATCGAATACTCGGCATCGAGGTGTACCGAGAGTCGCAGGCCCCAGGGCAGTTTGTCCCCCCGATGAGCGGCTGCGGGAGCATCGTAATCTGGACCAAGTAAGCCACCACGCTACCCGATCGACGGCAGCGGTGTAGCTTCGTCCGATGTCCACAACCGCGACCTCCGTCGGTGCTGATGATGCCGGCCTCTTTGGCTGGTGGCGCGTCGCCGCGCCGCAGCCGCGTCGCGCGTTGATTGCTGCATCCTTGGGATGGGCGCTCGATGCGTTCGACGTGATGCTGTTCTCGCTCACGCTCTCGGCCGTCATCGCCGAGCTCGGACTCACCAAGACGCAGGCCGGCGCACTCGGCTCGATCACGTTGCTGGGTGGCGCGGCTGGTGG
>JANOPS010000648.1:0-3973 GCA_031421995.1 Gemmatimonadaceae bacterium
ACGCGTGCGTCATCGTCGGCAATGCGCAACTCGCGCAAACAGGCAAGGCCTTGCGCGGCAAACGCCTCGTTCAGTTCGATCACATCCATCTGATCGATCGTCAACCCGGCGCGGCGCAAAGCCAGCTGTGTGGACGGCACCGGCCCCATGCCCATGATGCGCGGTTCGACACCGGCCGCAGCGCTGCTCACGATTCGCGCGAGCGGCGTAAGCCCGTGTTGCTCCAGCGCACCGGTCGAGGCGATAAGCAGCGCCGCGGCACCGTCGTTCAGTCCCGACGCGTTGCCTGCCGTCACCGATCCGCCCTCGCGAAACACCGGCTTCAGCCGCGCCAACGTTTCGAGTGATGTCTCAGGGCGAATGAACTCATCGCTCGAGACGACGATGGGATCGCCCTTCTTCTGCGCGATGGAGATCGGCGCGATTTCGTCAGCAAAGATCCCCGCCGTGCGCGCCGCCGCGGCCCGCTGCTGCGAACGCACGGCAAACGCATCCTGATCGGCCCGCGACACCCCATACTGCGCCGCGACATTCTCGGCCGTCTCACCCATCGAATCCGTTCCGAACATGGCTTTCAACTTCGGATTGACGAAGCGCCACCCCAAGCTCGTGTCGAACAGCTGCACGTCGCGCGCGAACGGTGTCGCACCCTTCGACATGACATACGGGGCGCGCGTCATGCTCTCCACGCCGCCGGCCAGAAACAGATCGCCCTCCCCCGCTCGCACCGATCGCGCCGCGTGCGCCACCGCGCTTAACCCCGACGCGCACAACCGGTTCACCGTCTCTCCGGGAACAGAGAACGGCAGCCCCGCCAGCAGCAACGCCATGCGTGCCACGTTGCGGTTGTCTTCACCGGCCTGGTTTGCACAGCCCATGATCACGTCGACCACCTGCGCCGCGTCGAGCGCGGGATGTCGCGCGAGCAATGCGGAGAGCACGTGCGCTGCCAAATCGTCGGCGCGGACGCCGCTCAGCGCACCGCCAAGACTCCCCACCGGCGTGCGGATACCGTCAACAATGAACGCGTCCTGCTTAGATGAAGTCATCGACACGGAGTTAGGTACAGAGTCAGGTAGGGAGATGAGGACGCGTGGTACGATAGCCGGTACCACGAAAGTGCCCCACGATCACGTCGTCCTGATTGCGAACGGTCACTACACAAAACGCCAGCCGATTGCTGGTGCTGTCCTCGATGCCGATCGCGGTGAGCACGTCACCCGGGCGCACCGCAACCGGAAAGCCGACTGTACAATCAATCGCAACGCTCAAGGTGCCGCCGGCGTTGATCGCGAACGCAAAGGCGCTGTCGGCCAGCGAAAACACAATACCACCGTGCGACGTGCCAAAGCCGTTCACCATCTCCTCGCGCACGGTCATGCGAACAACGGCTCGACCAACATCGGCTTCAAGAATCTGGATGCCCAGCCACTGCGAAAAGGCATCGCGTGCCATGAGATGATCAACAACGGCGCGCGGTGTAGCAAACCCCGGTGAGGCCGGCGACGCACTCCCATCACCCAGCGCGCTAGCCATGCAACAACCGACCTCCCTCTCGGACCACGCGCCGCAGCGTGCGCGCCGCGCGATACCGAGGGTCGCCATACTCGGCGTGCAACGCATCCATCCGGTGCAACACCACATCGGGGCCAATGGAATCGCCCCACGCCAGCAGGCCGAGCGGATAGTTCACGCCTTTGGTCATCGCGACATCGATGTCGGCCGGAGTGCCCAGACACAAGTCCAGTGCGGCAGCGGCCTCGTTCACCAGCATCGCCACCACCCGGTCGACAATCCGTTGCCCCAGCGCCGCGTCCTGCGTGGCCGCGGTCGCATCGTATCCCTGCTGCCCGCCGGCGTACTCGTAGTAACCGCGGCCCGACTTTCGACCCAGCCACCCCGCTTCGACGTGCCGCTGCTGCGTGACCGACGGTCGGTATCGCGGATCAAAAAACGTCGACTCGTACACGGAGCGAGACACGGCAAAATTGATGTCATTCCCGATCAAATCCATGAGCGTGAACGGCCCCATGCGAAAACCGCCAAGTGCCGTCAGTGCCCAATCAATCGTGGCCACCGATGCGACGCCTTCATCGTACAGGCACAGCGATTCGCCGTAAAACGGCCGCGCCACACGATTCACCAGAAAACCCGGCGTGTCCTTGGCGCGGACCGTCGTCTTCCCCCACGACCGTATCAACGCCTCGGCGCGGTCCGCGACGTGCGCAGCGGTCGTAAGTCCGGGCACGATTTCGACCAGCGGCATGATCGGTGCCGGATTGAAGAAGTGCACACCCACCACGCGGTCGGCCTGCTGGCACGCACCAGCAATCGCCGCGATCGACAGCGACGACGTGTTGCTCGCCAGGATCGCATCCGGTGCAACAATGGCATCAAGCGCGCGAAACACCGATTGTTTTGCTGCAAGCTGCTCGACGATGGCTTCAATCACCAATCCGCAATCGGCGAATGCCGCGAGGTGCTCGAGCTCGACACCATCGACATACGCTATCCGCGCCAAGATTGCGTCCGCCTCCTCGCGACTGCGGCGCGCCTTCTCGACGTCGCGCGTCATCGCGGAGGCATGCGCCGCACGAGCGCGGGCAACCGCCGCCGGCTGCGCGTCAGCGATCACGACCTGATGACCGGCCACTGCAGCGACCTGCGCAATTCCTGCGCCCATGGCACCAGCGCCAATCACGCCGACGCGCATATGGCCCGCACTCCCGTCGTGGTCTGCTGTGGACGAGAGCGTCAGCGCCGCGTTCGAAATGCGACTGTCCGTCGTCATTCGCCGCGGTACGTCGGCTTGCGCTTCTCCATAAAGGCACGCACGCCCTCTTCGTAGTCGGCCGTCCGGCCGGCTTCCGTCATCAGCTGCGCTTCAACCTCAAGCTGCGCATCCAGTGAATTGGCGAACGATGCGTTCAACGCGCGCTTGGTGAGGCCAAACCCTCTCGTCGCCTGCGCGGCAAGTGATTGCGCAAGACCGAAGGCGGTCGCGATCAGTGTGTCGCCTGGCACAACGTCCCAGATCAGACCCCAGTCTTTGGCCTTGTGCGCCGACACCTTGTCGGCCAAAAAGAACATGCCGGTCGCACGTTGCACACCAACAAGCCGCGGCACAAAAAATGTACCGCTCGTGTCGGGAATCAACCCCAGTTTCGCGAAGCTCTCGACAAACGTAGCCGACTCGGCCGCGATCGTGAGATCACACGCAAAGGCGAGATTGGCGCCAGCACCCGCAGCCACGCCGTTCACTGCGCAGATCACCGGCTTCTCCAGATGGCGAATGCCACGAATGATCGGATTGAAGCAACTCACCACGATCTCGCCGATATCGGGCATCGGCCCGTCGCCCTGCGGCAGCGCTTCGGCCAAGTCTTGGCCGGCGCAGAAGGCGCGCCCGGCTCCAGTGATAAGCACGGCGCGCACCGTGCGGTCGGTGGCCGCCCGATGGAGCGCGGCCTGCATATCATGCGCCATCGAACGCGTAAAGCTGTTCAGCACGTCGGGTCGGTTCAGCGTGAGGGTCAAAACACCGTCACGCTGCTCGACAAGGAGGGTAGGGTCGCTCATATCCAGAGAAGTTAGCGCGTCGCACAGAGGCGGCGATAGCGACACCCGCTTCGATGGCTGGGGAAGTCCGAGCCATCGCACGCATTCGCGGGGGCGAGGTTCCGCCGCGCCCGTCCGCTGGCGAAATTGAGACATGTCGCCCTCCAAGACTTATGCGCCGGCGGTCTCGCCGCGCGCCACCCCCGCCTCGCCCGCCTCACTGCTGGAGCCAACGGTGCGCCCGGGCCTCGACTGGCGTCGCATCGCCTACCACACGCTTGCGTCACGTGCGCTGGATGATGTCGAGGAGACAACGAACAAGAACCGCGCCACGGTCCCCAAAGACCACGTCGTGCTCTATCAGTTCTCGGCACGCGGCCATGACATGTCCCAAGTCATCCTCGGCTCGCTGCTG
>JANOPS010000649.1:0-4875 GCA_031421995.1 Gemmatimonadaceae bacterium
ATTTTTGGAACAACAACTCCAGCTACTTCACAGAACAAGCTTGAATGAGAAGTATATCGCCGACTTCCTCTGGCGCCGCGAGGGCAATTCACTCTTTGGACGCGCCAATCGCTGGAACACCTTCGGGCGCGCGTCGGCAGCGTGGTTGATGAGCGAAGAAGGATGGTTCCCGTTCGAAAGCTTCAACAACTTCAAGCTGCGCTACAGCTTCGGCGTGACCGGTGTCAGCCCCTCGTTCTCCGGCCAATACGAGGCACTCAGCTCTGACGGTGTCGGCGGCATTCGCCGCGGATCACTGGGCAACGTGAATATCTCGCCCACGTTCACACGCGAGCAGGAGATCGGCCTCGACATGTCGTTCAAGTCGCGCTTGTCAGCCACCTTGACCTTCGTTCAGAACTCCAGTCGCGACGTGTTCGTGAACGTCCCCGCACCGTCGGTGTCCGGCTACTCAGTGGTCACCACCAATCCGGCGGATCTGGGCGGAAAAATCTTCGAAGCAACGTTGCAGGCGGCAATTCTCACCAACCCGCAGGGACTGCAGTGGACATCGCTCATCGTGTTCGACCGCGCCAGCTTGAGCACCGGCCGGTTTGGGCGCACCTGCTTCGACGATGGGCTGCGGTATCGCTGCGACAACGTGCCGGTCAGCGAACAGTGGGGTAATCGACTCGTGACAGACAAGGCAAACCTGCCGTCACGCGTAGCGACCGCCACGGACCAGTTCGACGTGAATGACGAAGGGTTTGTGGTCGCCGTGGGCCCCGGCAACACGTGGCGCGATGGCGTGGCCAAGAACCTGTGGGGCTCGACGGTGCTGGTGAACGGCAACAGCTATGGCTGGGGCCTGCCAATCCCCGAGATCGACCAGAACGGCCAATTGTGGTACGGCAAGATCGGCGACAGCAACCCGGGCCTCAAGTTTGGCGTCAACCACAACTTCCGGTACAAAGATTTCCGCCTGTTCGTGCAAACCGCCGGGCAGTTCGGTGGCACCGTCTACGCGAACAGCAACCAGACGTACTACGCCTCCGGGGACCATCCGGCCGTCGACAATTTCGGCCGTCCAGAAGAGCTCAAGAAGTCGGTGCGCTATTACAACGCCGTCTCCAACGGCAACAACCTGTACCTCGCAAACTTCGTCGAGTCCGGCACGCACTTGAACGTGTCCGAACTGCTGTTTGGCTACACGTTGGATTCCAAGAAGTACGGATTCCTGAACAAGGTGGGCGTCAGCCGCGCGCAGATCGACTTTGTTGGCCGCAACCTCGGAATTTTCACGAACTACACCGGTCTGAATGTCATGGCCGGCTCACCGCAAGTGCGTTTCGACGACGCGACCTACCCCTTGACCCGCACCTTCACGGGTGTGGTCACTCTCACTTTCTGAGTTGCCCATGCATAGCACATATACAGAAGCGCACACACGTCGGCACGGGCGTCAGAAAGCAATTGGCTTGGCCTCGCTGGCCGCGCTGGTTGGACTCTCCGGATGCATTGAGCTGGACGTCGCGAATCCGAACGGTCTCGGCCTTGAGACCGTGTTTGTGAACGCCTCCAATACCGATGCGGCGCTTATCGGCGCGTGGAAAGCCTACAGCGATTTGCACCGACTCACCTGTCCAACCCTCGCGATGTCGGTGTACGCCAACGAGCAAACGAACACCAGCCTCACGTACATCGATTTTTCAGGCGAACCGCGCGTCCAGATCAACAATCGGGACAACGTGAACTGCCTGACGCGTTCCGGCTACTACGTGCCGTTCGAGGCGGCGGCCAGTGCGCGCGAAGCGTTTCAAGGGATCAAGGCGAACGGACTCAAGTTCGGCACGATCAACGCCACAACGCCCAACGGTGCAGAGACGCCATCACGGCTGATCTGGTCGAAGTTCCTCATTGCGATCTCGGAGCTCAACCACGCCCTCCAATTTGACAAGGCGTTTATCTCCGACACGCTCACCCCGAAGGACGCGCGCGGCGACGTGTTCTCACCGGCCAGCGAGGTACGCACCAAGGCGGTGGAACTCCTGAGGAATGTGATCGCCGATTCACGCGCGACCACTGCCTTCACCTTGCCCAACACCTTTGTGAACGGTCGCGCGACGACCCGTGATCAACTGATTCAGGTCGCGATGGGGTACATCATTCGTTCGCAGGTGTATTTCCCGAGAACGCCTGCCGAGCGCGTCGCGGTGAACTGGGGGCAGGTGCTCGCGCAGCTCGACTCGACCGTCACGTTCGATTTCGGGCACCAGGCAGATGTCACGATCGCCGGTACGGGTTCGACGTACATCACCAACTCGTTTGCGCAGAACACGCTGCGTATCAGCAATCGGTTTCTCGGACCGGCAGACACCTCCGGCCAGTACCAGGCTTGGGTTGCCAAAACGATCGCCGATCGGACCGCGTTCACCATCACCACACCAGACCGTCGCATCCATGGGGCTACCGCCACCACGGCAGGTACGCGCTTCACAAGACTCACGACCACGATGGGCAGCGCGACGAACGGGCCGTACCTGACCTCGTCGTACCGTAGTATCCGGTACCTGAACACCGCCGCAGACTCGGGCAGCCGAGCCTTCATTCCGGCGATGTCGCGCGAAGAGATGAAGTTTATCCGCGCCGAGGCGCTGGCAAGACTTGGTCGCGGTATTGAGGCGGCGGCCTTGATCAACCCAACGCGCATTGCGGCAAATCTTGCTCCTGTCACGGCGAGCGGACCGCCAAACGATCGTGCGTGTGTGCCGAAGCGCGACGACGGCACGTGCGGCGATCTCCTCGATGCGATCCAGTACGAAAAGAAGATCGAACTGTTCCCGTACCTTGCCGAGGTCTCATTCTACGATGCCCGTGGCTGGGGCAAGCTGGTGCGTGGCACTCCCTTGCACTTCCCCATCACGGGACGAGAGTTGTTCACGCTTGGCGCCGAATTCTACACGTTCGGCGGGGTGGGCGGACCGGCCGGTGCGCCCTGAGGCGTTCCTGAAGGACATGTAGAAAGGGCGGTGCCGCGGTGGCACCGCCCTTTCTGTTTTCCGTGACTCACCACGCGCGTGCAGGAGGCGCGCGAATGAAGGTTTGGCGTTACGGCTTCTCGCTCATGTTCGCACAGCCGTACAGGCTGCCGTCAGAAGGCATGCTCTGTGGGTCGAATACCCGCACGTAGTATTGCTTCCCCGGCTCAAGCTTTGGAATAGTCCCCGTCGCCGAGCCCCCACCGTCCATCTGCGTCTGCACGGGATTGAACGCCGCCTGTGGTGCCACCGGCGCGCCGTCGTCACGGCAGTTGCCAACCGCGATGTTCCACGCCAGCTGCACGTTGCTGCGGGCGTTCCGGAAGGAAATCTTGGCGCGCGACTGTTTGTCGTTCCTCGACTCCACCGTCAGATCGGCCGCACCGCCACTGGAAAGCGTCGGAATAGTCGCGACCCATTTGCCAGAAGGTTGTGCCTGGCCGGCGGTGGGTACGACGGCGCTGAGGGCGCCGACGACACCGCACACCAATGCTCCGCGAATCACGTGAACGAAAGACATGATGATCCCAAGGGTAGAGGACGTCGATGCCAGCATCAGGCGCTGGCCGTGTGGTGCGAAGAACGCGTGCCGTCGATAAATGTTAAGGGATTCGACGGTTAGCGGCCAGACAGTGCGCGCCGAGGACGAGAGAATCACTGGACGGCGTCGGCCAAAGAGTCGCCTTCCGCCTGCTCGCCTTCAGTCTACTCGCCCTCCGCCTGCGGATCGGCCAGAAACCACTCGATCCGTCCGCAGTTCGTGCACGCCAGCGTCGCCGCTGAACGATTGGCCCAGTCAAGATTCAAGAAACTCATGCCTGCCGTGTTGAGCTGCGCGCGCCCCTCCACAAACCGGTCGTGCCGGCAGTGCGCGCACACCACAAACGTGCCGGCCACAGAATGACGCTCACCGTCTGGCTCGTTACCCATCGGTTGAATACCGTTGGCCAGGGATCGGAAGAAACTGCTCATGATGTCCTCGCTCCGTCATAAAAGGTTATTCCTGCCCCAGCGCCCGCACCGCACGCTCCGCCGCCGCCACACCGTGCCACTGCGCTTCCTCAAACAAACTCAAACTGCTCATGTCCGCGTGCGCGACAAACACGCGCGGCGCCGGCGTCCATGCCTTGAGCCGCGCCACGCGATCCAGCACGCCTGGCAGCGGCCGCGCCATCGCATGCCCCCACCGCATCACATCAATCCGCTCAACACACTCGGCGATATCGCTATGCGCACGCGTCAGATCGTTCAGGATCCGATCGCGCCACGCCGTCCACGGCTGCTGCTGCAACCACCGCCGTCCAGCCAGTCCGTCGCGATCCACCACCGCGTGATACCACGTCCATACACGCCGCGGCGATCGCGTGGCGAGCGATTGATGACCGGCATCAACATAGCCCAGCGACTCCGTGCCATAGATCACGCTATCCCACGCGGGCGGTGCACCGCGCTCCAACGGTGGTCGACGCAACGTGATGTTGGCCACCACCCACGGAGCGTAGTCGATCGGCACCGGGATCTTCACGGCGGGCAGTACCTTCGGCAACACAAAAAGCGGCGCCGCCCAAATGATGGCATCGCAGCGCACGTCCACCTTGGGGGTGCGAAGCAGCCAGCGGGTACCGTCGCGCACAATCGACACCGCCGGCGCGCCGGTCATCACGCGATCACCCGCACGCGCCGTGAGCCGTTGCGCAATCCAGTCGTTTCCCTCAGGCCACGTCAGTGGCCCCTCTTCACCCTGCGACTCCGTTCCACGCGCCGCCGAATAGTGCACCGCCGCCCAGGCACTGGCCTGCGTGAGTGAGGACCCGTAGTCGTCACGCAGTCCGTACTCCACCCACCACCGCAGCGCTGG
>JANOPS010000650.1:0-9140 GCA_031421995.1 Gemmatimonadaceae bacterium
CACGTATCGCGATTGGCGTCCGGTGGGGGCCAGCGAGTACAGCTACGTCGCACCTGACCCCCTCAATCCAGACATTGTTTACGGCGGCACGGTCTCGCGTTTCGATCGCCGCACTGGCCAAACGCAGAACGTGAGTCCGAACGCGGGCCGTGGTCGTGCTGGTGCGGCGGCGGGTCCGGACTACTTCCGTGGCATACGCACCATGCCCATCCTGTTCTCACCCGTCAATCCGCGCAAACTCTACTACGGAACGAACGTCGTCTGGAGCACGGTGAATGGCGGCAACACGTGGCAGCGCTTGAGCAGCGACCTCTCGCGTGAGACGTGGACCGTGCCCGCGAGTGTTGGGAAGTACAGTGGCACGCCCAACGCGCAACCCAGCCGCCGCGGCGTGGTGTACACCATCGCGCCAAGCTACGTAAGCGAGAACACCATCTGGGCTGGCACCGACGACGGGCTCATTCATGTCACCCGCAACGGCGGTGCGACGTGGGCCAACGTCACGCCGCCGCAGATTGGCCCGTGGTGGAAAGTGTCCATCATGGACGCATCGCACACGAACGTGAACGGTGCCTACGCGGCGGTGAACACCCTGCGCCTTGATGATCTGCGCCCGCACATCTACCGCACGCGCGATGGCGGCAAGAGCTGGACGGAGATCGTGAACGGTATGGATACGAATGCCCCGATCAACGTCGTGCGCGAAGACCCGGTTCGTAAAGGCCTCTTATTTGCGGGCAGCGAGCATCAGGTCTGGTTCTCGCTCGACGACGGTGATCACTGGCACTCGTTGCGCGGCAACATGCCGGCGATTTCCATCCGCGACCTGATCATCAAGGATGATGATATCGCGGTTGGCACACACGGCCGCGGGTTTTGGATTCTGGACAACATCACCGCGTTGCGTCAGTGGAGCGAGGCCACCGCCGCCGCGCCGAGCACGCTCTTCAAACCTGCCACGGCCACGCGCGTACGCTACTCGATGTACACCGACACGCCGGTACCACCAGACGAGCCGCGCGCGGAGAATCCGCCCGACGGCGCGATGATCGACTACTTCCTGTCGCGTGATGCACAGCGCGTCACGCTCGACATTCTGAATGCCAGCGGTCGCGTGGTGCGCAGCTTCTCCAGCAGCGACCCGACTCCCGCGCCGGCCGATGCCGGCAACGCCCCGTGGTATTGGTTCCGACCGGCGGAGGCGCCCAGCACTAAGGCCGGACTACAGCGCTTCGCGTGGGACCTGCACTACGCGCGCCCCAGCTCGGAGTGTTCCCTCCCCATCTCAGCCACGCCGTACAGTACCAAGTGTGAGCCCGAGGGCCCGTGGGTCATGCCCGGCGGGTACACCGCGCGCCTGACGGTTGACGGAACGACACACACCAAAGCGTTCACCGTGCGTATGGATCCGCGGGTGAAGACGCCAATGGCGGCACTCAAGCAGCAGCACGATCTGTCCGTGGCACTGTACGATGCCATGCGCGAAGCACGATCACTGGCCGCCGAAGCGCGCACCGCCGGGTTGGCCGAGTTTGCCGGAGCGCAGGGCTTTGGCAGCATGAGCTCGGCGCAAAGCGTGATTGATGTTCTGCAAGACAGCGATGCGCCAGCGACGCGCGTGATGATCGAATCGGCGATGCAGCGGCTGGCCGCATTCGCCGCACTCAAGCGGCGCTGGCTGGCACGCGACCGCGGGGCCAAAGGCACATCCCCGGCCTCCGGCGCATCGGCTGCGACGCCGACCTTCACCGCACTGCAGCCAGACCTGTTCGCCGCCGGCGGCGCACTGTCCAACGCCTTCGCGGACATCGACAGCGATGGCGATTTGGACCTGTTTGTGGGGTTTAGTGGAACGCCCAATCGGCTGTACGAGAACACGCGCGGCGTTTTTCGTGATATCGCCGCGACGGCCGGTGTTGCCGACGCGCGGGCCACGCGCGCTGCTGCGTTCAGCGATGTCGATGCCGACGGCGACAGTGACCTGCTCGTCGGTTTTGCCGCAGGCGCGGGGCCGGTGCTGCGGCTCTACCGCAACGATGGCGGTCGTTTCACCGACATCACCGCTGCCAGCGGACTGACTGTCGAGGGCGGTGCCGTGCGACAGCCGTCGTTTATCGATCTCGACGGCGACGGTGATCTCGATCTCTTCGTGGCCTTTCGCGATCGCGCCAACATGCTCTTTCGCAATACCAACGGCCGCTTTGCCGATGCCGCAGCGGAGCTTGGGCTTGCCGACACGCGCAAGAGTGTTGGTGCGGTCTGGTTTGACTATCAGCAGGACGGCGATCTTGACCTCTACGTTGCCAACCAAGACGGCGACGCCAACGGCTTCTTTCGCAACGACAACGGACACTTCAGCGATGTCGCCACCGAGCTTGGTCTGGCGTGGGGAGGCCGCGCGGCCACTGTCGCGACGCAAGGCACCGTTCGCCCGTGTGTGGCGGACATCAACAACGACGGCATTGCCGACATCATCTCCGCAAACTACGGCAACAACGGGGCCTTCCTGGGCGCAGCCGATGGGAGTTTCCGCGACGTCAGCAAAGCGTGGGGCTTCGCCATCGACGGGAGATACGACACGTGCGCCGCGGCGGACCTCAACCATGATGGCCAGCTTGATCTCTATGTGAACGGGACCGTATCGGCCACCGAAAGCTTTCGCGACTATTTGTTTGTTCAGTCGGCGAACACGTTTGTAGACCGTACACCAAGCAACATCCTCGCCCTGACGGCGAGCCATGGCGTGCAGTGGGCTGATGTTGACGGCGACGGCGCGTTGGATCTGGCGCTCGCCGGTTCTCGCGCCGAAGCGTCACATCCTGTGCTGCACAACGATCTCCCGACCGCAGCGGCAAAGCGATCGCTGCAGATTCGTGTGGTGAACTTGCAGGGTCGCGCTGCATATGCGGGCGCGGAGGTCCGGATCTATGCGGCAGGCACCAAACGCCTGCTGGCCACCCGCTGGGTGGACGCTGGCTCGGGCTACGATGCGCAGAGTGACATGCCGGTGCATGTCGGGCTGACGTCCATGGCCGCGGTCGATGTCGAAGTCACCGTGCCTCTCCGCGGTACCCGCGTGCGGACGGTGATCCAGCGTGTGTCTCCAGCCGCCTATGCGGGGCGGTGGTTGACGGTTCGCGCGCGCGGGTTCGCGGCGGGCGCACCGTCGTGACCGTGCCGGTGGCTCTGACGCCAGCTGCATCTTCGCGCTGCACATGGGCTTTCCAACCACCAGTCAACTGGCCACGCCGTTGGGCGATCTGCTTCCCATGCGTTTCTCGTGGCTGTTCATCGGACTCGCCGACCTATCAGATTTTCTCAAGGATCGCCCCACAGTCGCCGGACTCTTGCTGCTGTTTCGTCCCACGATGGAAGGACGTTATTTTTGACAGCAATAGCTCGGGCAGCATTGGGACCGCCGATACCGTGTTCCAGCGTCGGTACGGACGCGGGTACTTTCGGTACAAGGCGGACACAGCAGTCCGTGCGGCGGCCGTGTGGAGGACGTCGACCATTCCCGGCGACAGCACCTTCCTGTTCACCTTGCGCTATGAGGTGCCGGACACCAACATCCTTCGACTTGCGGCGAAAGTCGGCAGAGACTCGGTGCGGGTGGAGTTGGTTCGCACACCACGGCACTTCCAGCTGACCGAGCGACAGTTTCACTGGCTCAGCGAATACAATCGCTAGGCCAGCTCCTCACCGTCGGTTCACCCATTCCTTTTCCGCGTTCCATGTCCCTGCCGCACGCATACGTGATCAACCTGGACGGAAGCGACAAGCGCATGCAGGAGATGCGCGCGGAGCTAGACCGCGAGGGCGTGTCGTTCACGCGCGTATCGGCCGTGGACGGGCGTGGGAGACTGGCGCAGTCATTCCCCGAGTACCGCGCTCGGCGTGCGGTCGGATTTCTCGACCGCGAGCTTCTGGGCGGCGAAGTCGCGTGTTCGCTCAGTCACTTGGCGTGTGTCCACGAGTTCCTCAAAACCGACGCGCCGCACGCACTGATCCTTGAAGACGACTCGGTGCTGGAGCCCGGGTTTGCCGCTGGCGTGGCAGACATCGTGCGCACGCTGGAGGAACAGCCGTCGCTCGATTGGCATGTGGTGCACTTGTCCTCACCGGGACTCAAGATCACCACGCCGTTACAACGTCTCGGCCACCTCGCCCTGTATCGCGCGCACTATTTTCCCATGCGGACAACGACCATGCTCTGGTCGCGCGCCGGCGCGCAGGCCTTTGCCGATCTCCAGCACGGTATCTTCGCGCCGATCGACATGTTCTTCCGCTACTGGGTGACGCGCACGGGCAAGGGCCTTGCGATCACCCCGCCGCTCGCCCTCGACCGCATGGGCGTGAGTGACATCGAAGGCGTGGGCGAGACGCTCTCCAGGCAGGGCGGCTATCGCGGTGTGAAGTATTTTCTGCGAAAGCAGCGGCGCATGGCCTTGGGCAAAATGGCTGCCTACCGGCACCTGCTGTCAACGCGCCTCACGCGCGGTCGGCCCGCGACGCCAGATCGTCGCGGATCGCCCTCGGTCAATGATCAGGCGTTAGCCCGAGTGGCTCGTACAAGTCGCGGGTCCAGTCAATCCGCGCGAGATCCTGTCGCAACCGTTTCAAACGACTAATCCGCAGCGGTGCGTGGCGCTTCGCCACCGCGAATACTAAACCCTGCGTGACGGGGTTGGTGCGAAGCCAGTATTCAAACCGATTGTACCCGCGACGTTGCGCCCAGTAGTACGTCTCACTTTGCAACTCGTCGAGAGTCACGGTACGCAGCGTACGCTGGAATTCGCTGACCGCCTCGGCGCGGCGCGCCGGCGACATGTTTCCGAAGCCGAAGTCCGCTTTGACGTGTTTCAGGTGGAAGTACAGCAGCCCGATGTACTCCTTCTGCAGACGCGGTCCGCCGAGCACCATCTTCTCAAAATCGTTGATCTGCTTGAAGGTGATGTTGCTCGACACCGGGAAATACATGATGTCGCCCGTGCCCACGAAGGGGAGATTGTCGTAGACCGCGACGGTCGCCGCACCGGTGCGCACCAGATTGATGCCGGAGAACGTGTAGAGCTTGCGTCCGCCACGGGCAATGTCCGCACGCACATACCGCACCGCTTCCGCGAGCGCACTGGGAATCGCCAAGTGATCATCGTCTAACTTGACCACCGTGCCAAACCGCGTGCGCGCCATGGTCCAGTTGTAGTAGTTGGCGAGACTATGCACCGATTCGGTGGGCGTGCGATTGTGTTCTTCGCTGTAGGGCAAGACCACCGTGGGAAGGTAGTGGAATGGCCTGACCTTGCCCGGATAGCGTTCGGCAAGTTCGAGCAAAATCGCTTCGGTGTTGTCACTGCAGTCGTTGTACGCCGCTACGATTTCGTCGTAGTGCGCCACATGACTCTCAATCGTCTCGCGCAGATACTCGGCCCCATTGCGGATGCGCATCATGGCGCTGACGCCGGAGGGGCGAGGCTGATCAAGTTCGTTCGCGCGAAAGGAGAATTCGCTCACCACCGGACAGCCTACTTGGGCGCGACCACGCGAAAGCCGAACGTGCCGTTGACCACGTGTCCGTCCTTCGACATCGTCTTCCACGTCACGACGTACGCGCCCGCCACGAGCGGTGTGGGAATCTTCGCCACCAACGGCGCGTCCTTCGCGGCATCACGAGTGACCGCCGATAGAGGTACCGCCAGCCCGCTTGACGAGGCCAGCGTGATTTTTGAGATCCCGGATTCCGTTGGTTCAGACAACCACAAACGAATGGCATCCGGCGACGAGGCCAGTGCTGTGTCTTTCACCGGGGAAGACCGCACGAGGCGCAAGTGGCGCATCGCCGGCGCCGGCTTCGCGTGCGCGGCCGGAAGACGAACTGTTGCTTCGATGGCACCTGCGGTCAGGAGCAGAGCCACAGCGGTCAGACGTAGACGAATCATCGAGGAGCTTGGGTTTGAGGAGGGCGAGTTGCAGGGGAACGTAATGGCCATGTCTTCATGCCGTTTGACTTCCGAGGCGGCTCAGCGCTTGCTGAGTATACCATCCATCAGGAGCCGAACCTGAGGATCAAGCTGGACCCCTCCTGGCTCACGAGACGCGGCGAACGTGAACCGTCCCGATTTTCCCTCCAGTGATACCCGTTCAATACGGAGCGGTTCGCCCGGTACGTTGATGCCCAGCTCGATCGGCAATCGGAACGGCTCCCCACCCTGCGTCTGCGCGACATCAACCACCACCTGCTTGGCGGCCGCGTCCCATTGCCACGTGGCCTCAATCTTTGGGATACCACCCCGATACAACCACTGCTGAAAGAAGGCGGAGAGATCCTTGCCCGATGCACGCTCCATGGCCCTGCGGAAATCCGCCGTGGTGGCCGTCTGGTCTCGATGTCGCGCGTAGTAGTCACGAATGCCCGCCCAAAACATGTCGTCGCCAATCATCGTGCGCAGCATGTGCAGCGTCCAGCTGCCCTTCTGGTAGGTCATCCCGTTCGTGACCTTCGACATGTCCGACAGATTCTCGTGCACCACGCGATAGTCCGGGGTCTTGGCATAGAAGTCCACGACCGTCTTGCGTGAACTCCGCAGGCCATCCGCAAATTCGTCGCGCCCGTACGCATGCTCGATGAAGAGCAGCGTGAAGTACGTGGCGAATCCTTCACTGAGCCACACGTCGTTCCAATCGTGCTCTGTCACCGCATTGCCAAACCACTGATGGGCGATCTCGTGAATCACCACGTTGCGCCACCGTAGCGGGCGCGTGCCCGAGACGCTGCCCGCCGAATAGAAGATCGCCGACGCCGACTCCATGCCGCCGCTCACAGAGTTCGACTGCACATTCGCCAGCTTCTCGTACGAGAATGGCCCGACGAACTCGCTGTAGAACGCCAGCGCGTCTTTCGTCGGGACCGCAAAATCGTAGAAGCCCGCATCGCGGTCCTGTGCGAACACCCACGTCTCGATCGGCACCCCGTTGTAGTCGCCGACATGCTGCACCGCAAATCGCGCCACACCCAGGGCGTAGAGCCATGGTGCAATGGGCACCGATTGTCGCCACACCGTGCGCCGGTTGCCGCCAGCGACATCGGTCGCTTCGACACGCAGACCGTTTGACACGACTTGATAGTGCGCCGGCGCCGTGACGTCCATTTCCATCGTCGCTTTGTCACCGATGTGGTCAATCAATGGCAACCATTCGCGCGCCTTCGTCGGCCAGTTGTCCGAAAAGAACGTGCGATCCTGGTACTTGTTCTTCTTGATGTACAGGCCCTCGGCGGGGATGCCGGCATAGGTCACCACCAACTCCGCGACTTCGCCCGCAGTGGACGGCGTGGCGAGCGTGATGACGAGCCGATCTCCAGTGTGCGTATAGACAAGCGGTGCGTCGGCGCGGGTCACACGCGCGACCACCATCCCTCGCCCTTGCCTCGTCGCCGTCACATTCGCCAGATCCAGCGCGACCGTTTTCACCCCGGGCGTCAAGATGCGCATCCGGATGCTCGCCTGCCCCGCCATGCGGTCCACGCTATCCGACAACGTGATGCCAAAGCGATAGTGCTCCACATCAATCGGCTGTCGCGGGTACGTATCGCGCACCGGAACGGCATGGAGGGCGAAGAGGAACGACGCACAAGCGGCGAACATGGGGAATCCTTGATGCGGGAGAGGTGGACTCAGGGTCTGGCTACCCGAGGTGGTGTGCCTCGGGGCGCGAGGCTCCACGAATGTATCTCGCGCATCGCGCATTGGGCCAGCGTTTGGGAGGTCAGCGACAGGAGGCGACTGACCCCCTGCCGATGGTAGATTACCGTTGACCCCTCAACCGGAGCCCTACCATGGCACGTCACAAATCTACGCCGATCTACCTCGCAATCGGCGGTCATGTCGTCGCAGTGCACTCGACCTCTGGCGAAGAGATCTGGCGTACCAAACTCAAGTCCAGCGCGTCGTACATCACGATCTGCGTGATCGACGGCACCCTGTACGCGGGGGCCGGTGGCGAGCTGTTTTGCCTGAATGCCGGCTCTGGGGAAATCCTCTGGAACAACAAGCTGAAGGGACTGGGCCACGGCCTTATTGCCTTTGCCGGCTCGGAGCTCGCGGCCTCAGCGGCGGCCATGCAAGCGGCGCAAGTGGCGACCACGGCGGCGATCGTGGCGGCAACCGCATGAACAGCATACGACAGCCGGTGACGCGTTGCGCCATGGCCGCGCTGAGTGCGATCACACTCATACTCACACTCGCGCAGCCGCTGCACAGTCAGCAGTTCCCGACAAGCTGGGACCCCGCGCTGCTCCAGCGCCCCGATGTCAAGGCGGCCATGACGAGGCTCGAGCAACAGTTCCCGCAGCAAGTGGCGGAGTGGATTCGCATCGCCGAGATGCCAGGCAAGTCTCGCCTGGAGCAAGCGCGCGGGGCGTACGTGAAGCAAGTCTTCCAGAAGGAAGGGCTGGCGGTGTCGGTCGATTCGATCGGCAACGTGACCGGCGTGCGCAAAGGAACTGGTGGCGGGCCCACCATCGTGATTGCCGCGCACACCGACATCGTGTTCGCGCCTGAGGTGAGCACGAAGGTTCGGCGCGTTGGCGATACCCTCTTTGCGCCGGGCGTTGGTGACAACACCGCCTCGGTAGCCAACATGCTGGCCACGTTGCGCACGATGAATGCCACCAAGTTCAAGAGCAAAGGCGATATCATCTTCATCGCCACCGTGCAGGAAGAGCTTGGCCTCAAGGGCATGGAGTACTGGCTGCAGCACAACCCCAAGCCGGATTTGCTCATTGTGCCCGATGGCTCATACGGCAGCGTGGCCTATGGCGCGCTGGGCATTTATTGGACGAAGTATGTCTTCACCCATCCCGGTGCACACACCCTCGCCTCCCGCGGAAAGCCCACGCCGGTGAAGGCCGTAGCCGAGGCGATCAATCGGCTCTACGCGTTGCCGTTCCCGGCCTTGCCCGATGGCGCCGTCATCAACATCGGACAGATTCACGGCGGTCAGATCTTCAACGCGGTGCCGCAAGAACTGTACTTCACCGTCGACCTGCGCAGCTCCGATCCGGCGTTACTCGATTCACTCGATCGCACCATCACCCGCACCGTTCGCGAGGTCGCCGAGGCGCAAAAAGTTGGGCTTCGCGT